>CAZOVK010000131.1:0-1678 GCA_964583165.1 uncultured Defluviitaleaceae bacterium | reverse complement strand
CGCAGGTTCTTAACTTCCTTGCTCACCAGTCAGCCGGTATCGTCTGCAAAGACCAGGTTGAACTTATCAACAAGGACGTGAACTTCGCCGCCTACGACCCGACAAAGGACGTTATCTACGGCGACCAAAGCACAATCACAGAGGGCGCTACATACAACAACCACCTCTGGACATCAGGCCCATACGCTCTTCTTTTCAAGAACGACTATGAAATCGTCTTCGAGAAGAACTACGGCTACATGCCCAACACAGACAACGCGCCGCGCATAAAGAACATCACCTATAAGGTCATCACGGACAACACAGCCGCTGTTTCGGCGTTCCGTTCGGGCGAAATCGACATCCTGCCGTTCATCCCCGAAGACCAAGTTTCGATTCTTGAAGCTGACTCGCGTTACTATGTAAGCAAGAGAACATCGAACGGTGTTACGTATTCTTACTTCAACCTTAAAAACGGCAACAAATTCTTGGACGTTGACCTTCGTAAAGCTGTCCTTTACGCAATCAATCAAGATGACTTCATCGCCGTTTACCAAGGTCTGAAGAACCGTAGCTACTCCACATTGTCTACTCTTATCGATACAGGCAATGTTCTGAATCAAGACTTGAACGCTTCTAAAGAATATCTTGCGAAGTATCAAGCGAAATAGTAACTAAGAGCGCCGGCAACGGCGCTCATTTTTTGCATCCAACTCACACTCGCGTCGGGTAATGTAGGGCAGGGGCCCTTCGTTTACTGCCTTTAACAAGTAGTGGCATAGGCAAAGAAAAACTCCACAGTAACCAGATAACTGTGGAGTTTTTTCTTATATAATCGCTTTCGCTCTACTTTCCAGCCAACAAGCTGCCGTATGACCCTCATTAACCGTTGTCATGTCGGGGTACTTCATCTGGCAAATCCGCATGGCCTTCGTACACCGCGCCGCGAATGCGCAACCGACAGGTGGGGCGAACAAATCCGGTGGCACACCGTCAATAGATTGCAAGCGGTCTTTATTCTTGATGTCTAGACGTGGCACGGAGTTTAACAGCCCCATCGTATATGGGTGGCGCGGGTTATAGAAGATGTCGCGCGGGCTACCGCTTTCAACAACCTTACCCGCATAGAACACAAGCACGCGGTCGGCCATGTTCGCGACTATGCCGAGGTCATGGGTTATGAGCATAACACTCATGCCCGTTTTGTTCTTCAAGTCTTTCAATATATCGAGTATCTGCGCCTGTATGGTCACATCGAGTGCCGTTGTTGGTTCGTCCGCAATCAGCAGGCGTGGGTTACAGGCTATCGCAATGGCTATCATCGCGCGTTGGCGCATACCGCCCGAAAACTCATGCGGGTATTGTTGCATACGCTTCTCGGGGTTCGGTATCTGTACCATTTTGAGCACTTCGAGCGCCCGTTGGTTCGCTTCTTCGCGTGAAACATTCTGGTGCTTGATGATAACCTCGTTAATCTGCCGCCCTATCTTCATTGTAGGGTTCAGCGAAGTCATAGGGTCTTGGAAAATCATGCTGATTTCCTTACCGCGTATGCGCCGAACCTCTGGGATAGTCATGCCCACTATATCCCTGTCGCCGTAGATAATCTGACCGGAGTCTATTCGCCCGGGCGGCATGGGTATGAGTTTTAGTATCGACTTCGCCGTTACGCTCTTGCCGCAGCCCGATTCGCCGACAA
>CAZOVK010000130.1:0-1721 GCA_964583165.1 uncultured Defluviitaleaceae bacterium | reverse complement strand
TATCACCTTGACCACGATATCTACGAACTGATGATAGGCGGTGGCAACGCGTTCCGATGGGCAAAGGATATTAACACAAACGAGCGCGATGTGGTTTTTGTGCTTAACCCCGTGCCGTTTGTTGAAGCAGGTCTTGACACCGCCAAGCTAGAGGGTTGGAAACTCGCAAAGATAACGGGCATGGACGGCGTTGAGTCTGAAAAGCTATTGAAAATCTATAATATTAAGTAAGAACAATCTGGGCCATTTTCTACAATTGATACTTTACTCGCAAATCCGTCATAGTACATGTGATATTGTTAGATTTATTCTCGCGATTCTATGTGTGCATGTTAGAATTGTAAGAAAGTACGAGTAAAGCGGAGGTAGAAAATGGGGAAGAAGTTACTGTCTACGTTCATTGTTGTCTGTATGTTGCTGTCGTTAATTACGTCGAACGTGTTTGCGGCAAATACGGGCACATTCCCTGACATGCCAACGGATTGGTCGGCAAGCGCCATGCAGGCGGCTGTTGACAATGGTCTTATGGCGGGGAATGCTCAAGGTTATCTGTTACCCTACAACAAGCTGACCCGCGCCGAAATGGCTGTTATCATGGCGCGGGCATTCGGCGAAGAGAATGAGGCCTCACTCGACGCGTTTACCGATATTTCCGCTAACGCGTGGTACAAAAGTTGGATGGCTAAGGCTGTTCAGATGAAGGCCATGACGGGCGACGGCGGTAAATTGCGCCCGAATGACAACATCACGCGTCAAGAGGCATTCAGTGTTATCGGTCGTCTGATGAAACTCGAAGCTTCGGATGAATCGGTTCTTAACAGTTTCAGTGATGCCGCTGATGTCGCGGTTTGGGCGCGTCCTGCGTTTGCCGCTATGGTTAAGGCGGGGTATGTCGCCGGCTCAAACGGAAAACTGAACCCAACAGCGCACATCACCCGCGCCGAGTTTGCACAGGTCATGCACAGTGTCATTGGTACATATGTAAAAACGAACGGCGTAACTACAGTCGTCGGTAATGTAATGGTGAATGTCCCCGATATTACGCTACAGAACCTCACAATCAACGGCGATTTGATTATCGGCGAGGGCGTTGGTAACGGCGATATCGAGCTCGACAACGTAAAGGTCACAGGGCGTGTTGTCGTTCGTGGCGGTGGCGTGAACTCCATTATATTGAAGAATAACAGCACTGTGGGCAGTATCATTGTCGCAAAGACAGATGACGGTGGTGTGCGTGTTCGCTCAGAAGAGGGTTGCCGCGTTGAAGTGGTCTACATAGACGACGGCAAGGACGGAATCATTCTTGAAGGCGCTTTCAACCAAGTGGCCGTCACGACTGATACGCCCATATCACTCAACAACGCCAAAATCACAGGGCTTACGGTGAGCGCGTCGGGCGCGAATATTACGTTGACGGGTACAACATCTGTTTCTGCCGTGAGTATCACCGAAACCGCGGTTGGGGCAGACATGAAGGTTGACACGGGCGCAACAGTGGCGGCTGTAACAAGCGCGGCCGAAGGCGTCAAAATCAGTGGCTCAGGCACGGTTACAACAGTATCAGTCAGTGGCAACAACACCACTGTCGATACAAAAGATACCGTTTTGGTTGTCGAAAAGAACACCACAGGCGTTACCCAGAATGGCACAAGTGTTACTCCTCCGACAACAACCACAACAACAACACCTTCAAGGGGTGAAGGCGGAGGCTCTACTACCCC
>CAZOVK010000129.1:0-1983 GCA_964583165.1 uncultured Defluviitaleaceae bacterium | reverse complement strand
AACCTTGCTTGAAGCGACAGGTAAGACAAGGCAAACCCGTGAACCTCGCCCCCAGACGAGCCGTATGCCCGCACCTGACATTCATGAAACCCCTCAATCGAACGCACAAGCGCCCTCACGCCCCGCCACAGGCGGCGGCTTTGACGGCTTTACAGAGGAACTGGGCCGCAAGTTTGAAACCCTCATGCGCGATTTCGAGCCGCGCCTACAACGCTTCACGGATACGGTTGTCGAGAAGACGGCGAGCGCTACAGACAAGCTATCGCGCTCACTGAGCGGCGCAACTTCGGGCGCACCGACCCCATATGCGCCCCCCGCCAACCCATCAGCGCCTGTCGCGGCTTCTCGCCCGGGCGATATGGTAAGAAACTACGAAATCCGCATTAACCCGGGCCCGAATGAGCTGAACATTACGTCGCTGAACGCGGGCATTATTGTAACGGGTTACAATGGCGATAAATTGAGTGCGAAAATCAGCTTCAAGCAGAAACGCCCCGCGCCCCAACCGGAACTCATGGTTTTAGGGAGCAAATTCCACCTAAGTTATGACGAAGATGCGTTTGAGCGCGTTGGCATCGAAGCCTATGTGCCACAACACATGTTCATGTCAATCACGCTCAATGGTCTGAACGCGCCTGTGACGATAACAGGCATGGACAGCGAATACCTGCGCCTTGAAGCCGCCTGCGGCGCAATTGAGGCAGAGCGCGTCGGTTGCAAGCATCTGACGATTGACTCGAATAACGGCAATGTGACACTCAAAACCGTTGCGGCGGCGACAGCCCAGATTATCGGTTTTAACGGCGATTTGAATATTTACCATCTCGACGTAGAACGGTTGCGCGTTGAGATGCAAAACGGCGGCGTGAATATGAGCATACCCGAACTCACACGCTACCGCGATTATCTGTGGGCTATTGAAGCGAACAATTCGCGCATGGTCATGAACATGCCGAGCGCGTATAGCCTTGGGTATCACATCAAGGCGCTTGCGTCATTGGGCTCCATCAAAATCGGTCTTTCGGGGCTGAACTTCATCACCAACGACCGCACGAGCGCCGAGGCCATGAGCATGAACTACGAAATGGCAGAAAGAAAAGTCAAGCTCTCGCTTGAAACTACGAACGCGAGCCTGACTGTGAACTAGGTTTCGGCTTAGAAATATGCCTTACTGTGACCCTATGCGTGGGTTCTTCCCTACGTATGGGGTTTTTTATTGTGGTTTCGAGCTCTGTGGTATTGTTACCCCTGCGCTTCTTGGGTTTTTTAGGCTTAGGCGTGAGTTTGGCTTTTACGCGGCTTTTGGCGTTGCTGTAATGGGCATTCAGCCTGTCACGCGTAGGTTTTGTGCGTCTATATGCGCCGCGTGCCTTCTTTTTCGTAAAAGCGCCGAACTTTTTCAGAAGCCCGATAAGCCACTTAATCGGCATAAGTATCAGCCCGACAATCCACGCTATCAGCCCGACAATAAACTTGGCTGCGGCAAGTAAACCCATCAATACAAATGGGCTTATTGCCGCGAAGTATATGACTATCCCCAGCGCAAACCCCATTATTATGTACCCGCGAAACAACCCGTCGGCGATTATGAGGTTGACCAAGAAAACGCCGAGGGCCGCCGTTATCCAAAACAGTATATCTTCTAATTGCACGAACACCGTGTTATGCTTGACCATGCGCCGAAGTACGCGGAATACGTCAAAAACAAGCCCCGCTCCACCGCCGCAGGCCGCCGCGATGAGAAAAATCAGCGTCTGACCCGATATGGACAGAATCATATTACTTAAAGAGCCGCGACAAAAGCCCGCTCTTTCCTTTCGCGGCTGAACTGTCCTCATAGGCGATGCTTGTGATGTCGCCCTCTATGTCCAGCTCGCCATTGTCGAGATTCAGGCGGTTCACATGCAGATTCATGCCCTTGACGACAATAACGCCCATATCTGTTTCGGCAATTATTGTTTCCTCATCAAACGACACAACGTC
>CAZOVK010000128.1:0-1986 GCA_964583165.1 uncultured Defluviitaleaceae bacterium | reverse complement strand
GCCAAAATGCAAAGAGAAATTTTACAATATAATATGGGGGTAACAATGAACGAATTGTATAAACTGCTGATGACAATCCCGATTGCGATTATCACTGTCGCGGTTCACGAATACACCAAGGCGCTGGCGAGCACGGCGCTGGGTGACACCGTGCCGCGCCGCGAGGGTCGGCTCACGCTGAACCCCTTTAAGCATATCGAACCGCTTGGGCTTTTGTTCATGATTTTCTGGCGCTATGGCTGGGGGCAACCTGTCAGAACGACAAGCGCCAATTATAAGCGACGCAAACAAGGCATACTGCTTGTATATACCTTGCCGTCTGTCGTCAATATTGTCATAGGGATTCTCATGGGGCTAGCCACAAATGTCTTTGTGGCTATGAACCCCACCCAGATAAAACCCGATAATATACTCTATTACTTGATTTACCTGTTTTTCGGGCTTGGCGCTATGTATAATGTAGGTTTTGGGCTGTTTAACATCATACCTATCTACCCGCTGGACGGCTCGAAGATTTTGACGGCATTTCTGAAGCCACAGACGGCTATCAAGTACACACAGTACGAAAAAGTGTTCCAACTTATTCTCGTTCTTGGCGTTGTTATGGGTTTCTTTGACCAGATAATCAACCCGATAACAAGGCTGATTCTTGCGCCTTTCCTATAATGGGCATTTTTGCGACTGTCAGAACACCCGCCGACGAGGTAATAGAACAAATCGAACGGAACGAGCTGGAGATTTTAGACGTTGTAATTGCGGCTTTGGTTGAGAATTTTTGGGAACATCTGTTCGAATCACCCATGCCCGATATGGAAGAAGCCGCCGCGTTTGTTGTCGCCGCGGCAACCCTTTTGGAGTGGAAATCTAAGAGCCTGCTCCCCGCGCCACCAAAAGATGAAGCACATGAACCTACGCCCGAAGAACTCGAAGCGCGTCTGTCCGAATACAAACACTTCGCGGAGCTCGCGAACTTGTTCATGACACGCGGTATGGACTATGATAAAATCGCGTTTCGGGGGCTTGACGTGATATTTACGAAAGACGCGCGGGAAACCTACCCCATCAACGAGATTCTGAACGGTGTAAGCATGGAGATGTTAAACGCGGCGTTCCAAGACGTGTTGAACCGCCGCGAATCAAGAAAGGACATGGCTTCTACGCCGTTTACGGTTGACCCGATAGAAGAATACTCGATTGAGCAGAAGCAAGACTATATTTGTGCGCTGTTGAATATAAAAAAGCGCGTCGAGTTTGAGAATATCTTCGCCGAAAGCGGCTCAAAGCTGGAAATGATTGTCATTTTCCTTGCGCTGTTGGAGCTTATGCGGAGTCAGGTCGTAACACTGATCCTATCGACAAGCGGCATTGTTTTGGAGTTGAAAAAGAGTGAACGACATAAATTATGACGCGGCATTTGAAGCCATGCTGTTTGCAAGTGGCGACGCTGTTGAGCTTGAACGCTTGGCGGCGGCTGTTGAGTTAGACAAGAATACGGCGCGGAAGATTATAGAAACCCTACGCGAAAAATACGCCGCCAAAGACAGCGGCATTCGCATAATCCGTGTCAATGACGCTTACCAAATGTGTACGGAACCGCGCTATCACACATACATAAAGTCGCTTGTGGATATTCCGAAACGCCGCGCCCTCACAACTACATTGCTTGAAACACTGGCCATAATCGCGTATAAACAGCCCGTAACCAAACAACAAATCGAAGAAATACGGGGCGTAAACGCTGACCACGCCGTGAATCGCCTTTTAGAATATAACCTCATTTGTGAAGCGGGGCGGCTAAACACAGCGGGGAAGCCGATTTTGTTTGTCACTACCGACGAATTTCTGCGGCATTTCGGCTATGAGTCACTGGAGGATTTGCCGAGATAACCACATATCATAATTTGACAAAAACAACACATACTAGTCAAAAGATTAACAAAAAGGGGTAATTTATGCGCAAATATGTGTTGTTTTTTGTTTGTGGTT
>CAZOVK010000127.1:0-2381 GCA_964583165.1 uncultured Defluviitaleaceae bacterium | reverse complement strand
TAATTGACCGTACGCTTACTACTATTTTTCTTCCTTCCTCCTCATGTTAGGTTTTGAAAGCGTTTATCGCTTTTGCCTTGATAGCTCAGCGGTAGAGCAACCGGCTGTTAACCGGTGGGTCGCAGGTTCGAATCCTGCTCGGGGCGTCAAGTTACATTACTCAATAACCGGCCCGTTGGTCAAGAGGTTAAGACACGGCCCTTTCACGGCTGTAACATGGGTTCGATTCCCATACGGGTCATATTAGAGCAGAAATGCTCTATTTTGTTATATAGAATAATTTGCGACTGCCGTCTGTTGAGTGATAATTCTTGCGAATAACATTTGTGCCAAAAATCAGCGTAGAAACTCTTCAGAAAACGGTTTAGAGGTTTGAAAGCGATGGCAAAACCAAGAAAAATGCTGGGCGAGGTCGATTCGCCGTATATTTTGAAGCTCATGCGCCTAATAGAAACACAGAGCAAAACCACAATCGCGAACTGGTGTATTGACTATGCCGAAGCGGTGATTTTGCCTATCTATTTAGATAGTTACCCGCATGACACACGCCCACAGGCTGCCATTGACGCGGCGCGTGAGTGGCTTAGGGGAAATATGAAGCTACCCGCCGTCAAGAAGTTAATTCTGAATGTTCACGCCGCCGCACGTGAAGCCGACGACAACCACGCCGCCCAAGCCGCCGCAAGGACGATAGGGCAGGCGACCGCTTCGATACATGCGCCTACACATTCGCTGGGGCTAGTGTTCTACGGCGCGGCCGCGATAGCTTATGCGCGTGTGGGTATCAATGAGAAGCCCGAGGTTTACGACAAAATAGCCGCCGAAGAATGCACCAAAATGGCAGAAGCTCTTCGCGCCGTAGCTATTGAGAATGAACCGAACCCCGCGAAAATTAAATGGTATTGTTAGCAATAGAATAGGTTAATTAACCCGCAATAGAAACACACAACCCATTTTGAGAGGTTAGGAATATGTAGCAAAGCCGCCCACAGGCGGCTCTTTTATTGCTTGTCATTGAGTGCACAATCAACCAAGTCTAACGCCCTGTTATGTATTCGATACACCTGACGCTCGCTGTAACCCAGATGCGTGGCTATGTCTTGCATGGTTTTACCTGTCAGATAATGTAAGGACAAGAGTATTCGGCACGATGCGTCGGGCAGCGCGTCGATTAACGCTGCTATTTCAGCATAGATGACCGTAATGTTTTTCGCGTCTTCGATTATAGAATCCGATAAATCGGTCAGTTTCGCCGCCAGACGCGCGACGGGGTCACCATGACTGCCGCGCGCCCCCCCGATAACCGCCTTGTTCGATACGCTGTCCATTAACTCGCGCATGTGCTCCAGCTCTTCCGTCTTTGCTCTGACCTGTTCATTGAGCCACAGCGCACGGCTTAGGTACATTTTTGCATGTTTTCGTGAATTATTTGCCAAAACCATGCCCCTTCCGAAAAAAACATTGTATTTTCGGCTTATTTGTATTATTCTTATTATAAGCTATTTAGCCACAATCTGTTTGAACAGATAGTCAAACTCAAGCGATGGGAAGAGTGTGTTTCTGATAGTCAGTCCCTCAGACACATCAAAGTCAGACTCGCCCGTAACCTTGCGTCTGATAGTTTGTTCTGTCACTCCGAGAAGCTTGGCAAGGTCGCGGTATGTCATGTTGTTGCGCACGATTTCCGCTTTTAGATTACTATACATAATGTATATCGTCCTCCCACTGTATTATTACCCAATTGGGTATTTTCTACATAATACTACAAAATCCGCCATTTGTCAACGCTAATATTCGTTGTAAAAAACCCAATTGGGTGAAAATAAAATATAAGTTGCATGAAAACAATACATTATGTAATCGGTGAAAGGGATGGAAATTATGGGTATAGGAGCCAAGCTTCAATCGCTCTTGCAATGGAAGCAAATGAGCATCAAGGAATTGAGTCAGGAGATGGATATACCGTATAACACACTTAGAAACATTATTAAGCGCAATTCTGACGGCGTACACATCAACACGGTTTGGCGGCTCGCGCAGTTCTTTGGCATACAAATGGAGTATTTCGCAAATGACGAGTTGGGCATCAACGAAAGCTTATTAACTGTCGAAACGTCAGAATTAACGAAGGCGGAACGCGTGCTGATTCATATTTATCGAAATGTTGATGAGCCAAACAGGAAGAATATCATGTTGACGGCGAGCAACGCGTGGGAAGCACACAAAAAAAGTGACTCCATTCCCGACATGGAAATTGCCTTAGAAATAGACTTTTTGCGCAAGTTAACGTAACTATTGATAAGAAAGCTTGGAGGTATAAAAATGGAAAACGAGAAAATGAAGATATTAAAAATGCTTGAAGAAGGTAAAATCAGCGCCCC
>CAZOVK010000126.1:0-2557 GCA_964583165.1 uncultured Defluviitaleaceae bacterium | reverse complement strand
TTGTTGTCCATCTCGGCTATCATACGTTTGCGGTTTTGTTGATATATCTTACTCATGGAAGCCCCCGATTTAATTTGCTTTTAGTCTTTCTATATATTATAATGTAACTGCCATGATTTTACAAGAACAAAGGTGAATATTTTGTCGTACATTATTACAGCGATAAACGCGAGTTACACGCATACGAATCTGGCAGTGCGTTCGATTGCGGCGTATGAACCGCGCCACAACATAAAAGTGCTTGAATACACCATTAACAACCGCATTGAAGCCATTCTAGCAGGAATTTTCGCGCATAACCCACGTGTTATCGGGCTTTCTGTCTATATATGGAACGCTGATATAGTGGCAGGGCTTCTGCCCGCGCTTAGAACAATTCTGCCCGAAACGCTGATTGTTCTGGGTGGGCCTGAGGTCAGTTTTGACTATGATATATGGTTCACGCGTGGGGCGGATATAATCGTCATAGGCGAAGGCGAACGCACGTTTTCGTTGATTCTCGACAGCTATGAAAACAACATGGGTTATGGCTCAATTCACGGTATCGCTTACCTAAGCGGCGGCGAAATCATCCGTACTTTATCAGAACGCCCCCTACCCCTTTCGGCGCTGGCGTTCCCTTACAATAATATAGAAGAAATGCGTGATAAAATCCTCTATTATCAGAGTTCAAAGGGTTGCCCTTATGCGTGTCATTATTGCCTTAACTCGAATCCTGCGTATGAGGGGCGGTTGCGGCTTCTCGAAACGCCACGCGTCTTGGCTGATTTGGATGTGTTCATAAAAAATCGCGTAAAGCAGGTCAAATTCATAGACAGGACTTTTAACGCTAACCCCGCCCGTGCGTTGGAGATTTGGAAATTCCTAGTAGCTAACGATAATGGCTATACAAACTTCCATTTTGAGCTTTGCGCCGAATTGTTAGACGAAACATCTATCAGGTTTCTCAAACGTGCGCGTGTTGGCTTGTTTCAGTTTGAAATCGGCATACAGTCTACCAACCCGCGAACGCTTGAGGCTATCGGCAGGCGTACAAACTTGGAAAAATTATTCACAAACACACGCCACCTACTTGAAGCCAAGAACATTCATATCCACGTAGATTTAATCGCTGGCTTGCCTCACGAGGATTATTCGAGTTTCGCGCGTTCTTTTGATGCGGTTTATCGACTCGGCGCGGACATGCTCCAATTGGGGTTTTTGAAGCTTATAAAGGGCTCGAAACTCCGCGATGAAGCAGATGACTATGGGATTAAGGCTTTTTCTAACGCGCCGTACCGCGTGCTGTCGACGCATGTATTGTCGTTCGCCGATTTGGTCAAACTCGAAAATATTGAAACGGTCATCAATTGGTATTATAATACAGGCGCGTTTGCGAACACGCTTGGCTTCGTACTGGCGCGTTTCGACAGCCCGTTTAGGTTCTACGAGAAACTGGCCGAATTCTTTGACAAAAACGGCAACTTGAACATCTCGCATACCCGCACCTTGCTGTTTAAGAACCTGTATGTTTTCTGCTCGGCACGGTTGAATGCCACAGAGATTCTCGCCCTTGAAGCCCTTATGCGGTTGGACATGCTTCTGACAGATTTATCGCTGAACATGCCTGAATGGTTAGTCTGTTCGGCTAATACCCTCTTTTCGGCGCAAATAGCGAATGCCTACAGGCGGTTAACACCCGATAATCTGCCCAAACGAGCCTCTAAGCTGTTCAGAATAGAAGCATTTTCGCTGGACATTCAGCGGCTGACGCATGGTGAAATTATTCCGCGCATTTGCCTAATCGCGTTTCGGCGGGGTGATGACGGTCGCGTGACTTATACAGATATTACGGAGGAAAACCTATGACAATGGAAGAACGCGTTGCGGGTATTTGTAGCCTTCTTGACACCGAATACCCGTTCGACATAAAGTGTTTTTTGGATTACACAGAGCCGTACCAGCTCTTGATTGCCACAATTTTGAGCGCGCAATGCACTGACGCGCGTGTGAACATAGTCACCAAGGACTTGTTCGCGAAATACACAACGATTGAGGCGTTCGCGAACGCAAAACTTGAAGAAATGGAGCAGGATATTCATAGCACGGGCTTCTACCACAACAAGGCACAGAATATCATCGGCTCTATGCGCTACTTGCTGTCAGAACATGGCGGCGAAATGCCGTCTGATATGGATGCGCTACTGAAATTCCCGGGTGTGGGCAGAAAAACCGCAAACCTCATGCGAAGCCACATCTTTAACATACCGGGTATTGTGGTTGATACACACGTCGGGCGAATCTCGAAACGGCTCGGACTCACAGAATCAACCGACCCTACACGCATTGAGTATGACCTCTTAGAGATTTTGCCTCGCGAACACTGGATTAGATATAACACACAAATTATCACTTTTGGACGAGCGATTTGTCGCGCCAGGTCACCTTTGTGTAAAGAATGCCAGTTCACAGAGTATTGTACTATGTAATATTTATAACATGGCTTAGATAAATTACCTTAATTAAGTCACTTTATATAAGCTGTCTAGTATCTTACAATCAGCAAAATATACATGAC
>CAZOVK010000125.1:0-2642 GCA_964583165.1 uncultured Defluviitaleaceae bacterium | reverse complement strand
TAATGCCCTACCCCTTCATGCTCGCACTCCTCATCTTCTTCCCCGTGTTCACAGTCGTCATCTTCGCTGTCATGCCCCGCGTTGTGGCTGTTTATGCTCTCCCTAATATCACCGATACTGTGGTGGGCATATTCGGCAATCTCAATATCAAGTTGAATCTCTTTTAATTGAAGTAATGCCAAATATTTCCCCGCTGTCACGTCGTGGTTATGCGCATCTTCAACCAAAGCCGCGTCAACGGCGAAAATTTCGAGCCGCGCCGTCTCATGGTGAGCGAGAATTTTCTCGTCGGCTGTATTTTGCAACATAGCAAGCAGTGCGTTCTCCGCGTCCTTTCTGTCGGTTTGCACAGTGAATGTCACATACGCGTTGTCCACAATATACAATTCCAAACCATTCTTCAACAGTAACTCAATCGCCCTGTCAACAGGCAAGTTTCTGACATCTGCCCCGCTGAGTATCTCCATTGCCTCACTGTTAAGCGCCCGCGCCGCAACCACACGGTCAAGGCGATTCAACCCAATCTCTATAGACGGGTTCACGTCCAAACTGACAAGCGAAACCTCATCATAATAGAGATTGACACTACCAACAGAAAGCAAGATGATTAGAAGAAAACAAGCCGCATAAATCGTCCTAAGTTTAACGCCACGGCTCCGAACATTTACCAAATCGCCCTTTCGCCAGCCTTTTTCAGCACGAACACTGACAAACTCACCGCCGGAGAGCATAATTGTTGCCTTGCCATTCTCTAATGAAAATACCAACCCCGTTTTCAACTACCTCACCCCCCGTATTGCGGCAAAAATGCCCTAATATGCGGATAATCGCCCATTAACAGCAACACCAATGCAACTATGTATTTTCTATGCTTTTCAACTGTCTTAGGTGAAATATCGAAATCACCCGCCAAGCGGCTTAGTGCCAATCTCTTCCTGTTCAACAACTCGTCTTTCATAACGTCATCATTCACAACGGCGTGCGCCAACCTGATGCAGAGCCTTCGCGCCCTCTCCTGCTTAGGGCAAATCCGCGCCAATTCCTCAAAATCTATCCCGAAAAGCTTTAAATCAGTCGAAAGGCTGTCAATCTCATCAGCTAATGCCACCCGTTCCATCTCCTTACTGTAATTCTGAAATGAAACGCCGTCTGCCAACAACCCTCCAGCATCAAGCGTGACAACCTTCGCGCCACGCCTATGTTCCTTGCGGCTCTCGTCCAAAATCCTATTCTTTATACTAATCTGCGTAAAAGTGAGAAAGCTCCCCCTACCCTCTTCATATTGCTTAACACAGTTCGTAAATATCACCATTGCAACACTCATCATGTCATCAAATTCAAGCCCTAACCCCGCTAGATTACCGAGTTGCTTCCTAATAAACGGGAGGTAATCACGTAACAATGCTTCCAGTTCGCCGCCGTCATTCTTCGCGGCAATAACCCTCTTCTCAATCTCGTTCACGTTTTACCCCCTGTTCATTAAAAGAATACGAAAAACTCCCTAAATTTTGTAGGGCAAACCCCACGTTTTGTGCGCCCCAATCCGTATTCTATAAATAAGAAACCAAAAGGGGGCGAAACCAATGGCAAAACGTATCATAACATTTTTAGTGGTAATAGTAATGACCGTCATATTTTCAACAACTGCCTTTGCGGGCGGTCATCACGGCTCTAGAACCGCAGCCAGAACAACCTACACTGTTTGCGCCGATAAATATTGCACAATCACAACGGCGCACTACCATAACTCACACACATCAGCCCATCACTAGAACCCGTATACAATAAGGAGCATGGAATTTCTCCCATGCTCCTGTTTTTATGAGTGTCGCCGCACCCGCCCGCTTCTCGCGCGTCTTTCCATACGCTTTTTCATGAGCCTATATTGCCGCCGCCTAATGTTTATGAAACGTACAATCATGACAAACGCGAAGAAACCAATGATAATGCCTACAACCCATTTCAGAATTGTCAGAAAGATATTGCCTTTTTGGGGCGTTTCTGGGGTAGAAGCAGGTAAAGCCGCCTCTTCTTCCTCGTCAACATCCTCTTTAATCAGTTCTATTTTAAGTTGAATCTCTCCTAAATCCGCATACATGTTGCTCGACAGTGACGAAGCCAGCTTAAAAACCGCCTTGGCTACAAAACCATTCCTCGTGTTCGCGTCATTGTCAACCTTATATTCAACCGTAATCTTATCCTTTGGTATACCCTCGTGTACTAAAGCCGAAAACCCCGTTTTCGCCGTCAAGTTCGCGGTTCGGCTCTCACCATCAGAATCGGTAAAGTCAAACCCCTCTTTCGCAAGCTCTTCTGCCTTAAACTCGACTTCCTTAAACTCATCAAGCCCATAGTCAAAGAGTGTCGTCGCGTCCTCATACTTGTTGCTCTGGCTCGTTGACCTCATAACCACGGCTATTAGCGTCCTACCCTCGCGTTTAGCAACCGCCACATACGTATGTTGCGCGTCCGTAGTCCAGCCTGTTTTCTCGGCGACAACCCCATCATACTTATACTTCCCTATAATCATGCCGTTGGAACGGTTGAAAAACCGCGTTTCAACTTGCTTATTAGTCGGTGGCATTTCGTAACGGATTGTCGAAAAAATCTTTAAAAACTCGGGCTGTTTGACGGCCTCCATG
>CAZOVK010000124.1:0-2812 GCA_964583165.1 uncultured Defluviitaleaceae bacterium | reverse complement strand
GTGGTTTCCCGGGTATGAAGGTTCTCCAGTTTGCGTTTGACGGCAAACACGGCAGTGACCACATGCCACATAACCTAAAGACCGACAACCTACTAATTTATACGGGCACTCACGACAACAACACGACAAAGGGCTGGTATGAATCAGTCTGCGAAAAAATCAAAGACCAATTCCGACGTTATATGAACACGCCCGCCGATGACCCCAGTTGGGATTTAATCCGTTTAGCCTACCTTTCATGCGCGAAGTTTGCGATTGTGCCTATTCAAGATGTGCTTAGTATAGGCGAAGCTGGGCGCATGAATACGCCGGGCGTGATGGAAAATTGCTGGAGTTTCCGCTTTACAGAGAAAGAATTGCGCGAAGAGTTGGCGGACTGGCTCGCCTACCTTGTCGATTTGTCTGACCGTGGCACTTGGGAAGATACGGAAGAGGAATTGACAGAATACACCACAGATAACACACAGGAGATAAACGAATAATGGTAGATAAAATCAGTATCAAAAAGGTAAAACAGGACACGGAGAGTATGTTTGAGAAGAAGGAGTTTGTCTGTTCTGAGGCAGTCGTCGCGTCCATTCACAACAACTTTGGCTTAGACATGCCTGAGATGATAGCCATGGCATCAGGCTTTGCCGGCGGTATGGGGCGCACGAAATGCGTATGCGGCGCTGTTGTCGGAGGGACTTTGGCGATTGGTGCTCTGTTCGGTCGCACAGAACCGGGCGACTCTAAGATTGAACGCGCGGTTGCGTTATCGGCTGAACTTTCGAACTCTTTTCGCGAGAATCATTTGGGTTCATTGTGTTGCAAGGTTTTGACATGCGGTTATGACGCGGGTCAAAACCGCGAAATGTGCAAAACATTCACGGGCGAGATGGCGCAAAAATGCGCTGAAATCATAGCACGCGAGATGGGCATTGAAGTAATAGACTAGTAAGCGGAGAAGTTATGCTTTTTAACACATTCAACTTTATCGCGTTTTTCGCGATTGTCTTGGTTGCGTATTACGCGCTGTCGGGGAAGCTTTGGCGTTTACGCTGGGTTCTCCTCTTGGGCGCAAGCCTTATATTTTATATGGCGTGGCGTGCGGAGTTGGTGCTGTTGTTGCTGTTTTCGACAGCTGTCAACTTCGCGGCGGCGCATTGGATACAGAATGGTAAAGAATCGGCGCGTAAGTGGATATTACGCGCTTGTTTGATTATGGATTTTGGGCTGTTGTTCGTGTTTAAGTACCTTGTTTTCGCGAATGACACGATGATAGCGTTATTCCCCGATGCGGGGCTCAGACCTTTCACAATTATTCTGCCAATGGGTATCTCGTTTTATACGTTTCAGGCTGTGGGTTATGTCATTGATGTCTACCGTGGTAAAATTGAACCCGAACCCAATTATTTGAAGTTCACGCTGTTCATCACGTTCTTCCCTCAACTCGTCGCGGGGCCTATTGAACGCGCCGGCGACATTCTGCCCCAATTGTTTGAAAAACATGATTTCAAGTTGGACAACCTTGTCACGGGCGTTCAAATTATGTTATGGGGCTTTTTTAAGAAAATGGTCATAGCTGACCGCGCTGCGGCGATTGTGAATATGGTTTATGCCGAACCGCGATATTTCAGTTTTATCTGGTATCTCTTCGCGGCAGTGTTATTCGCGTTTCAACTCTATTGTGACTTCTCGGGCTATTCTGATATTGCGCTGGGGGCGGCGCGTTGCCTCGGGATAAAACTCACGCGCAACTTCAACGCCCCCTACTTCTCAACCGACACACGCGTATTCTGGCGGCGTTGGCATATCACGTTGTCGGGGTGGTTTCGCGATTATGTGTATATACCATTGGGTGGGAATCGACATGGGAAGTTACGGCAATATCTGAATTTGATGGTGACTTTTCTATTGAGCGGGCTTTGGCACGGCGCGAACTGGACGTTTGTAATCTGGGGCGGGCTAAACGGGCTGTTCCAGATTATCGGTCATGTGAAGGACAAGCTGACGCATGGGGTTACGAAGCGTTTCAAAATACTGAACCCGCTTAGGGTGTTGTTTGTGTTCGGGCTTTATGCGTTTTCGCTGATTTTCTTGCGCGCCAATACACTTAACGACGCGTGGTATATAATCACTCACTTCTTTTGGGGCTTTAGGGATGCCTTCACACCGTTAATTATATATAATGAAGTAGTTTCTTCGAATATGAATATGTTCAGTATATTCGTTCTGCTCTGCGCCATTGTCTTTATGTTGGTTGTAGAGTTTTTCGAGCGCGGCCAACCGATTTCAGAGCATTTGCGCGGAAAGACTATGTTGAGCGCGACATTCTACGCGGCTGTTTTGGTGGCGATATTGTCTTTGGGGGTGTTCTATGGCGGCGGAGCGTTCATTTACTTCCAGTTTTAATATGTTGAAGGCTTTCGCGGGGTTTGCGCTGTTTTTAGCGCTCTCTGTGTATGCGTTGACTATCATAAACGAAACCTACGCCAGAAGTGTAGTGCCGCTAAATAACGCGTTTTCGCAACAACGATTTGTTGACTTCTACGCGCTTGAACGCGACAGTCTGGATATGGTGTTTGTGGGTTCGTCGCATTCGTATTGCTCATTTGACCCCGAAAACTTTGACAGCGAACTGGGCACGAACACTTTCCAGATGGGTATGCCACTGCAACACCCGGACGCGACTTTTTATACGTTACTTGAGGTATTCAACTATCAGAAGCCTACCGTAGTTGTCATGGAAGTCTACTGGGCAATGCTAGCGGAGAACTTTTCATTGTATCAGTATGACACGCTGTTTGACGTGCTGGATAATGAAGATTTG
>CAZOVK010000123.1:0-2927 GCA_964583165.1 uncultured Defluviitaleaceae bacterium | reverse complement strand
GGATCTAAGTTTTTTAGCGATAGATTTTTGCATGATTGCCGAACTGGTGTTGTTTGTGGAGTCACTGTTTGAAGTCGGCGGACGTGGTGTGAACGGCTTCTTTATTATGATGCCTGACATCAACTCGTTGAACGCAATATTAAATACATTGGGAGTCTTGTAGAATGCCAGCCGGTATGATAATAGTAGGCATGGCCGATATGAACCTCTGTAAAAGCCCGGGCGTTCTGACAACCTTGGGTTTGGGTTCGTGTGTCGGTATTTGTTTGTATGAGCCTATCGCGAAAGTTGCGGGGTTGGCGCATTGTATGTTGCCGGACTCGACACAGTTTCAAAACAATTCAAACGTCGCCAAGTATGTGGACACGGCGGTAACGAAGTTACTCCGCGACATGATGAAAATGGGCGCGCGCATGGACTTGATAAAGGCGAAAGTCGCGGGCGGCGCACAGATGTTCGCCTTTAACTCGACAAACGAAAGTATGCGCATAGGCGACCGTAATGTAGACGCGACGAAAAAGGTTCTCGCGTATTTTCGTATACCCATATTAGCCCAAGAAACAGGCGACAGTTATGGGCGCACAATAGAGTTTTATGCAGAGGATGGGCGCTTGCTCATCAAGGCGATTGGGCGTCAGAATAAGATTATCTGATTTTACATGCGCTTCCAATAAAGGGAAAGATTTTCTGTAACATTATCGGCTAGTAAAGACGATAATATAAACAGAGTAACATTGAAAGTCGTAACCAGTTAAAGTCTATTTGGAGTGGATTATGCTTTTAGAAAAGCTGAATATAATTATTACGCTTGTCGCGACTTTGGTAATGACGGTGTTTTGCATTATCGACGGCGTTGACATGTTGGGGTTAAGTATCAGGCTGGTAGTGACGATTGTCGTTTTCTTTATCGCGGGCAGTATAGTTAAATCCTACTTTGTCAAGCTGTTCAAAAAGGATGTAACACCCGCCGAACCCGAAGAGAACACAGAACCCGAACCGGAACAGGGAGTCACGCAGGCAACGGCCAATGACACGACCAAAACAGTAACAGGCGCACGCTAGGTCAGATTATGATGGATAAGTTAATGGAGCAGAACGAACTATGGTTGAGCTACGCCGAAAATCACGACCAAGGTATTCGCGATAAACTCATATTGCGCTATGCGTATCTGGTGAAGATTGTCGCGGGCAAACTCGCGATTTTCTTGAGTCAGCAAGTGGAAGTTGAGGATTTATACAGCTATGGGATTTTTGGCTTGATTGACGCGATAGAGCGTTTTGACGTAACGCGAGGCGTTCGGTTTGAAACATACGCGAGTTTGCGCATACGCGGCAGCATCATTGACGAGATTCGCAAGCTAGACTGGGTTCCGCGGAGTTTACGCAATCGTGCGAAACAACTGGATGCGATTTACTCAGAAACGGAGAACCTATATGGCAGGGAACCAACTGAGCAAGAAATCAGCGAGAAATTGGGCATCACGGAGGACGAAGCGCGGGATTTAATCAAAAAGAGCGTTGTGGTATCGCTGATATCACTGGACGATTACCTCGAACAGAATCAGGAAGCCCCGTTCTTGGCCGAAAACACGCATAAATCACCGCAAGAAGAGCTGGAGAGCCAAACCACCAAAGAGATGTTAGCCGAAGCCATAAAAAAGCTTTCGGAGAAGGAGCAGAGGGTCATAGCGCTATATTACTATGAGGAACTGACGCTCAAAGAGATAAGCGCCGTTCTGGGCGTAACAGAATCGCGTGTGTCACAAATCCACACGAAGGCTGTAATAAGATTGAAGAATATTTTGGGGCGACAGAAATATCTGTTGTTTGATTAGTTACATACTGCGATTCGTAGGGGAAACAATAGCTACGAAACTACATCAGCATGAATGAGGTGGGATATGGCAGCTAAGGAACCCAAAGTGGAAATACAATTACGAGCTGATGGTGTATACCTGATTGTCGATAAGGGAAGCGTTAAAGACGTGATTGACCGTCAGAGCGTCACAGAAATGCTCGAACGCTACCAAGTCAAGGATATTGACTACTCGACATTGGATTTCGTATTGACAGCAGCGTTTGTTCATATAGAGAAGAAGATTTCAAGCAATACTAATATACACAAGGGCGACGAAGATATAGAGATAACGCTTTCACGCGATAAACTGAGCGCGTCAGGTCATCTCGTGCCGCCCGGATTAGGTGGAAAATCCCTCACAGAAGAGGGCCTACTCGCGAAGATTAAGGAGAAGGGCGTTATAGAGGGCATTGACGAAGAAGCGGTCCGTGATTTAATCGCGCGCCACAGTTATAAATATAGCTGTGAGATAGCGCGTGGGCGCGAGCCGATGCCCGGTGTTGACGGCAAAATTGAATTTCTGTTCAACACTTCTGTCAGCAATAAGCCCAAGCTTATGGAAGACGGCTCGGTTGACTTCCATAATATTCACTTTTTCGAGTCAGTGTCGCGTGGGCAGACGCTTGTGGTCGTGACACCGGCGATTGAAGGCACAGACGGCGTTACGGTTTTGGGCGAAACTTTGCCGTTTAAGCCCGGCAAACCCGCGCCACGTTTACCCAAGGGCAAGGGCACTACTGTATCGCCGGACGGTTTAAGGCTCATTTCAGACTCGAATGGTCAGGCGGTCTATCAGGGCGGTCGCGTTGAGGTCACGCCGATACTCGAGATTCCGTATGATGTGGGTGTTGCGACAGGGAACGTGAATTTTACGGGTTCTGTCACGATAAAGGGTGGCGTTATGACGGGGTATACAGTAACAGCCACAGGTAATATCGAAATCAACGGCCCTGTTGAAGGCGCGCAGCTCACAAGCGGTGGCGACATTGTTTTGCACAAGGGAGTTCAAGGTATGGACCGCGCGAACATCACGGCGGCCGGTAACATTCTAGCGAACTTTGTTGAAAAG
>CAZOVK010000122.1:0-2940 GCA_964583165.1 uncultured Defluviitaleaceae bacterium | reverse complement strand
GCCGTTGACAAATATATCGGTATACGATATAATGCTATTACGGCAAACGATATATCGTATGGCAATATATCGGTAGTCGAAATATTGAACAGGCGAGGGGGGTATATATGCCTGAGAGCAGCGAGCGCGGCGCGTTGACCGAAGCAGTCTACTATATACTAATATCGCTCTACACACCGTTACACGGCTACGGAATCATGCAAAACATAGAACGCATGAGCCGTGGGCGCGTGACTCTGGGAGCGGGTACACTTTACGGAGCACTTAACACCCTACAGGATAAAGGTCTGATTGTGTCAGTGTCGGGCGCGACAGAGTCACGCAAGAAAGAATATGTTATCACAGAACGCGGCAAACGGGTTATAGCAACAGAACTCGAACGCCTTGAAGAGTTATTGACCAACGGGCGGCAGGTTATGGGAGGGATAGGGCATGAGAACCACAATTCATAAGCTATTTTGGGCGTGGGATTTCGAAAAAGAAGAGCAATGGCTCAATGACATGGCAAGCAAGGGCTTACACCTCGTCGAAGTAGGACTTTTGAGATATACATTTGAAGAAGGCGAACCAAATGAATATGAGATACGCTTCCAATTACTGAACGGTTTACCGTCTACAGCTGAAAATAAGGATTACATCAACTTTGTTGAAGAAACCGGCGCGGAGTATGTGGGTTCTGTGATAAGATGGGTTTATTTCCGCAAGAAGCGCGCCAACGGCAGGTTTGAGCTATTGTCTGACAGGGCATCACGTATTAAACAACTCAACATGATACTACTGTTTATTGGTATTATAGCCGGCGCGAACATGCCAAATATAACAATAAACACGGTGAATATATTAGCCAGATATGGTTTTCATGGGGGTTGGTTCATAGTTATACCGTTCTTCTTTTTGGATTTTTTCATTGTGTACGCAATAATCCGTATATTGATAATCAAACGCCGCATTCAGCGCGAAAATTCGATATACGAATAAAAAAGAGAGGTAATGACCTCTCTTTTTTATATTCCGAGTTATTGAGTAACTGAGTTACCCGGGACTCGAACCCGGGACACCTGGATTAAAAGTCCAGTGCTCTACCAACTGAGCTACACCCACCACAACGCAAGCAACTTTGATATTATAGTACAGTTTTTGCGTTTTGTCAACAGGTTTTTTAAAATTTCTAGTTTCTTTTTCTGTCATTACGTCCGTCACGGCGGATATCGGGCTCTTCATTGCCGAAACCCTCGGGGAGAATGCGGCGTGGGGGAGTTGTCGTTGACGGGTTTGAAGCCGGGCTGTCGCCCGCATTGTCGCTCATAGAGGCGGCGGCAGAGGTTATCGGCGTTTCTGCGGTTCTCATTGTGCAATGGCCGTTGAAAATCGCGTCTTCGTCCATGACCAGCGTGTTGCAGTTGACATTCCCGGTGAACTTGCTTGTGCGCGTTAAGTGGATTGTACCTTTAATGAAAACATCGCCGTTATACTCGCCCGCAATCAGAGCGCCGTCGGCGCGTGTTTCGCCCTTAACCTTGCCACCTTCGCCGACATTCACGGTGCCGTCAATGATGATAGAACCTTCGTAAGTGCCGTCAATGCGAAGGTTTCCGCTGCCCGAAATCTTTCCGGCCACAATTTCTATGCCCTCGCCGATAATCGTACCGACAGACACTTGGAGTGAGGGTTTACTTTTTCCGAACATGTTGACCTCCGTTTATCGTAAATGTTAGAAGAATTTGCGTGGGTTCAGCGGCGTGCCGTAACGAAGTACCTCATAATGCACATGTGGCCCTGTTGAACGCCCCGTACTGCCCGATAACGCAATCACGTCACCCTTTTCAATCACATCGCCTTCGGACACAAGAAGCTTGGAGTTATGCGCATATTGTGTCACATAACCGTAACCATGGCGGATGGTAACGATATAACCATAACCACTGCGCGCGCCAGAAAACGTAACAACGCCGTCAGCTGTGGCCTTTACCTTCGTGCCCGTAGCCGCCTTGAAGTCAATAGCTTCATGGACTTCAATAACCCGACCCGTGAAAGGGTTCCTGCGCGTGCCGAAGTCGCTTGTGATATAACCGTTGACGGGTTTGCCTGACGGTATCGAGCGTTTTATGCTCTCGGCATTTTGAGCGGCTTCAAACAGATACGCCAGTTCGTCTAAGTCATTGTTTAGACGGTTATTAAGCATGTCCAACACGTCACCCAATGAATCGGCGCGCTCGCTTTCGTGAACAGGGCCACCCACCGAGTCGGGTATTTCAGAATCAACAGTGCCCTCGAACCGCGCAAGCGTCAACCCCGCCATGTCATAGGTTTCAGATATTGTCGTGTAAATCTCTTCCTTTAATGATTCCAGCTCATAGAGCTTATTTTGCAATTCATTAACCTGTTGTTCATAGTCGTCCATGCGTTTAAGCACATCTTCTTTTTCGTTTAACAGGCGTTCTTTTTCGGTTTTGAAGACAGATTGAATATTATCTTTTTCATCAAGCAATTTTTCGCGGTCGGTTATGACCTCGTAAAGTTCTCGCTTTGAATCATCCAACATTTGTGTGACGGCTTGGGCGTGTTCGCGCTCTTTAACCGCTTGATAGCGTAGGGTAAGCGTAATACCGACAACAACCGCCGCTATACATGCCAAACAGTAGAACACCCAATGTGGGATTTTAATAGCTTTGACCTTCTTAGAAGAGTCGGGTATAAGCATTACCGTGAAGTACTTGCTCTGTTTGTGCCTGACCGGCTTTCGGTCAAAAACATTAAACATTGCGCCTTCATCCTCCTGTAAATGTAATCATTGTTAATACTTTTGTAACTCTTTAGTCATTTTACCACATTATTATGTAAATAGCTACAGAAATTTTTTAGATTGGGGAAATTTTTTATGAAGCTGCAATTTTACGGGGCGGCGCGGGAAGTGACGGGTTCATGCCACTGTTTGAGAGT
>CAZOVK010000121.1:0-3127 GCA_964583165.1 uncultured Defluviitaleaceae bacterium | reverse complement strand
ATCTCTTTCGAAGTATATTCTATTGGTAAGGATTTGTTTATTATAATATCAAATTAGCACTCATTAAAGGCAAGTGCTAATAACTTCTCAAATCTACGTTAGGAGGGTTTGTATGAAACTCAGACCACTGGGCGACCGCGTTGTAGTTAAGCAACTTGAAGCGGAAGAAAAGACAAAATCCGGCATTGTGCTTCCATCCCAAGCGAAGGAAAAGCCGCAAGAAGCCGAAGTTATAGCCGTTGGGCCGGGCGGCGTTGTTGACGGCAAAGAAGTAACCATGCACGTTAAGCCGGGCGACCGCGTAATCTACTCGAAGTATGCGGGTAATGAAGTTAAGATTGATAAAGACGAATATATCATAGTCAGGCAGAGCGATATTCTCGCTGTTGTCGAAGAGTAAAAGGAGGGTCACACATGGCAAAGGACTTAAAATTCGGAATCGAAGCCCGCAACGCTCTTCAAGCGGGTGTTGATAAACTGGCCGACACCGTAAGAATTACGCTCGGCCCCAAAGGCAGAAATGTAGTACTCGATAAGAAATATGGCACGCCGCTTATCACAAACGACGGCGTAACAATCGCTAAAGAAATCGAACTCGAAGACGCTTTTGAAAACATGGGCGCACAGCTCGTTAAAGAAGTAGCCACAAAGACAAGCGACGTAGCGGGCGACGGCACAACAACAGCCACAGTCCTCGCACAAGCCATGATTCATGAAGGCTTAAAGAATATCACAGCGGGCGCAAACCCGATTATTCTTCGCCGCGGTATGCAAAAAGCGACCGAAGTCGCGGTTGAAGCCGTTATCGCTATGAGCCAGAAAATCAACGGTAAAGACCATATAGCTAAAGTCGCGTCTATCTCCGCTGACAGCGTTGAAGTCGGCAAGCTCATCTCCGAAGCTATGGAAACCGTAACAAGCGACGGCGTTATCACGGTTGAAGAATCCAAGACCATGAACACAGAGCTTGAAATGGTTGAAGGTATGCAATTCGACCGCGGTTATCTCTCCGCTTATATGTGCACAGACATGGAGAAGATGGTAGCGACATTCGAAGACCCATATATACTTATTACAGACAAGAAGATTTCGAGCGTTCAAGACATTCTCCCGCTCCTTGAAGAAGTCGTCAGAAGCGGTATCAAACTCGTTATTATCGCTGAAGACATCGAAGGCGAAGCCCTCACAACGCTTATTTTGAACAAACTGCGCGGCATGTTCAATTGCGTGGCTGTCAAGGCTCCCGGTTATGGCGACAGAAGAAAGGCTATGCTTGAAGACATCGCCATCCTCACAGGCGGCACGCTTATTACAAGCGAACTCGGCTATGAACTCAAAGACGCGACAATTGAACACCTCGGACGCGCCAAGACTGTTAAAGTTGAAAAAGAAAACACCATTATCGTTGACGGTTACGGTGAAAAAGACCTTATTTCCGCACGTGTCGGTCAGATTCGTGCTCAGATTGAAGAAACAACGAGCGACTATGACCGCGAAAAGCTTCAAGAACGCCTTGCGAAACTTGCGGGCGGCGTAGCGGTTATCAAGGTTGGCGCGGCTACAGAAACAGAGCTTAAAGAGAAGAAACTCCGCCTTGAAGACGCTTTGGCGGCTACAAAAGCGGCTGTTGAAGAAGGCATTATCCCCGGCGGCGGCGCTGCATACATCCACGCTTGCAAGAAGGTTGTCGAACTCATGACACAGCTTTCGGGCGACGAGCGCACAGGCGCGGCTATCGTTCTCAAAGCCCTTGAAGCCCCCATCCGCCAGATTGTCGCCAACGCCGGCCTTGAAGGCTCCGTCGTTGTCAACAAGCTTATGGACATGGCGGCCGGTATCGGCTTCAACGTCTTGACAGAAGAATATGTTGATATGGTAGAAGCTGGCATTATCGACCCGACTAAGGTCACACGCTCCGCTCTCCAGAACGCAACCAGCGTTGCGGCTACGTTCCTCACAACAGAAGCCGTTGTCGCTGACATCAAAGAACCGGAACCCCCGATGCCGGCAGGCGCGGGCGGCGGTATGGGTTACTAAAACCCAATGGGCAAGGGTCATCCCCTTGCCCTCTTTTTATCGAGGGGGATTCACATGAAAACACTCATATTTAACGGTTCACCACGTAAAAACGGCGGCACGGCAAAGATGATTGAAGAACTCTCAAAACAACTGGGCGGTGAAATTGACATAATCTATGCTTATCGCGCGAAAATAACGCCTTGCGTTGACTGCCGCTCATGTTGGAATAACGATGCTTGCGTCATAGATGATGATATGCAACGCGTTTATAGACTGATTGACGAAGCTGACAATATCATTATCGCGTCACCGATTTATTTCGCTGAACTCACAGGGGAGTTGCTGAGTATGATGAGCCGCCTACAGCTCTATTGGGTAGCTCGTGAATTTAATGATAAGGAATTGTTGACGGATAAGCCACGCAAAGGCGCGGTTTTATTAACAGACGGCGGCGCTGGCATTTTTGAAAACTCCCTAGCTATGGGCAAGCGCCTGTTACGCATAATGGGCGCAAAGTTTGTCGGGTCGGTTTATTTTTCGGGAACCGACAACAACGTGTCAGCGGAAACCAACTTGAATGCCAAAGTAAAAACAGATATAGAACAACTCGTTACCTTGCTCAAAAAGGCAGACTGACGCTAAAAAAGCCCGCACATGGCGGGCTTTTTTAACTATTTCAACTGCTCAAGGTAGGAATCTTCCCAACCAAGGAACATCTTCTCTTCGTCACCGTCTTTAACAACGATAAACGGAAGGCCTACGCCGTGGCGCTCACGCGTCGGCGCAAAGATGTCGGCCGTGTCGCGATACTTCAGAAAGCCCTTGAGGTTCAGCATGTTCTCTGTAATATCTAAGTACAAATACTCAACGCCATTCTGTGAAAGAACCTCTTTCACTGGGTCACAGCCGCCTCAATGCTTGCTACCGTAGATAAGAACCTTTTTCATATTAGTTACCTCCCCTTTATGCACAAATATGTGCATGTATAACGATATTATAGAGTATAAATGTTACATTTCTATTAAGCAAATATTAAACTTCACGCTGATATAATATGTCGAAATTTGCGGATTATTTTTCTTTATTTTTCGCGTTAAAAACGTATAAT
>CAZOVK010000120.1:0-3483 GCA_964583165.1 uncultured Defluviitaleaceae bacterium | reverse complement strand
AGCGTCCATGCGTAGTATCATGTGTGAGTTGGAACAACGAATCTCATGAGAGGTGAAAAGGATGTATCGTCCTATCAGACGCATGGACAGGGCACTTGAGGATAACGTGGCGCGTGCCATTTTAGAAGCTGGTTCATATGGCATTCTGTCGTTTATCGACGCGAGCGGGTACCCGTGTGGCATTCCGTTTAACTATGCCGTGTCGGGCGACGCGCTCTATATACACATCGCGAACACGGGCGGCACGGTGGCATCACTTACAGAAGACGGACGCGCGTCATTCTGTGTGGTTACGCGCTCTGACATAGACGCGCCCGAGTTTTCAACGAACTACGCAAGCGTTGTAACGTATGGGTGGATTAGTTTCGTCGAGGGCGAAGACAAGATTTTCGGCTTGAAACTGATACTAGACAAATATGCCTCAGAGCACACCGATAGGGGTCTGGCTCATATAGACGAAGCTTCAGACAACTGCAAGGTGATGAAGTTCAACATCGAACATTTGACGGGAAAAGCGCGGAAATTCAATGGTTAGGTGTGAAATATAAAACGGGCTTTCGATATATCGACGGCCCGTTTTATTATTATACAAGGTATGAGAGAATGGCTACAGCCGTACTCATGACCACAAACGCGAAACCGCAGATGTAATAAATCTTTGCGGAGCGCTTGCCCGTTGTGGGGTCTGTGAGATAATCGGTGTATTCAAGGAACGACATAAACTCAGCCTTCGCGTGTCTGCTATAGCCACCCGAGCTGAATTTATAGAGCGTGTATTTAAGCGAGCGAAACACGCCGAGATTGCTGACATATTTGGCGAGGGCAACGGCGATAAACAACGCGCCGCCGACAAAAAAACCATTAGATAGGGCAACCATAAAACCCAAAGCCGCCATATTAAGCGCAACATACACAATAGCGATAATCAAACCGATAACAGGCATAATCAGATACCCGTATTTAGCAAACAAAGATGAGATATTCTTCAAAATAACCCCCAAATGCTTTTAGGTAATTATAATTTCTACCTAAATACTTGTCAATCACATTTTTTGTTACGCTATTTTGATAAATTCACCTGTTGAACAGTGTCTGCTATTGTGCTATAATCACAAAAGGAGGCGATTATTCATGATTGCGTTAACAAACGGAAAAATCATTACAGTCACACAAGGTACATATGAGAACGGCACGGTTTTGATTGAAAACGGCGTTATTAAGGCCGTAGGCGAGAACATCGAGATTCCTGCTGATGCTATGGTTATCGACGTAAACGGCGGCGTTATCACGCCCGGTTTTATTGAACCGCACAGCCATTTGGCCCTCACATGTGAGCCGAACACCATGCCAGGGCATATGCCTGACTACAACGAGATTACTGACCCGATTACGCCGCATATCCGCGCCTTAGACGCCATTGACCACCGCGATATCGGTATTAAGCCCGTTCGGGAGGCCGGTTTCACAACGATTTATACAGGTCCGGGTTCTGCGAATATCATCGGCGGCACGGGTTTAGCGATAAAATTGCGCGGCAACTCTGCCGATGAGATGCTCATCCCCGGTTCTGAGATGATGAAGTTCGCGCTGGGTGAGAACCCTAAACGTTGTTACGGTCCCGATAAAAAGATGCCCATGTCGCGTATGGGCACGGCGGCGTTGTTGCGCCAGACACTCATGAACGCGAAATTGTATCACGAGAAGAAAGAGAAATACGTGTCAGAACCCGAGAAACAACCCGCCTATGACTTCAAACTCGAATCTCTGGCCGGCGTTGTAAAGGGTACTATGCGTTGCCGCATTCACTGCCACCGTTCTGACGACATCAATACGGCTATCCGCGTAGCCACCGAGTTCGGTCTTGATTTCATTGTAGAGCATTGCACTGAAGGGTATCTGGTCAAAGAAATCCTTGCCGACAAGAAAGTGCGCTGCATCTTCGGTCCAATGCACATCGGCCCCATGAAGCAGGAAGTCTGGAACATCAATCTTGAAGCCCCCGGTATCTGTGAGAAAGCGGGCGTTGACTTTGCGCTCATGCAAGACGGCGCAATGGATACACAGTGGCTACCGCATACAATGGGCATTCTCATTCGCCGTGGTTTGAGCGAAGAAATGGCGTTTAAGGCCATAACGATTAACGCCGCGCGTTTCTTGAATCTTGACGACCGTATCGGCTCGATTGAGGTAGGCAAGGACGCGGATATAGCCGTGTTTGACGGGCATCCGTTCTCCAGCATGACGCTGTGCCGTTTGACAATGATTGACGGCGTTATCCACCACAATACGCTGTAGGCCATACCTTGGGTTTTGCTCATTAGCGGCTTAAAACGTAGGAAACGGCTTTAGCCGTTCCGTTATCCATCTCTAACACATATTATAGCGTATAAGTCATTCTAACAAGGCGGCGTATGGAATAAGCTATAGAAAAACTCAAGCGAGGTTTTCTTATGGCATATAAAACCAGACACAGGGAACGTTTGGCGCGTTCCGCAACCGCTATTACTGTCAGCGGAACTGCGCGGGCAAGGCGCGGCTCCGCTATACACACGACAACTTTACCCCCCCCACGGCGAAGCAAGAAACGCCTGAATATACGGCGTTTGCGCGCGCAATTCGGGAAGATGGGGGTTTTGGTTGCCGCGGCGCTTATCGCGATTATTCTGATAGTTGTGATAGCTAACGCGAATACTAAGAACGTACCGATAAAGGACGTGGCGGCATTCCGCGTACCTACAACAGCCGTGAGCGCGGTAATGACGGTGAGTGCGAAGTATAATATGGAGTTTGCGGATTTACTCACACTCTACGCGCTGGAAAATGCGTTTTTCCCGAGCCGAACCACTAAAGATGTGGATGCCGAAACCTTGGAAAAAGAGGTCATAGTCCATTACGCGAAACTTAAATCGGGCTATAAAGCGAATTACTTCAAAAAGTATTATGACCTTATCGCAGGGGTTTTGAACGAACTTACAAGCTTTCCGATTGGTGACGGCGAGTATATGTACGGCGATAGTTATACAGCCAAAGCCCCGAGTTGTATCATCTATGACCGCGACAACACAGCGGGCAAGCTCCCCGTCATGAGTATGGCATCGGGTGAGGTCACGGCTTGTAAAACTACTTCAGAAGGCGTGACAGTTACGGTCAAAACGAACAGCGGCATGTTGCTTACATACAGCGGACTGATGAACACAGCCCCCGACATCAAAGAGGGCGGGGTTCTGTCTTCGGGTGCGTTTCTGGGCTTCATGGGTGAGGGCAAGGATGGGCGCGCCAGTATCAGCGTTGCGATTACGCCGCGCCAGAACATCACAAAAGACGCCTTTCGCATAAACCCGTATGTGTTTTTGAGATATATTGAATTAAAAAAAGAGGGCGTCACATAAGAACAGATACATAAACCGACTGAATGGGTGATTGAATGGACATAAGGAACTGGAATGAGATTCTCCTACCATATGAACAGGCCGTTGACGAACT
>CAZOVK010000119.1:0-3603 GCA_964583165.1 uncultured Defluviitaleaceae bacterium | reverse complement strand
AGCGCGAGACGGGATTCGGACCCGCGACCCTCGGCTTGGGAAGCCAATGCTCTACCGCTGAGCCACTCGCGCAATTAGTAATTATTTACTTGCATAAACATTATACCACACCGCCAAAATAAAGGCAAGCACAAATTTTGCAAAAAGAAAAGGCGGTCGGAGTGACCGCCTTACTTCGATTTAGTGGGTTGTGCCCATAGCTGCCGTGATGTCTTTTTCATTCTCGGCGATAGCGACAATAGCCGCTTCGATGCTCTTCGCGATATTTTCAACCGACATTGTTGGCGTGTTTTGGGGCTTGCCGATACCCTGTTCGGGCGCGAACGGCACATGAATAAAACCAGCCTTGATGTGTGGGTATTTAGTCGCGGCAAGGTAAAGTCCTACGTACATGATGTAATTGCAGACATATGTACCAGCTGTAAAGCTCAATGTCGCGGGAACGCCCCACTCGCGGCTCTTCGCGACCATTGCCTTGACAGGCAAGGTTGAGAAATAGGCTGTTGCGCCGTCTTCTTTGATAGGCGCGTCAATGGGCTGGTAACCTGCGTTGTCGGGGATACGCCCATCCATAAGATTAATGCCAACCTTTTCGACGCAGATGTCGAAGCGCCCGCCTGCCTGACCGATAGACAACACAACATCGGGGTTGTGTTCAATAATCGCGCCTTCAAGAACTTCGCCCGATTCACCAAACACTACGGGGAGTGTTTTCTTGATGATTTCCATACCCGCGATTGTGTCGGGCAGAAGCTTTACAGCTTCAAACGCTGGGTTGACTTTTTCGCCGCCGAACGGGTCAAAACCTGTAACAAGGATTTTCATAATTTTCCTCCTATACTATAATTATGCCATCTTTCATGATAGTTTGGTCATCAACAGTAATCGTGGGCGCGTTTATTACGATGTCGAAATGCCCAATGGCGTGTTGTTGCCCACCCATACTTGTGTTGCGCCCGAAGCCGAGGTGAAACGTCTTGTAACAACTCTCGTCTTCAACATACGAATGCCCGATGCACTCGCCTAAATCATTTAAGCCTATGCCCAACTCACAAACTACATACATATTATTGTCGTTGTATGCGGCTATAAAGTCGGATAAACGCGCACCGTCTTCGGTTTTCTCAATGTCTCTAACGCGCCCGTTCTCAAATGTCACCCAAAACGGGCTGGTGACCTTTCCGAGATAGCCAAGTGACGCATCAACAAAGAGTTTGCCATGCGTAAAACTCTCAACGGGAGGCGTATATAGCTCGATACTCGCCGAAGCCGTCACACCGCGTGTTTCGCCAATGCTGGAAAACAGAATCGCGTTTCTTCCGCGCACATCCATATACAAGTCAGTACCCGCGTCTGTCGTGATGTGAACGAACTCGCCTGCGTCCAAGATTTCATAGGCGCGTTGCGCCTCTTTGACTATGCGCCGCGCGTCGGCTTGAATGAAGCGGCGCAACAAAATGCTCGAGCCATCAGATGTTGCCATTGGCAGTGAAACAAAGCGTGCGCCCTTTTCAGTGGCGCGTTCGCGCAGTTTCGTTGTTGCCACTGAATAGTGTGAGGCCGCGATAATCACGTCAGCATTCATGAACGCCGCGTCTACAAGCGCGCCGGGTTCGCCGTGAAGTGGAGTTTTACTCGGCATGACAATTATATTTGCAACCGCGCCAACAGCAAGGCATTCGTCATACAGCGCGAAAGCTTCTGCCGTATGGATTTCATCAGTCAGTACCAATGCACTTTCACTGGGCTTTACACACATCCAGTCACGTACAACATAACGCGCACCGTCATTTAGTGTCATAATATTCCCCTATAAAAAACCCAGAGCCGCGACACGACTCTGAGCTTCGTTGTATGTATCTTATTATTGCGCGGCTATTACCATGTAGACAATCTGGAATAGCAGCATAATCATAGCGACTATGAACTGGTTTTTGATAACGCCGTAACGGTTCTTCATCTCAAGAACCGCAACCGGAACGATATTGAAGTTCGCCGCCATAGGTGTGCAGAGAGTGCCGCAGTAGCCACATGTGAGCGCGAGAATACCGACTACGTTCGGGTCAAGGCCATAAGCCAACACGAACGGGGCGCCGATACCGACTGTCATAACGGTGATAGCCGCAAAAGCGTTACCCATAATAGCCGTGAACAACGCCATGCCGACAGCGTAGACGATGATACCGACAACGATATTACCTTCGGGGATAATGACTTTGACGAGGTCAGACACAACAGGGCCAACACCTGCTGTTGTGAAAATCGCGCCAAGAGCCGCCAGAAGCATGGGTAACATAGACAGCGGACCAACGATTTCTAACATAGACTTCGCGTCGCTAAAGAACGTGCTGAGTTTCGTTGTTTTGGGCGCAAAAGCCATGACCATAAACATAGCGACGATAACACCGACGCCAACGCCGACAAGCGGGCTAATCGGTTTGAGGAAGAGCGCGAAGATAATAGCGAAAAGCCCCATCATAAGAGTGGGCAAGAAAATCTTGTTGCCGATTCTTGCGGCGGCTTCTGTTTTTTGTTGCTTTGTAGTCATGCTGACCGCACCGCGCTGAACCTGACGCAGAATCGCGGGAGCCGCCATGACAACAACAAGCAGACCACTAAGCCAAGTGGGGAGCCAACGCCCGGTTATAAGGACAACTGCCAACGCGAGCCAGAAAACGGCTGTGCCGATTTTCGCCTTATGTTCTTTTTCCATAAGGGTTTTCACGCCGACAAAGGCGGTCACAATACCCATCATTATATAGAGAATTTCGAGCAGTTTTGCTGCGAGAGTAGTGTCTGCGCCAAAGAAGAAAGCTATAGGATTGCCCATTGTTTAGCCCCTTTCTCTACTTGTTGTTTTTGGTGTACAGTGTATTGGAGAGCTGTCTGTCGCGGATGAAGTAAACAATAGCCGCAACAACAAACGCAACGATAGCTACTGGTATTTCTACCTGAACCATTTTAAGAAGGTCAACCTCATAACCCAGGTCTTTCATTGTGGATTGAACAAGCAGCGCGCCCGAGCCGCCCACAAACAGTACCTGACCGAAGAACCAAGTCACGTTCTCCATACCGGCCGCCATACCCTTGACTTCATCAACGTGATTTTCATTGGCTTCGCCATGTTTCGCCGCAATCGCGCCCTCTGACATAGGCATAACAACAGGGCGAACGAAGCCCGCAACGCCGCCAAGACCGACGTTAAACGCCGCCAAAATTACTCTCATAAGACCATACGCGCCGATAACCAGACCCGCGGTCGCGTTCTTTATTTTTCCAATCAGTTTCGCAGCTACCTCTTGTAAACCGTTGCGTTCGAGGGTGCCGGTGACGAGCATGACAATGATGAAAATACACATACTTCTGTTTGCTACAAAACTCTGACCAATTGTTTCCAGAATCTGAACAATGCTCATGCCGCCGACAAGACCAGTAACAAGCCCTGCGCCCAGAACAATGGCTATTGCGTCAACCTTGAGCGCAAAGCCCACAACAACAATTAAAATACCAATTAGCTTAATCATCGTATTCCTCCCGATTTTGTTGTGTGATGATTGCCGTTTGACCGATTAGAACGCGATAGGCCTCAGCCTCCTAGATATG
>CAZOVK010000118.1:0-3631 GCA_964583165.1 uncultured Defluviitaleaceae bacterium | reverse complement strand
CCCGGTCGGCCATCATGCCAAACTCTATCGCGACAAAACTGAGAACCGCACCCGCCATGTCGAGTGACAGTGACGGCACGCTCGGCATTATGCGCTTATGCGTCAGAGAGCTAAGAGCCGTTAAGTACGCTGAATTCAGTATGTTCCCGACTTCAAGACATGCGGACGCGTCTAATTCGTTAATGGGTTCGCTCTTGTCTACTGGGTACCCCAAAAACGCGCCCGTGAGCGTTTTAGCCGCTTCTGTGTTTAATACGAACATCATGTAACCCGCAAGCTCACCCGTAAACTGAACCAAAACTGCAATAACCAACTCTTCGGGAGAGCCGAGCACACTCGCCACATCCTTAAACTCGAGCAGTCTGACTTGCGGCGTGTTCATCGATACGCGTTCTTTCAATAACTTCGACAGGGCCGTCACCGCATTACCCGCGCCGATTGAGCCCATCTCTTTAAAAGCGTCTAAATGCAGTCCGCTGAAACCATCTACATTAGGCATCCGGGTTTCCTCCTGAATAACGCTCCCTCGTCATCTGCTTACGTTGTTCATTGAAGATGAACTTGATAATCAAGTCAGAAGCGGTTTTGAATGAACCTACGAAGTTGCCGCGATATTGAAATTTATAATTGCTCTTGGGGAAGTGTTGCTTGTTCAGTACACGCATGGCAACGGTGATGTGGCTGTCGCCCAACATCATAATGCAGTGAATCAGCGCATTATCTTCTATTTCCTCATTTGTAATAAAGCGCAGACCGCCACCGCTCAAGTCTTTAACAATACCGTCGCGCAGTGACGAGCGCTCCAGCTTCTTTTCCGGCATACTCTCGTCAATCAAGCCGAATTTGAGGGGAACAAGGCATGAAAAGCGGAAGTATTCACGCCTTTGAATCTTCTCGCCCTCGTCCAGAATCGTTACATTCAAAAACGAAAATCCCCTGTCCTTACTGCTGCCCTCTATCCGCGCCTGATACTTATACATCCCCCCGGATGTGAAGAATGTCATAGAAAAGGTACGCCCTTCGGGTAGGCGTATAGTTTTGCCCTCGAAAATCGGAGCGTGAATTAGCACAGTTGTATCACCGGTTATTTCTTCAACTTGTGACACATAGGTTTTGATTGACGCAATGTCCGCCAATTCGTTTATTTCAATGCGGTCGCCCGTTTTGATGAGTTTTACCATGATGCCTCCCCCATTCACATTTCTTAGGAACCGAAAATCTTGACTAGTCGTTTCAAGAAAGTTTTCATGCCGCCGCGATTTTCAACAGGTACAGGCAAGTCCAGCAGTTTTCGCCCGATTGTCGAAAGCTGCTGTGAAAACGGTGTGTTCGGATACGCAATTATCGCGGGTTGCTGTTGTTTGACGGCGCGTACAAGATTCTGGTCATGGCCGACAGAACCCAAATACGTTAAATCCAAATTCAGGAAACGCTTAGACACCTTGTGAAGCTTCTCGAAAACCTCAACCCCCTCGGAGGGGCTGTCAGCGCGATTTACAACGACAGAAATCTGGGGTATCTGCGCCCCGTCTTCCCTTATCGACTTAATAAGCGCATAAGCGTCTGTTATCGACGTAGGCTCCGTTGTCGTAATCACGATTGTTTCGCTAGACGCATGTACGAAATTCGTCACCGAACGCGAAATGCCCGCGCCTGTATCTACAATTATTACATCGGCGTATTCGTCCAAAAAGCTGAACGCGTTTATAATACTCTGCATCTGCTTCTCACTGATGTTAGCAAGGCTGGAAAAGCCGGAACCGCCGGATAGAAAGCTCACACCCTTTGGCCCCGGCGTCAATACATCTTGAATCGAGCGCCTGTGCGCAAGCACATCAGCCAGCGAATAGTCCGGAATAATGCCCAGAAGAACCTCAATATTCGCCAACCCGAAGTCCGCGTCAACAACAACAACGCGCCGCCCCATTGACGCAAAGAAAATCGCCAGATTTATCGTAAAATTCGTCTTGCCTACCCCGCCCTTGCCGCTCGTAACCGTAATCACGCGCGTTTCGTCGTGGTTCTGTGCGCCGCCGCGCCTTACTATATCGCGCAATTGAGATGCCTGGTCCATATCTACACCTTTTTGCCGTTAGTTTAAGCCCAGAAGCATACGCGCTATCTTCTCAGGGCGGATAATCTCAAAGTCTTCGGGCACGTTCTGTCCGTTTGTCACGTAACTCAAACGCTTGCCCGTCGCGAAACAGATGTTCAGAATCGTTCCGTAAAGGTTCGTTTCGTCCATCTTGGTGAAAATTATGCCAAAGTCTGTAAGTTTCGTGTATGCCTTCACAATCTCAATCGCGTCCTCATACTTAGTCGTCATACTGATGACCAAGTAATTCACGCTCTCGGGTACGGCCTCTAGTACCTCCGCCGTTTCACTTAACGCCGCGTCATTTTTATGCGAACGCCCCGCAGTATCGACAAACAACACATCATTTCTAGTGGCCATTCTGTCAACAAATTCGCGCAAGTCACGCCCACTATACGCAACACCAACTTCAAGCCCCAGAATCTCGGCATAAACCTTCAATTGGTCAACCGCCGCAATCCTATACGTATCGCACGTAATCAGCCCAACACGCAACTGCTTCTGTAACACAAAATCGGCTGACAATTTCGCGATGGTCGTTGTTTTGCCAACGCCTGTATTGCCTATAAAAGTCACAACCAATGGTTTTGTCACGCTCGTGTCAATCGGTTGTGTTGAACCCAATATCTTTATAAGTGCATTATATACAATCCGCACGGACATTGCAATATCTGTTTGTTCGGTTTCACTCGCGCTTCTAAGTACTAAATCCAGCTCATCAAGAATCTGTTCGGCTATCTCGGGCAGAACGCCCTGCGCCATAAGCGTATCATGAAAGCTCTGTACGATATTCTTGTGGTAGCGGCGCGGTCTGTTGCTCTTGGCGGCATATTGCGAAACGGAGAGTTGTTCGCTCACACGCTTTAACACATCCGCCGTTGTAACAAGCCGTTCCTCGAGCTCCTCAATCTTGCGCTGTTGCTCCATAAGCCGCGAGTCCTTGAGCATGGTTTCACGAAAGTGTTCATCAAAGCCGTTCGCCTCGGGCTGAACGGGTTGTACTATCGGCTCGGGGGTTGGCGGCGCTTCAATCGCCCCGCCGCGTTCGTCCATTGCCGCCGTGACCTGATAATAGGGCTTGCGAAACAGCGCAAACAAGCCACGTGGCTGGGTCTTTGTGATATTCAAAACCATTGCGTTCATGCCGAACTCATTTTTTACTTTTTCTATGGCTTCCTGTTCAGTCGGCGCCTCGAATTTCTTTATCTTCAAAATCTCCAGCTCCCAACCACTTTGGTTTACGCGATACTGACCATGCCGACAGAACGGATTTCAGCCGTCGGCTCGATTTCGTTATAGCTTAGTACGACTAGCTCGGGCGCGAGTTGCTCAATCAAACGCTTAAAATAGATTCTCACTATCGGGGAGGTCAAAATAATCGGCGTATAACCCATACTTGTTAGCTTGCCCATTTCGGCCGACAAACGGTCGAAAATCTTCTGGGTAACCTTGGGGTCAAGCGCAAGATAAGCGCCCTGTTCGCTCGTCTGGACATTACCCATGATGACATGCTCCAGTTGCGGGTCAAGTGTGATG
>CAZOVK010000117.1:0-3732 GCA_964583165.1 uncultured Defluviitaleaceae bacterium | reverse complement strand
ACCACTAACTCATATTCGCCATAATTCAGCAAAATCGGCTCGTTGTAAAGCCTTTCCATGTCGTCCAGTTTAAGAACCGCGTCCGGCTCGTTCACTGTGAATGTCACGTAACCTGCGTTCAATTCAACATCTGCCAAACTGATTTCAACCGTTTCGCCCTCGGGTACGGTCACGGGCATATTCATGGGCACAATATTCTGACCCTTGATAACGAGTTGGTGATTGCCGCCTGCCACCTTAATGGGCTTTGTGTCAATCGGTAGGCTTAGATAAGTGTCAACCTCGAGCGTTCCGCCGATTATGTCGTTTGCGTCAACGACTGTGATAAAACCGTGCTTCTTTGTGAGTTCGATATAATACACATTATCTTTGTAACCTTTGAGTGTCGCAATGTCCATCGTGTCAAGCTCGGTCAAGTCAAACGGCTTATCTTGATATTTTGAGATGATATCTTCATTATAATGGTACACTTCGTTGCCTATCGTGATTGTGCGCATGATGTCATCTATTTTCAGATTTGTAATGTCGCGATTCGTAAAACCCTGCGCGCTCTTTTTGAGCGAGAGCATGAAACTGTCGTTAGCCTTGACGGTTGCTTCGATGATGTCACCCAGTGCGAATTCAGAGAAGGTAATGGCCTTGCCATACTTGTCCTTCAGTTCGGTTGTGCCGTCAGCCGTGAGTAGTAACGGCGTATTCTTCGTCACGTCAACAACATTTATCGTCTTCGCCTTCGTATCAATCGCCATAATGACACCCAAACATTCGGTCGGGCGCCCCGCCGCGATTTCAGAAGCTGATGGTGTGATAGATACTACAGGTGTTCGCGAAGGCGTTGGCACTGATGAAGATTTGCCTGTCGCGGCTGAAAATGCCACAGCGAAAGCAAGCACACAGACAATCACGCCCGTAAAAACAGTAATGACAAAGAACGGCGCGAAGTTAGACTTCTTCACCGTCTTTTTCGTGCGCGGCGGCGTGACCAATCGCCTTGTGTCACCCGAAGCCACCGCCTTTCCTATCGGTGTACCCGCCGCGCCGCGTCGTTTCGCCTCTGCGCTTGGGCGATATACTACGCCCGTGTCACCGGAAACGGGTTTAGGGGTCTTTCTGGGCTTCTTGGCTGATGCGTAAATTCCACTCGCGCTACGTCCTGTTATCTTCTTTGTCTTGTCGTCGCTCATTCGTTTTCACCCTTTGTATATCACAGACCGCCTCTGATACCTTCAATATACTCCCTAAAAGCAGTCTGTGATTCTATCTGTTCGGTTATCCTGTTCATAAAGGTTATCGGCACAAATGTCCGTTTCTTACTGAAGTATTGACCGCAAAGGCTCAAAAATTTCTCCGGGAACAAGAGGACTGCATAGAGCGCCGAAATCTCGGCGCGTGTGAGCGCGTTTTTGGCGGTGTAGATGCTTAGTAGGGTCTTTGCGCTCTCCTTAGATTCCTTGAAACAGCGTCTGAAAAACTGCGCAAGGTCATATACCTTGCCGCCAATATAACAATCGTCAAAGCGCGTGAACATGAGCCGTGCACCGTTTACGATACTTTCGGGCTTTAGGTTATTGTGACAGACTGTCGGTTCAATCAGTGCGTCAAAACATCCTGTTCGCGTCACATAGTCGAGCCATTCCGTCAATAAGCCCATGTAATATGGGTATTGGCGAATGAAGATAATCTCAAATTCTAATGTACGGCTCGCGGTTGATAGTCGTTTTCGGTATGTTTTAAGGCTTGCGGCCGCCTTTTGCGCCATTTCGTGCGGGTTCTCATACTCAACGCCGCATTTCTGAATCCGCGATGCGACACTTACGCCACGCCTGTGAAATTCCGCAAGCAGTGTTGCCAGACGTATTACGTCCTCGCCATTTCCGAAGTCGATAAAATTCTGTTGGTAATAATCTGTCAGTGTATATACACGACCGTCACAAATTGAATATGGCAAACCCTCACGCGACAAATAATATCTGTCTAACGCCGTGAAGCCCTCCGCAATAAGCCCCTCTTTTATATCATGTATGAACGCAAGCCGTTTCGTGTCGCAATCTGTTTCGGTCAACACGAAAACACCCGCCGATGTTTTACAAACCAGCCTATGCCGTTCTTTGATTACGCTATGCGCGGATAAATTGAAATTTTGTAGCACAACTCCGCTTGGGATTTCCATACAGCCACCCCCACTCTAGTAAGGTCAAGGTATAAAAGCCAAAACCTTACCTTCAATACTATGAGGATAACCGCACGGTCATACCTGTAAACTATTCTTCATCTTCCGTTTCTTCGGGCGAGTATTTTGAATAGAACACCTTTTCGGCGAGTTTCGCCGTTTCGACTGAATCGTGGAGGAAGTAACTTACACCGCCGATATAGTCGTCCTTGCCGGGCAGTGTATATGTCATAATCTTATCTGAGCTGATTTTGCTCATGAATCGCACGTATTTTAGCCCGTCGGCCAGCGAAAAGTTTGTGTCTACATATTTAAGGAAGGTGTTCAGCATAGCCGGCGCGTTCGACACAATCTTGTCCTTCGCGACCAGCTGACTTATGAGCGCCTTCATGAAGTCTTGTTGAACGGCGACACGCCCTAAATCACCACGAGCGTAACCCTTGCTAATTGGGTTGTTTGCGTCTGATTTGCGGTAACGTACTAAGCCCTCTGCGTCTGCGCCATTGAGTATCTGTAGCCCGGGCTGTAGGTCTATATAAAGCTTCTGTTCAGGGTCATTATAATACATACGCTGAGGCACGTCAAACTCCACGCCTCCGATTTCGTCCACCAGATAGCGGAATGACTCTGTATTGATGAGCGCGTAGTATTCAATCTTGATGCCCAAAATATCTTCAATCTGTTTTACCGCGAATTGTAACCCCAAGTCCTTACCCGCGTAGGCGTTGACCTCTGTGAGCTTCATGACTCCCTCGGCCGGTGTCCAACGCCCCTCTTTTTTGAGAATGTCGCGGCGCTCCTTCGGCATGTTCACGTAGGTGTCGCGCGGCATACTGATGAGCGAAATGACATTGTTCTCTGACTCAAACGTACCCGCCATCATAAAGTCCGTGCGCGTCCTGTCGTCGTCAACGCCGAAAATGACAAAATTCGTATGTAGTGGTACAGGCTCAAACGCGTTGCCGATTGACGAATTGTCTTTTAAGTTCGAGTCAATCTGTTGCGCAATCGCCGCTGTAGGGCCGTCATGGCGTGGGTTCAGATAGTCATAGCCCAAAACCGCCACAACACAAAGGGAAGAAAGAATCAGAAGACTCAAAAAGAGCGTCTTAAAGAACGTACCCGTGACACTGCGCTTTTTAGCGGGTCTGGGCGTGCGTTTCTGCGCTGGGGCGTTGTGGTTTTGCGTTTGCCTTGCGTTATTACTCGTAAAATCACCTGCTTATTCGTTTTTGTTGGTTCTATATCTCTCCAATAATTGCCGCCTGCCCGATTCTGACGGTTGCATAGCGGCGGTTTTTCTCAGTTTGTCCAGAATGGTTTCGATTTGCTTCTCCGCAAGTCGTATGCGGACGTCCGTTTCAGTGACCTGTTTAATGAGTGCTTGCATGTGCTCGACATCAGCGCGGAAGTCCGGCGCTCTTGTTTGAAACTCTTCCTTGATACCCTCATAAACGCCGCCAAAAACGCTGTCCAGCCGAATGACCGTGTCGATATGCTTTTGCTTCTCGGCTGACAGCCCGCGTTAAAAATCAAACGCTTCTTCCGCGCAGGAAGAGATG
>CAZOVK010000116.1:0-3858 GCA_964583165.1 uncultured Defluviitaleaceae bacterium | reverse complement strand
TGCTCATAGCCCGACATAATGAACATACAAACGGGCATGGTCAGAAACACCATCTTAGCCCAGATATCTTTGGCGGCGTATGCTGCCCAGACAGCCGCACAAACCAGCCAGTTACAGAGAACGCCGAGAATGAACGCGTTTGGAAAGCTTAGGGCCGCCTTATTGGCGGCGGTTTTTATGACATATGCGCCGAGTAAGCCGTGGTTTAAGTCCCATTGAGTTGTCCAGCTGACGAGTAGCGCAATGAGCATACCGCCCAGCATATTGCCCAAATATACGAGAACTAAGTTTCTAACCATTTGATAAAGCGTAACTTCTTTGCGCATGAGCGGCACAATCAACAGATTGTTACCCGTGAACAGCTCTGCGCCCGTAAAGACTATCAGAATCAACCCTGTCGGGAAGATAAGCCCCGCTACAACACGCGCCAGCCCATAGTTTTCCATTGAATGAACCGCCGCACTCGTGCCTGACGCGCTCAGTGCGATAAACGCGCCACCCATGATGCCGAAAAACAGCAGTTGCAAAACCGTTCTACGCGCCTTAGCGGCGTAGGCATTGCTCACATTGTCCACAATCTCGATTGGTGAATAGTACGGTTTTTCCATATTGCCCCCTTAAATGATGTCCTCTCCGCGCAAGAAGCGCATAATCTCCATTATAGGGATTTCTCCCGAAATGTCAATATACTGCTTCGCTTCGGCAATATCTTCCAAATAATGCGCGTCAGATGATTGCACAAAGCGCTTTACACCGCGTAAAATGCGTTTGTTCGCCGTCAAAAACTCTAAGCCGTCATGCGCCTTTGAAACCTCGACAACAGGCATACTCATTTCCTCGGAAATAAAGCCCAAATTCGCCAAGATACTGTTAGAGCTTCTGTCGATATGCGCGGGGTAGAATGCGCCGCCCATATCGCGCACGGTTTTTGCGGCTGTTTCTATGTCGAGTGAAGTCGCGCCGATTAACATTGCGTCGAGTTCACCGATTATGTTGTCTGTTGAATCAAAAAGGTGTTGGTTGCCGAAGATTTTCGGGCGGTTCTTTAGCGGCGAGAGATAACCCTCAACAAAGCGGTCGAATTCCATAGCCGCTTCAAAAGATGGGAAAAGACAAACACAGTGGATTTCCTCCGCTGTTTCGAGTTCCATACCCGGTATTACGAGAAAACTCTCATCAATAGCCCGCGCCGCTTCGATAACAGACCTTGCGTTCTTAACCGTGTTGTGGTCGGTTACGGCAATGGCGTTCAGTTCGTTTATCATCGCCATATTGACAATATTATTCGGCGTCATATCCTTATCCCCACAGGGCGAAAGCCCCGTATGGATATGAAAATCATAATATACCCGCATGGCTAAAGTCCCAGGTTCACTAGCTTTTTAGCCGCTTCATACGCCGTGTCGGCTGTCGTCAGAATCGTGATATCCTCGTCTTTTGCCTTTTCGAGAGTCACAGGCTCAACACCCGCGCCCTCCGCGACAATGATAGTCGTCACGCCCGTTAATAACGCCACTGCCACGATATTTACATGCCCGCATATTGTAATCCATGCCGAGTTCTCGGGCGCTTTCGCCATGACCCAACTCAACATATCGCCTATATAAACACCCGTGACTTCCGATTCCAAGCCCTCTTCGTTCTCGATTCTATAACCCGTCTTCTCCGCCAGTTCCTTTACAGTCAATCCCATGACCCCCACTCCCCTACTCCGCTTGTTCGCGCCTACTGCTCATCGTCTGTGGCATCTTCGCGCTTAAATCTACCATCATCTCAGCCAAATCGCGGACTTTCTTGCGTAACATGAACACACAGTCCTCAATATTCGCGTTGCCGCGCACTATGTCTTCACTCAAAGCCTTACAAGTCGGCGCGCCGCAACTCCCGCAGTCTATCGCGGGCAGTGTTGATGAAATTTCTTCCATGACTTCAAGCTTTCTAATGGCTTCGCTCATGTCCTCGTCTAAACTCATGACGGAGAACCGCGAAATCGACCGTGTAAACTCGAAGTTTATCTTGTCAATGTTGATGTCTACCTCGCGCTTTTCGGCCTCAGCTTCTGCTTTGGCTATCGCGCGGTTCATGTAATTACGCGCTTCAAAGCTGATAGAGAGCGTCAGCGGGCCGCCTACACAACCACCTGTGCATGATAGGGCTTCGATGAAGTCCACATCGTCGAGTTGACCGTTTTCGAGTAATTCCATAATTTTCAGGACATTTTCTTGCCCGTCAACGGCTACGGCGTTGTCAATATGTAATGCGTCCAGTTCACCGCCCGCCAAAGCCCAACGCATACCGTCTGACATGGCTTGTGTTAGGTTTTCAACCTCGTGTGGCTTCATGGCATTCAAGATGTTTCTCAGTGGCATGAAGATATCTACAATCGAGATTGCCCCGTCCGCGCTTGAATGTTCAAGCCCAATCGGCGTGTTCACATATGTAGCCTTAGCCGCGCATGGCGTTAAGAAGAAAACGCCTATTTCATCGCGCTGATAGCCCTTTTGCATGTACATCTGTTTGACACACTCTGCCGCCACCTCCATAGGTGACAACATGGGTATTATGTTCTCGATAAGCGACGGAAAACGCGTCGCAATAAGCCTGATTGTCGCGGGGCACGCGCTCGATATAAGCGGGCGAATGTCCGTGTTTTCCTTCAAATAACGCTTGGTCGCGGCCGTGACCATTTGAGCCGCGAACGCAACCTCAAACACGTCATCAAAACCGAGTTTTTTAATACCCGTCAAAATCTGGTTGACCGTGAACTTACCTTTAAACTGCCCATAGAGCGCGGGCGCGGGTATCGCGATATTGACCTTGAAGTTTTCGCGCATCTTCATACTATGCGTGATAGCCGCCTTTGCGCGGTTACGACATACGCGAATGCACATACCGCAGTCGATACAACGGTCGTCAATGATTTGCGCCTTGCCGTTTCTGACTCGTATGGCCTCTGTCGGACAGCGTTTAATGCAGTCCGTACAGCCTACACAGCGGCTCTCTATCAATTGAATGGAATGTGTACCGTTCTGGTTCAAAGAAACTTCCCTCCCTTGAAACAGCTATTTAAGGTTGACTTCAATATACACTGTCGTTCCCACGCCGACTTCTGATTCTATGCGTAAAAAGTCAGAATTTTTCTTGATATTCGGTAGACCCATGCCTGCGCCAAAACCCATGTTTCTGATTTCATCAGTGGCGGTTGAATAGCCTTCTTGCATGGCCTTGTCTATGTCGGGTATACCCTTGCCCGTGTCTTTGAGCACGGCCGAGAGTTTTTCAGGCGTGATGTCAACATCTATGTAACCGCCGTTGGCATGAATGACCATATTTATCTCGGCTTCATACATGGCGACGGATACCTTCCTAATTATAGAAGCGGGAATGCCGAGTTGTTTCAGCACCTTCTTTATGGCACTGCTCGCCTCACCCGCGCGGAGAAATTCACCCTCTAGAACATCATACCTCAGCTTCATCTTCGCCCCCGCCCCTAAGCCCGTGTGCGTAGAGTCTGCCACAAGCCGTGTACATCGGCAGTTCTGTCGTGAGGACTACCATGTGCTTCTCTGTCGCAAGCTCTAAAATCTCCGCCGTGGGGTTCTTGCCACGCACGAACACAACAGCCTTAATATCGAGCATTTCAGCCGTTCTGATGACTTGACCGTTAACCAGCCCCGTCAGTAACATACTCTTTTCAAAACCGAACGCCAATACATCACTCATCAAATCCGCGCCGCAAGCGGCAACCAGTTTATAATCCTTCGCGTCCTCACACGTGAGAATCTCCGCGTCTAACAAAACTTGCGCCTCCGCAATGGTCATGTTTTCCTCCCGAAATATTTTTCATTGTAACAATTC
>CAZOVK010000115.1:0-4095 GCA_964583165.1 uncultured Defluviitaleaceae bacterium | reverse complement strand
TGTTTTGTCGAAAACCATAAACGCGGAGGGAAGCAGGGAGTAGTTGTTGACTGTGCTACCGTCCTTGCGTATGAGTTTGATTGGGTCGCCTGTTTTACGTATGGGGGCAAGCAAGAAACGTATGTTATACTCTGTGGAAACGAGGATTGTCGCGTCTGTGCCCGTGATTTTCAGTTGCAAGATATTACCCGCCTTGCTTCGTTGAATCACTTCTATATCCAGCACGTCGCCCACCGTTTCAATTGGACGCGCCTTGTAGCCCGAATCTGTCAATACCTTTATCAGTTGAGGGTTGGCAGGAACACGCGTTTTCAGCCCAGCATTAACGCTGTTCGTAATGTCGGCCGCTGTCATTGTCACATTCCACCTGAACCACGCGGAGTAGGAGTCATAGCCTGTAACCGTCAAATCCTTGAAGAATGCGGCGGCGCTTTCTTCCTTTGACAAATCGGCGAAGCTGTCGGCTTCGACCTGCTTAACGCTCGTAAGGTAAACAGGGCTTTGTGTCGGAAACTGTTTCGTTTCGGAGTTTGCCCAGACTTCGCCGAAATTTGCCGTCATGCCGGACGAGGTTGAGAAGAAATTCGCGCTAATGACATTGCCGTTATAGGTAAGGCAAAGCCCCGCCGTTTCGTTTGCGGCCTGTATACTCGTTGGATTCTCCTGTGAGTTGTTATAGACCTGACAACTTACGGAATCATCGACATTGCCGCCGTATTTGCAGAAGCGGTTGGAGTAGAACTGGTTATAAGCGTAACTACGCGCCGTAACGGCTTGAACCTTGGCGGCTTCAAGCCCATAACTCGTCGGCATCTCGCTCGGTATGACGGCGTAAAGATACTCTTCCATAGGAAGCTCGTTCACCACGGTAAAACCGCCTTCAAACATGGCTATTTCGAGCTTGCCGCGGTATGCGGGCGGCGTGTCGTAGTTGCGCTTGATGGTTGTGATTTGAAGCCTTGTGTCAGCGTTCACGGGTTCAAGGTAGATGCGCTTTTTCGTGAACATCTCGATATTATCCTTTGCTGATACTGTGAATTTATCGCCTGATTTGATAGTGGTCTTCTGGTTGCCGTTGTACCGGACGGTGAAATCGCCGTTTGCCGTCACAGTTACCGTATCATGGATAAGGCTGGAAAAGCCTGTTGTAGACAGCGCCACTCGGATTGTGTTCGGGTTAGGTTTCTTCGTCACAATGGCGGCTACTATCTCACTATTATATATGATATAGTCCGCAATGTCAGTGCCGACTGTCAGCGCGTAAATGCCCTTATAACGCGGGTTACCGCTCACATCATAGACGGGTGCGCCGGGCTTAATAGCCAGATGACCGTATTCCGCAAGCTCAACGTACAGCGGCGCTACCGACTTTATTGTGCCCGTGACGCTCTCATCATATGTGGTAAGGGTTTCAACCTGCCCGTTATTGATTTTTATATCGCAAATACGCCCCGTGACAGGGGTTTCGGGTTCTTTCGGGAAAGTATAGGTGCGCTCACAGCCGCCAGCGAAAATCGTGATGCCACGCGCGGCGGTCTTGAGTATTAGGGCACTTCTGATTGTGGGAGTATTTGACGCAATGTCAAGCAGGGCTACAATCTCGTTATCCTTGACCCAAACAGTGATTTGTTTGTCTACAAACGTGTCAAGGTTGAAGCCCGAGCACGAAAACGAGCCTTGGTCGGTAATGATGTTATATTCGGGCAGTTGGCGATTCGTGCCCTGTGTCGCGAGCACGATGAGACTTAGGCGGCTCATACCGAAAGTGTCATAAAAGCTGGATTCGCCGCGCATGTTGTCTAGAAGCTTGCCGAAAAGCTCAACGAACAGCGCGTATGAGATGGGCTTGTTTGCGTTTGTGCCGAGTTCCAGCTTGATTTTGTTATTTTTATCTAGGCGGTCGAGTAGGCTCTGTGCCTGTGCCGCCGTCAGCGCATCATCAGGTGCAAACTTTACTCCGTCACCAGACATAAACCCGAGGACATAACACGCGTTTATATATCTGTCATACCAGTTTTGTGGCTTCGTGTCCATAAACGGTATTTCGCGGTCAAGGTTGTCAATTGTGAGTTTGTCAGAGAAGGTCATACTGATTAGCTTCGCAACAAGCCCGCGCGTCATGGCCGTGTCATCGCCGAGTTGAGACAGTGACAGGCTGTTGGCGATATTGGGCGTGTTTGTGGTCGTTGGTGTTGGCGATTTTGTTGACTGACTATCGCCAATGAGTGGTGTTTGCGTAATTGCCGGCAAATCAGGCACAATTGGTGGCGCGTCATCAGACGAGCAGGCGGTTAAAAGGGTTAAAATGCATACAATTAAGATAACCCAGCGTTTGTTCATAAAAATTCCTCCTCTTTAGGCTATAATAATTGTATGAAATGCCTGTCCATATTATAACAAAAAAGGGAGCGGTATTCAATAACCACTCCCATTATTTCATTTTTACAGCCCGTATATGGTCGAGAATTTCTCTGTCAAATACTGCGCGTAATATTCGGGGTTAAATTCTTCGCCTGTAGCCAACAGCATTATTTCTTTTGGTGTTTTCATGCTACCGTATTTGTGGATTTTGTCTGTGAGCCATGCCGTGACGGCCTTGATGTCGCCTGAGCGCACGAGGCTGTCAAAATCTAACTCTTTCTTCATTGTATAGTAGAATTGAGCGCCGTAAGCAGAACCCAAAGAATAGGACGGGAAGTAACCGAACATACCGCCTGACCAGTGAACGTCTTGAAGCACGCCGAGTTTGTCTTCGGGCACATCAACGCCGATATACTCTTTTATCTTTGCATTCCAGAGCGCGGGTAAGTCATTGACGTTGACATCGGTTGTGAACATAAGCTTTTCTATCTCATAGCGCACCATGATGTGAAGCGAGTAGGTGAGCTCGTCCGCTTCAATACGAATTAACGACGGTTCGGCGTGGTTCACACAACGATAGAAGTCGTCCAGCGTGACATCAGCGAAGTCAGCGCCGAGAAGGGCCGACAACTTAGGCCATACCAGCTCACAGAATGCGCGTGAACGCCCGATATAGTTCTCATAGAAACGGCTTTGTGACTCGTGAACGCCGTTTGATGTGCCAGAATCGAGAATCGTATTTGCGATTTCGTCGGCGGGGTTCATCTCGTATGTCGCGTGACCCGCTTCATGGAGGGTAGCGTAAAGAGCGGCGAGGAAGTCATGCTCGTGGTAATGGACAGTGATGCGGCAGTCATGCTTGCCGAAACTCGTTGAGAACGGGTGTTCGCTTTCAGCTATCATGCCGTAGTGGAGATTGTAACCTACAGTGTCCATCATAAGCTGACCGATTTTGCGCTGAGTTTCAATCGGTACGGCACGGTAACGGAAGGCATTGTCCTTCTGGTTGCCGCTTTCCATAATCTTTTTGAGAAGAGGAACAATTTTCTCGCGGAGTGTAGCGAAATAAACGTCTAACTCCTTTGTCATCATGCCTTCTTCATATGTATTGAGCAATACGTCATAAGCGGGGAGGTTCGGGTTTAGGTAATGAGCCAGGCGCTTTTGAAGCCCAATCATCTTTTCGAGATAGGGCGCGAACAGCGCGAAATCGTTTGTGTTCTTCGCCTTTTCCCAGATGTGTTCAGAAATGGCTTGCGCTTCTGACAGTTCACCGATAAATTCGGGCGGAACGGCTACGGACTCGTCATAATCTTTCTTTGTGAGCCTATAAAGCGCTTGTGTGATTTCGTCTAACTCGTCCTTGTGTGCGCCGAGTTCGTCCAGAAACTCTTTCATCTGTGGGCTCACTTGCATCTTGAAGTGTTCGGCGGACAGTATGCCAATCCGCTTGGCACGTGCCTGTGCGCCGCCCTTGGGTGCCCCTGTTGATGCATCCCAGTGCATAGTTCCGATAGCGCAGCCGAGGGCATATTGCTTGTCCAAATATTCCTTAAATGCGGCAACGGTTTGTTCTAAAGACATGATGAAGACCCCCTTGGTATGATTTTCCAATCTAAATGGGTATAAAAAAGTCCCAAAATGCCGTTCCTATAATTTTGAAACCTAGCATAAGCTAGGTGGGTGCCCTCAGTTATGCTGCTGCCTTCCGCTGCCCAAAGGGAATTAGCTTGC
>CAZOVK010000114.1:0-5031 GCA_964583165.1 uncultured Defluviitaleaceae bacterium | reverse complement strand
TAGAAACAGAGCGGCTCATACTGCGTCCTTTTCGCGAGTCAGATTTCATACCGATGTACCTTAACTGGGCTTCGGATGATTCTGTCTCGCGTTTTCTTCCTTGGGCGACACACGCCGACCACAATGAAACATTCGCGATAATAAAAAGCTGGATAGCGGACTACGCGCCGCATGTGTTCAACTGGTGTATAACAAAAAAAGACACCGCCGAACCCATTGGCTCAATCAGCCTGCCGCATACCGATTTACTTAATCACTGCGCAGAGATTGGGTATGTTTTGTCGCGCTCGTGCTGGGGCAAGGGTATAATGTCCGAAGCATTGTTCGCTGTAATGGACTTTTTATTCACAGAAGTAGGCTTTAACCGACTGCAAGCCTGTTTTAGGCGCGACAATCCCGCCAGCGGGCGCGTCATGCAGAAGTGCCACATGCGGCCACAGGGGGAGTGGGCGCGCGCGATAAAAGACAAAATTACAGGTTCGTATGTCGACAGGATTTGGTTCGGCGTAACACGCGCCGAATACATGAAAAAGAGGGGGAGAATGATGGAAATTACGATTTCTAAGCGACCTGAACCTAAGGTAAAACCGCTTGATTCAGCACTCGAGTTCGGGAAGATGTTCACCGACCACATGTTTTTAATGGACTACCACGACAGCAAGGGTTGGTATGACGCGCGGATAGTGCCGCACGGCGATTTGGTCATGGACCCGTCCAGTATGGTTTTCCACTACGGACAGGCGGCGTTTGAGGGGCTTAAAGCCTACCGTGGCGAAGACGGCAAAGTGCGCCTGTTCCGCCCGGATGCGAACTTCCGCCGCCTGAACACTTCGCATGAACGATTATGTATGCCCGAAATGGACGTAGATTTCATGGTCAATGCGCTCGAAACACTCGTGGGGCTTGACCAAGACTGGGTTCCGCACAGCAAAAACACGTCGCTCTATATCCGTCCGTTCACAATAGCCACCGAAAAGGCTGTCGGCGTTCACGCGTCTGACGCGTATCGCCACATCATCATCATGTCGCCCGTAGGCCCATACTCAAAGTTTGGTATCGAGCCGGTCGGCATCTTTGTTGAGGATGAGCTCGTTCGTGCCGTTCGCGGCGGCTTAGGCTTTACTAAGGCGGCGGCGAACTACGCTTCGAGCCTTAAAGGGCAGAAGAAGGCGAAGGCTCTCGGTTATACGCAGGTGCTTTGGCTTGACGCGCTTGAACGCAAGTATATTGAAGAAGTCGGTATGATGAATATCCTCTTTGTCATAGACGGTGAGATAGTCACGCCCGCTCTCAATGGTAGCATTCTTCCGGGCATAACCCGCGACAGCACGCTAACACTCGCGCGCAGCTGGGGTATGCCCGTATCAGAACGCCGCATTTCAATTGAAGAAATCTTTGAAGCCCATGACGCAGGCAAACTTCAAGAAGCCTTTGGCGCGGGCACGGCCGCCGTTATCTCGCCTGTCGGCAAATTCTGCTGGCATGACCGCGAAATCATACTGAACAATAACCAGATTGGCCCCGTGGCACAACGCGTCTATGACGAGTTGACAGGTATTCAGTATGGCAATAGAGCAGACGAGTATAGCTGGGTAACTGTCATCGAGTAATTTCTAAAAGCAAAACGGCGGGGTTATGCCCCGCCGTTCGTTATAAAAAGCATTCCGATAAGATGTAGAGCCGATAAGACACCCATTAGTATGATAATACAAAGCGATAACGGGTTGTTAAACCTATTATTCTTATGTTTCATAAACAAAAGATGTATCAACAGATGTATCACCAAAAAAACATCCGTAATAAAAAACCCAATGGTAACATTCGGCGATAATAGTATCCAGAGAATAAGACTGTAAAGCGGAATGTGCATCAACAAAAACAGCGTGTATGCCTTCTTCTCTTCCATATCCTTCAATACTATAAACATCTTCCATTCTTGATGACGAATAGCTTCCATTTCATGCACAAAAAGTAACGAGAGGTTTATTGCAAAGATAATGACTAATAGGTTTTGCACGCTATTACCTCCACTGTTGCCCACAAAACTAAATCAGACGCGCCCATATTGATGAAATTTGGGTGCGTCTGATTTTGGGGCTGGGTTTTTACTCCACTATATAATCTGCCATGCGGCGGTTCTGCGTAATCTCGCGAACTCGCGCGGCTACCTCGACATGCGCGGGGTGAACCTGATATGCCGAGAGCGCTTCGGCTGATTCAAACACGGAGTCTAAAACCATGTCTGCATTACTCTGTGGCAATGTACTTACGCAAACATCAAGCGAGATGACACCCGGTATCGAATATTTGAGGGCTTCTAAATCGGCCTTGATAGCCTGTTTATGTTCGGGCGTGGCGCTTGCCAAGAAATCCCAGATGACTATGTGTTTTACTTTACTCATTCTTGCTCTCCTCCTGTTTTCGTAATATGGCGGTTTCTACGCGATTGCTTTTGATGTTTGTTACCTCTATGTTCAGCCCGTTTATAGTCAAACACGGGTGCTCCGACGGGTCGGGGATTGCACCCAGACTGCCTATGATAAAGCCACTCAATGTGTCGAAATCATCAAGCGGTAGGTTTATACCGAACAATTCAGCCACGGTGTCCAGCGGTGTTGAGCCTAAAATACTATACGAGCCGTCGCCCTTATCTTCAATCTCGGGCGCTTCTTCGTCGTCATATTCGTCTAAGATACTGCCCAAAATCTCTTCAACCAAGTCTTCCATGGTTACAATGCCGAGCGTACCGCCATACTCGTCTATAACGACAGCCAAATGTACCTTGTTTTTCTTCATCTCCTCAAACAGCACATCCGTTTTCTTTGACACGGGCACGCGGTGTGGGTCACGCATGAGTTCAGACAGTTTTATTTGTGACACATCAGACGAGAGAATGAAGCGGAACAAATCCTTTATGTTTAAAATACCAACAATATAGTCAATCGAATCGCGATAAACGGGTATGCGCGAATAACCGCTCTCTAACACGGCCTCGATAACGCGCTCGGGTGGCGTGTCAATTGAGAGCGCCAGAATGTCCTTGCGGTGTGTCGCGACTTCACCAGCTGTTTTGTCGTTAAACTCGAAGATGTTGTCAATACGTTCGCGCTCTAACTCGGGTAGGTCAGACTCTTCTTTCATCATGTGCCGAATTTCTTCCTCCGTAACCTCGGGTGGCGCGTCTTTGCTTGCGTCAATGCCGAACAGGCGGAGAACCACATTTGTTGACAGCGACAAAATCTTGACAAAAGGCGTGGCGATAAACGTCATAAACTTAATCGGATAAACCGCTATAGACGCAATACCCTCTGCCTTCTCCATAGCCAAACGCTTAGGCACAAGTTCGCCCACAACCAACATGAAATAGGTCAAAAGCATCGTAATGACCAGCAAACTGACACTGCTCAACACGCCAATCGGCACATTCACGCCCATATCTATGAGCCAACTCGCCAGCGTCTCCGCAAAGCCTTGCGCCGCGATAGCGCCTGAGAATAACCCCGCGAACGAAATGAAAATCTGGATAGCCGACAAAAACGCGCTCGGGTTATCGATGACCTTGAGAATCTCGATAGCGCGTTTATTGCCGTCTATAGCCCTTAGTTTAAGCCTTGTTTCGTTAACTGAAATAAACGCTATCTCCGCAGCGGCGAAAAAAGCGTTTAACAGTATCATTATTACAATTAAGGCAATATTGCCTAACAAACAGTACTCCTCCTAGAATACACAAGAAAGTGGTTTACGCCATCCTTCTCTTAATAGCGCGCCAGACTTCATCAAGCGGTATGATGATGAGAGCAAGCCCCAGCGCCGCCAGCCAGTCCGTCAATGTCAGCGGAATGACCTTGAAGAACTCCGCGACAAACGGCACATTGATGATAGTTATAAGCAAGATAAACGGTATTGCAAAGCCAATCAACATCATGGGGTTATCGAATGTTTCACGTGAGAACACCGTGCCATGACCGACCTTTACGTTAAAGCTGTGGAACAACTGAACGCTCGAAAGCGTCACGAACGCCATAGTCGTCGCTTCTTCGGGCGACACACGCGCGCCGACAAAGTAACTGATTAGCGTCAACAATGACAACATTGCACCCTGAATGATGATGTCGCGCCCTACCCCACCCGAAAAGACCGAGGCATTAGCAGTACGCGGCGGCTCATTCATTACGCCGTCAGAACCCTTGTTCATACCAAGCCCGATAGCAGGTAATGCGTCGGTTACAAGGTTAATCCACAAAATATGGACAGCGCCCAAGAACACCGTACCCGCGGGCAAGAGCAATATCGCCACGAACAGCGACAACACTTCACTCATGTTGCATGATAATAGATATTGCACAGCTTTTCTAATATTCGTGTAAATCTTGCGCCCTTCTTCGACAGCCGATACTATGGTTGCGAAGTTGTCGTCAGACAAAAGCATATCTGCGACGCTCTTTGATACATCTGTGCCCGTAATGCCCATGCCAACGCCGATATCAGCCTTTTTGAGCGCGGGCGCATCATTTACGCCGTCACCTGTCATGGCGACAATCTTACCCAAACGCCGCCAGCTATCAACAATACGCACCTTATGTTGAGGCGAAACACGCGCATAGACGCGAATGTTCGGCACGAATTTATCAAGCTGTTCATCTGTCATGTCGTCTAAAACACTGCCGAAAACGGCCTGTTTCTCGTCCTTTAAGATGTCAAGCTCTTTCGCAATCGCAACAGCCGTGTCTAAATGGTCGCCCGTTATCATAATTGTCGTGATACCCGCCGTGCGACATTTCTGTATTGCGTCAAACGCTTCTGGCCGCGGTGGGTCAATCATGCCCACAAGCCCAACGAAAGTAAGGTCGCTTTCCAGCTCGGCATTCTCGGTATAGGGCTTATACGCCATGCCCAAAACGCGCAACGCCTTCTGCGCCATACCGCGGTTTGCGTTCATTATATTCTTTCTGTCGTCATCTGTCAATACGCGGATTTCACCACGCAAAAGTATTTTCGTGCAACGCTTCAAAACCTCGTCAGGCGCGCCCT
>CAZOVK010000113.1:0-5051 GCA_964583165.1 uncultured Defluviitaleaceae bacterium | reverse complement strand
TATTCCCCTCTGACAAGAAGAAGAATATTGCTCCACCAATTATCAAAACAATTGTAATAAATATTACCATCTTGCTTTGTAGGCTTAATTCATGAAACGCCTTAGGCAAGTCCTTAATCGACTGCCTCCTGCTAAAATGAAACTTCAGAACACGCAGAATATCAAACCATACGGCGAAACCGATACCACCTGTTATAATCGAGAACATAACGACAAGATTCACTGTCGGGTCAGCCACATAGTCCATGAGGCTGTTTGGCCCAATGATGTCGAAACCCGCATTACAGAACGCCGAAATCGATATGAACACGCCCTTGTAAATCGCGCGTAAAACGCTCGTGCCGGGGTCAGCCATAAAGCGAAACGACAGCAAAATCGCGCCGATAAGCTCAATCAAAACAGTACCTCGGACAACGAAGTCCTTCACGAGTTTGACCAACCCATGAATCGAATTTTGGTTGAACGCGTCCTTGATTATCAGTCGTTCGCGCAGGGTGATGCGCTTGTTTGTCAATACCAAAAGCATGGTCAGAAGCGACATAAACCCCAAACCGCCAATTTGAATTAGCGCGAGAATAACGAGTTGCCCAAAGACACTCCAGTAAGTCAGAGTATTATAAACCGCCAACCCCGTCACACAAGTCGCGCTTGTTGCAGTGAACAAACAGTCCGTAAAAGGTGTTATGCGCCCCTCTGTCGTCGCGAATGGCAACATCAACAATACCGTGCCAATCAAGATAATCATCGCATAACCCACGACCAGTATTTGCGGGCTTGAAGGCTTCGATTTTATTCTGTGCTTGTCGCGGTTATATTCATCATCGCCCGTTGCCTCACCGAAAAACCGCCTAGCAAAGCGGTCAAAAAAACGTCCCCAAATACGCAATAGCATTTTAGCTCCTTAAAAACATAACTTACCGACTATTATATCACAATTCCAGATTTTAACAATGACTTTTCGGACAAAATCATTTGGTAGTGCTATTGTTGACACTATAGATATACTTTGTTATAATTCTTTTGTGGAAATTTTTGGAGGAGATATTTTATGAACAGAAAAGTAATCACTACGCTAATGGGAGTTTTGGCTGTATGTAGTGTAGTTACGTCTATTGTTATGGGGTTGTCGTTCTGGGTTTTGTTGATAGTGACACGGCAACAAAACTTGGATGAACATAAATAACCAATAAAAAAGGAGATGCAACATGGGGGATTATGTAACAACGGGTGATTTAGTAGCAATTATATTCGGCGCGTTAGCGGTCGGGGCACTTATGGGGCTTATTCCGCTTATCAGCGGCATGGTAAAGAATCGCAAGGGTCTGGCTATCGGCGGTTTCGTCGCGTGTGTCATCGCGGGCTTCTTACTCGGCATTATTCTTGCTTTACCCACAGCGATAGTGTTTACGCTGATTATTTTCTTGACTAAACCTAAGGCAACAGAAGCGGTTATGAACCCCTACTCACCGTCTATGCCCGCGCCTCCCTCTAACCCATACGCACCCAACCCTTACGCACCGTCAGCCCCTACCCCGCCGCAACCTGTACCGTCACCGACTAAATCGGCAGGCGCGTCTATGTTATGCCCAAATTGCGGCGTACAGACAGAAAACGACGCAATGTTTTGTGTAAAATGTGGCAAGAAGCTTGTTTGATTGTTTGGCGGGGTTATCCCGCCTTTTGAATATCCAGATGGGTTAAGTTTAACCATTCAAATATATATAGGAGGGTAATATGGATTCTACTTTCTTCACGAAACATCGTGACAAACTCGCGACTGCCATGCCCGATAACTCGGTTCTGCTTGTATTCGCGGGCAGAGCGCCCTATCACTCCGCCGACTATTATTACAGCTTCATTGTGAACAAGAGTTTTTATTACCTTACGGGCACTGACTACGAAAAACAGGTGCTCATGCTAACAAAAGCGGGTGGCACGTACACGGCTACACTCTTCATTGACCCTGTTGATGAGATGTATCAGAAGTGGAACGGTTACCAGATGACACCGACGCAAGCCACGGCGATTTCGGGCATTAACGATATTCGGACTCTGCCCGAGTTTGATATGGCTTTACATAACGTCTTGAATGGGGTAAAGGCAACTAAACTCTTTCTTGACCTAACACGCTTTAGGCCGCATGACCCCGCCACACTCGAACAGGCTTTTGCGCATGATTTCGCGCGGCGTTACCCCGGCATTACCATAGCCGATTTCAGCCGTATGATTATGCCACTTCGCATGGTCAAGACTGATGAAGAAGTAGCGGCGTTGCGTAAGGCCATCTCTTACACGGGGGCAGGTATCAAGCACATGCTTAAAAACGCCAAACAGGGCATGAGTGAGGGCGATTTGGATAACTACTACACATTCGGGGCACGTGCGGCGGGGGCTAAGGGTTTTACAGTCAACTCGATTGTAGCTTCTGGGCGGCACGCCTGTATTCTCCACTACCACGATAACAGCGACACGCCCGCCGATGGTGACCTCGTTCTGTGTGATTTGGGCGCGTCTTGCGGTTATTACGGGGCGGACATTTCGCGGACTTTCCCGATTTCGGGTAAATTCACGGAACGTCAGCGCGTGTTATATGACATAGTTTTGCGTGGAAATTATCTCATTACTGAGAAGGCATGTCCGGGTGTTACGCTCTTTGAACTGAATGACATGTTGAAGGCGTTTTACGCTAAGGAACTCAAGGTTATCGGCTTAATTCAGTCTGATAGCGAGGTTGCAAACTACTATTATCACAATGTCGGGCATTATCTCGGTCTGAACACACATGATGTGGGCGACAGAACGATGATGCTTGAAGCGGGTAATATCATTACGGTCGAACCGGGGCTTTATATAGCGCAAGAAAAAACCGGTATTCGAATCGAGGACGACGTTCTCATCACAGAAACAGGCTCGGAATGTCTGTCAGCGGCAATACCCAAGGAAATGGACGCTATAGAAGCGATTATGAGAGGATAAATACACGGGGGTGTTTATTATGGGATTCGATATTATTAAGGAAGCGTTAGAGTTAGAAAACTGGATGGTCGGCGTGCGCCGCAAGCTTCACCAAAACCCGGAAGTGGGCATGGAGCTACCTACAACGGCTAAGATAGTTAAGGAAACACTCGACGAACTCGGCGTTTCGTATGAAGAGTTTTTCCCGCATTGTATCAAGGCGATTATCGGCAAGGGTGACAAGGCGGTTTTGTTACGTGCTGACATAGACGCTCTACCGATTGTTGAGAACACGGGGCTTGATTTCGCGTCAGCAAACGGCGCAATGCACGCTTGCGGACATGATACACATGGAACAATGTTACTCGGGGCGGCGGCATTGCTTAAAAAGCATGAAGACGAGCTGACGGGTAAGGTCATTCTCGTGTTCCAGCCTGGCGAAGAAGGTTGCGGCGGTGCGCGTGTCATGCTTGAACATGGTATCCTCAATGACAACCCTGTATATGCTGCGGCTATGCACATCTACCCGTCAAGCACGATTGAAACGGGAACGGCGGCTGTACCGCTAGGCACAACCCATGCGTCCAGCGACAGGTTCGTTCTCAAACTCACAGGCCGCGGCACACACGGCTCACAACCACACGAGGGTATTAACCCGATTATCTGCGCCGCGAAGATTATCGACATGCTGTCGGAGATTACGTCATACGGCGTCGACGCCATGCAACCATGCGTTGTCACAGTCAACGTCATTCACGCGGGCAGTGCCGCGAACATCACGCCCGAAACCTGTGAAGTCATGGGCACGTTCAGAACCTTAGACGTAAATGTCCGCGAGTTTATCATGGGGCGCATTAAGACGATTATCGCGAATGTCACTGCCGCTTACGGCGTGAAATATGACCTGACCTTCGGCGGCGGTTATCCCCCACAAAAGAATAATGATGACTTCGCGCGTGCATTACAGAAATCGTTTGAAGAGAATTTGCCGGGCTTAAAGATTCTGCCACAAGGCACGTACACGTCACTCGGCGGTGAGGACTTCGCGTTTATATCACAAAAGGTGCCGGGTTGCTACATGCTCATTCACTCACACGCGCCCGAGGGTCAGTATTACCCGCTTCACAACGAAAAGGTCGTGCTTGACGAACACGCCATGCCTTTCGGTTCGGCTATGTATGTCCAGACGGCATTCACCGCGCTGGAGCTGTAGAGTAAAGCGTATGAGATGTCCTGTTTGTGGCACGCAGTTACATGATGATAACTGTGGTTTGTTGATTTCGGCGATTGGTTTTTATCAAGAGCATGAGTATGAAAAGGCTTATCGATTGTTGGAACCATTGATGAAAATAGCGGATTCTGAAAGAATTCAGCATATAGCACTGCCCTCCGCATTCTATCACCTTGCCAAATTGTTTGATTTGGGATTGGGTGTTAAAAAAGATACAGCCATCGCAATGCGGTATTTTCTGAAGGCGGCGGAACTTGGCGAACCGTTTTCAATGTCTACCTTAGGTTATATGTATAACAGCGGTGAAGGCGTTGAAGTAGACTATGCAAAAGCATTGTATTGGTACCGCAAGTCAGCCGATAAGGGCTGCCGTGACGGTCAATACAATTTGGGTTATATGTATGATGTAGGCATGGGTGTTGAGCAAGACTATGAGCAAGCCATATACTGGTATAGTTTAGCGGCTGAACAAGACGACCCTGATGCGCTCTATAATTTGGGCTATCTCTATGACTTCGGTCAAGGCGTTGAACAGAATCACGAAACAGCCAATCGATATTACTTCCGTTCGGCGTATTTGGGCGACGATATGGCACAACATAACCTTGGCGTGAATTATCAAAACGGCGAAGGTTTCGAAATTGACATCGAAAAAGCCCGCTACTGGTATACTATCGCGGCAGAAAACGGCAATGAAGACTCCGTAGAGGCTCTGAAGGAATTGGAAGAGGAATCGGAAGACTAGAACGGTTAACTAACACGCAACGCAAATGAAATTCGCGTTGCGTGTTAGTTTTTTGTTTGTGAAAATCATTGAACAATTTGTCAAGTCAAATAGCAAATCATTGGAAATCTGTTCAAATAC
>CAZOVK010000112.1:0-5569 GCA_964583165.1 uncultured Defluviitaleaceae bacterium | reverse complement strand
TAGAGCATCGCCTTGCCAAGGCGAGGGTCGCGGGTTCGAATCCCGTCTCGCGCTCTTCTCTATAGCGGCTATGAGGTTTACACCTTGTAGCCGCTTTCGTTTCTATATGCAATAAAATTTATCTTGATTATCCGCAGAAAATGTGTTAAAATGAGTGAAGCACAGAAAACGATGGGAGGATTCACTTTGTCTAAACCAAAGCGCGGCAAAAACGCGAGAAAGATTAAGGGCTGGCGCGGCGTGTGCCCCGTTTGCCACAGAACAGGCACCAGACTGCTCTGGGAAAAAACTATCGACGGCAACAAATCCAAAGTCTGCAAGATTTGTTCATAATAGAACAGCTCATGCCATTATTCGCCGCAAAAGGCTTCTTTTGTGGCGTTTTTGTTATATAAAAAAGGGCGACAAACGCGCCCCTATACATTACCCATCTTATTTATGTTATTCGCGAGCATTCCCGCGCCGAAACCATTGTCTATATTCACCACACCAACACCCGACGCGCATGAGTTCAACATCGACAGGAGCGCCGCCAAACCACCCAAGTTCGCGCCATAACCAATGCTTGTGGGAACCGCAATCACAGGCTTGTCAGTCAGCCCACCTATGACGCTGGCTAGAGCGCCCTCCATGCCCGCGACGACAATCAGAACGCGGGCTCGCTGAATGACCTCTAACCTCGATAACACGCGGTGAAGACCCGCAACACCTACGTCATAAAGTCGGTTCACTCGATTGCCCAAAAACTCCGCCGTTATCGCGGCTTCCTCGGCAACGGGTATGTCAGACGTTCCGGCTGTCGCAACGAGAATCTCCCCTGCCCTCTTCTCGCGTGGCTCCAGCTCGATTGTCACAAGCCGTGCCTGCGCGTGGTACACCGCCTCGGGGTAAACCTCAAAAGCCGCACGATACGCCGCTTCGTTCGCGCGTGTTGCCAAAATATATCCCTCGCCATGTGAGCGCATATTCTTGACAATGCCGTTTATCTGCTCGGGCGTTTTTCCCTCGCAATAAATGACCTCGGGGCAACCCGCGCGTAATTCCCTGTGATAATCAACCATTGCATATTGTATATCGTCAAACGGCAAAACCTTTAACTTCTGCATGACGTCTGACAATTCCACGTTGCCGTTCTTATATGCTTGCAACATTTCTTCAATATTCATATTCAACCCCGCAAATGCAAATCCATACTGCCACTCGAAATCCCGTTCAAATCCAGTGTAACATAGGCATAGCCCAATTTAAGTAGGTTTTCTGTTAAATCGGGCGTGTCGAGAATCTTCCCGAAGTCCTCGCGCTTGACTTCAACCCTCAATATGTCACCATGTGTCCGCGCCCGACACTCTCTGATACCTAAACCATGCAGAATGTCCTCGGCGGCTTCTATCCGCGCCAACGAATCGTGCGTGACCTCCGTATCATACGGCAAACGCGTTGCCAAACACGCATTCGCGGGCTTATCCCACGTGGGCAAACCAAACTCACGCGAATACGCGCGAATGTCTGCCTTAGTGAACCTCGCCGCCGCCAGTGGGCTTAAAACTTCCAGTTCCTGCGCCGCCGCGTGACCCGGCCGATATTTACTCAAATCATCAGCATTCTGACCGTCTGCAAAATGCGTAAAACCGCGCTTTTGTGCCTCGGCCATGAGTGTGCTGAAGACCTGTTTTTTGCAATAATAACAGCGCTTCTTATCATTATGTCTGACCTTTTCATCCGCAAGCGGGTTCAGTTCAACAAAAACAATATCCAGCCCCGCGCCCTCGGCTGTTCTTTGCGCGTCAAGAACCTCGGCGCGTGACATGAAGCACGTATCAGCCATCAGCCCAACGACCGCGCCCTTGACAAACCGCTTGGCCACCGCAAGCAGAAACGCCGAATCAACGCCGCCCGAATAGAACACACAAAGATTCGGTAACGCCGCGAGAATTTCTTCCAATTTATTCAACTTGTCCATAATCTCACCATTCAAAATAAGACTGGAAGCCGAAGCCTCCAGTCCAATGTCGCGTCCTATATGGCGCGCTTAAACAGTTTCAGTTTCTTGTTCGTGCGCAGGCACGACGTGCAGACATGCAGCGTCTTGACCGTACCATTCGCCTCAACAATTTTAATTTTCTTGATGTTGGGCTTCCAATTTCTATTTGCACGGCGTGATACCTGGCTTCTTGTCACGCTGTAGTGACGCCCGGTAATCATGCCCTTGTCGCAAATATCGCATCTAGCCATTATTGCACCTCCTATCGCATACCACGTAATATCACCCCGTCAATTAAAAGTCGCAAGACGACTTTTAGTTGACACCCCTAAAAGGGGTTACGGCGGCAATAATACGGTGATAATTAGTTGCCGCCGTAATATAATAACAGATATGCCGATAAATTTCAAGTATTATTTCTCGGCTTCGCGCTCACGTTTGCGTTCTTCGATAACACGCGCCTGAACGTCTGCCGGGGCTTCTTCGTATCGGTCAAACTTCATGGTGAAACTGCCGCGCCCTTGCGTCATTGAGCGCAAATCAAGCGCGTACTTGAACATCTCGGCTAGCGGTACTTCGGCGGAGATGACCTGCTTCGTGCCGACCTTGCTCATACCCATAATGCGACCGCGGCGTTTGTTCATGTCACCCATAATGTCACCCGTATAATCGTCTGGCACAGTGACTTCAACTTTCGCGATAGGCTCTAAAAGAGTCGGTTTCGCTTTCATAAAGCCGTCACGGAACGCAAGGCTTGTCGCTATCTTAAACGCCATTTCCGAAGAGTCAACGTCATGGTACTTACCGTCAATAAGAACGGCCTTCAGCCCTACAACCGGGTAACCAGCCAACGGACCTGTCTTGACGCATTCTTGAATACCCTTCTCAACCGCAGGGAAGTATTGACGCGGCACGGAACCTCCAAATATGCGTTCCTCGAAGACATAGGGTTTATCCATCTCGCCGCTCGGCTCAAATTCCATAACGACAACGCCATATTGACCGTGGCCACCCGATTGTTTCTTATGTGTGCCTGTAACGGTGCTCTTACCCTTGATTAGCTCGCGGTACGGCACAATTACGTCAACGAACAACGCTTCTAACTTATAACGCTGTCTAATCTTTTGAAGCAGAACGTCAAGGTGATTATCGCCCATGCCCGATACAATCGCCTGCTTGGTTTCGGCGTTGATGTCGAAACGCAACGTCTTGTCCTCTTCAAGCAGTTTTATGACGGACGACGCAATCTTGTCCTCATCGCCCTTGCCCTTGGGCATAATAACCATCTGATAGAGTGATTCCGGGAAAACTATATCGGTATGGAGCACGGCCTTTTCTTTGACACAAAGCGTATCTTGCGTCTGGGTCACAGCCAATTTCGCTATCGCGCCAATATCACCCGCGCGCAGTTCGTCAACAGGAATCTGCTCTTTGCCGCGCAATAGATAGAGTTGGCTGACCTTCTCCATAGTGTCTTTCTTAACATTATACATAGGCGTATCGCGGCGCAAAACGCCCGAATAAACCCTAAACAGCGACATGCGCCCTACATATGGGTCAGCGATTGTCTTGAATACGAACGCCGAGAACGGCGCGTTTTCAGCGCAAATGACCTCAACATCCTTGCCGTCTTCGTCCTTCGCGGTGACTTTCTTACAGAGTTCGGCCGCCGTGGGCACATACTCAACAATCGAATCTAAAAGCGTCTTCACGCCCAAGTTCTGTGTCGCAGAGCCGCAGAAAACAGGGGCAACCGCATTGTTGGCGATTCCGTCCTTAATGCCCTGTTGAATCTCTTCGACAGTGAATGGTGTTTCTTCTAAAAATTTCTCCATAAGTTCGTCACTGGTTTCAGCGACGGCTTCACAAATCATCATGTGCATTGTTTCAAGCGCGTCCTCATAAGCGGCGGGCAAATCCCCTGCTACATAATCAGAGCCGTTGTAACGATAATACTGCTTCTTCACGGCATCAATGAACCCGACAAGCTTATTGCCATCGCGCACGGGTATTTGAACCGGCGCAATAGCCTTACCGAATTTTTCTTGCAATTCTTCTATAACGCGGTCAAAGTCCGCGTTCTCGTCATCCATGCTGTTGACGTAAATTAGGCGCGGAACCTGCTGTACCTCGGCGTATTCCCATGCCTTTTCAGCGCCTACCTCAACGCCCGATTTGCCCGAAATAACTATCATAGCGACGTCAGACACACGCAAAGCCTGCACCTGCTCACCTACGAAATCGAAATAACCCGGAACGTCTATTATGTTCAATTTGCTGTTCTTCCACTCAACCGGAATCATTGAAGCCGATACAGATACGCGACGCCTTGCTTCCTCGGCATCATAGTCAGATACGGTGTTTCCGTCTTCAACGCGCCCTATTCTTGTCGTGTAGCCTGCCAGATTAAGGAAAACTTCAGCCAGCGTCGTCTTACCGCAACCGCTATGTCCTAAAATGGATATGTTTCTGATTTCATTAGCGCTATAAGCTTTCATTTCTACCTCCATGAGTGCGGACATTGTTATTAGGCCTCTTGCGAAACCTACACTTTTGTCTTTTCTATGTAGGTTTCGCAAGTAGGCTTCCTACCGTTCTACTTTCTTTTGTAACCCGTTTTTAGGTTGCAAAAGAACCTATTGTAAAATTATAACATAGCTTCAAAATAAAATCTAGTAAAACTTACAAAATTTGCGTCCGCTTTCTCATTTTTTTAGGCTATTGCCCCAAGGCTTTCTTTGTGGCAATGCTTTGGAGGACATCTTCATAGGTAGATTCTTTGGGTAAAACATACCAACCGCTCCGAATTTCGCGGGTTAAACTGTTCTCAATCAAATAATCCAAGAACGCCTGCGCATTGTCAACTACTCCGCTATTGGCCAGTAGGTTGCTGATTTGTTTACTGGTCATACCTTTAGTTATGCTGATACCGGCGTAACCATCGGGGACAACCGGTGTCGGTGAGGGGGTAGGAATGGGGGTTGGAGTAGGTTTAGGAGTTGGCGTTGCTGCCGGCGTGGGCGTGGGGGTTGCTGTCGGTGTTGGAGATAGGGTTGGTGTGGGTGTCAAAGATGGTTCAGGTTCTGACGAAGGCTCAGGGGAAGGTACAGATTCAACCGAAGGCGTTGGTGTCGGTGTTTGAGTTGGAGTCGGTGTTGGTGTTGGTGTTACAACGGGCATTGCCGTAGGGGTTGGTGTTGGAATAGGCGTTGGGCTTGCCGCTGTCTTTAACATCCCCAATGTCAAGTCGTCAACCTGTTTGCGTAAATCCTCATTTTCCGCATCAAGCTGTTCGATTCGTACCTCATATGAATTGCGCTCGGGCAAATACAAAATCAGACAAAGCGCCGAAATCAGTGCAATGCCAATGCCTAAGCCCAACAAAAACGAATATCTGCGCATAATATCACCTACTCATTCTTCATGCCGCGAAGTCCCAAAATAATCTGGACTTCCCCCTGCCCCATACCGAGTTCTCGCGCAATGTCCTGCGCACTCTTACCGGCACGCCGCATTTCGAGCACGCGCCTGTGTTTTGGGTTAGGGGTCGGCGGCATGGCCGGGGTCGTATCCGTCACGGCTATGTCA
>CAZOVK010000111.1:0-5624 GCA_964583165.1 uncultured Defluviitaleaceae bacterium | reverse complement strand
ATTATTATACGTAATTACGAATTACGATAATATCATTATGGGGGTTTATCATGGAACGCGACTTTGGCACAGAAATTGATATCTTGAAACAGGAACTGGACGAAATCAAGGGGCTAATCAACGCCTTTGCAAAAACACCTAAAATCGACACCAAAAAACCGCTCAAACACATACACCCGATGGCGAACATGCACCCCGATAAGCGTTTGAGCGAGAAAATGGCTGAAATGTGTTTATTGACAGACGAAAACTCCACAACAGGTTTGGTAACCTACATGGGTGTTTATGCGTCGGGCGGCAGACAAACCAACTGGATACGCAACGAGGTCAGCACAGACGCGCTTCTCAAACTCGTTGAAAACAATACAACCTCAAGGGTGTTAAACTGTATCGGCAACAATGACCGCTTAAACATTCTGCTCACTGTTCTTAAAGCCCCGCGAACAGTGGCGCAACTGGTTGAACAATGTGGCTACAATTCAACGGGGCAGGTATATCACCATCTAAAACCACTATTGGCTACGGGCTTGGTTAAAGAAGACCCCGAAAATCGCGGCTTTTACGTCGTTCCGACTGACCGAGTACAGGGCATAATTATGTTACTGGCGGGCATAAGTGATTTGATTGACCCTGAGTATACAAACGCGGTAGATTTGTAGAATCTATCGGCTATACACTCTCTCAAAATAGCCATATGCCGCTCGCCCAACCAGCTCAATCAGCCCCGCGGCTATCCCCGCTTTGACAGGTATCGTCAACGGATAACCAAGGTTTGCGCTCTCCAACGCGGCATACGCGGCCGCGTGGGCGGCTGTTCCCACACCTGTCGCTATAATAGACGAAAGAATACCTTTAGCGGCCGAATCTTCAATGTCTGACCCAAAAAAGCCCCCGATTCTTATCACCATTGCTATCTCTTCTAAGCCGAGCGCGATAGCGTCCGCGCCGACCGGCAAGGCGGCGGCGGTTAAAGCCCCGGCGGCGGCCCACTTATGTATCTCCTTTGAGTGTTTTTCCGTAATTGCCATTTTGTCCCATCCTTTGTCATTCTGTCATGTTTGAAAGGGGTTCGGCGACTGTGTGTGCAAGTTTAATACCATACTAATGTGTTGTGATGAGAAAGTCAAGTTAATATTGAAAGGTTTAACAGATTCCTACAATTTGAAAATTATTGATTGACAAGTTTTGTTCTGTGTGTTACACTACCTAAGTATGTTTCTAACCGCTCGGATAAGTAAGCACTCAGTTTTTGAGTCACGAAACCGGCGAGTTCCGTTAAGGAGGTGTTCCATGTACGCGATTATTGAACAAGGCGGCAAGCAGTATAAGGTTTCCCAAGGTGACACAATCTATGTTGAAAAGACTGGGTTGAACCCGGGCGATACGCTTGAAATCACACAAGTGCTTGCTATTGCCAAAGAAGACGGCGTTGTCTTCGGCGCTCCCACAGTTAAGGGCGCGGCTGTTACAGCCAAAGTTGTAGAGGATTTCAAGGCTAAAAAGGTTATCGTCTATAAATACAAGTCCAAAAAGGGCTTCCACAAGAAGAACGGTCACAGACAGCAGTATACGCGCATTAAAATTGAATCTATTCAAGGCTAATGATTCGCGTAACAATCATCAAGAATAAAGACGGCGTTGTTTGTGGCGCGACTGTTGTAGGGCATGATAAAAGTGTTGTCTGCGCGGCTGTGTCTATGCTTGTGCTGAATACTGTTAATAGCCTGACAGAGTTCACAAATACGCGCGTAGTGTGTGAATACAAGAAAAAGGGCGGTTATATCTCTTTCTGCTTACCGAGATTATTGGCGGGCGAATCGGTGCCTGATGCTGAGATTTTGCTTAAAGCCATGAATCTGGGCATCAAGGGCGCGAGAGATGAACACCCGAATGGTATTACAGTTACCGAGATATTGGGAGGTGTAACATGATTAGACTGAATCTTCAGTTTTTCGCTCATAAAAAGGGCGTTGGCTCGTCACGTAACGGGCGCGACTCCGAGGCGAAGCGTTTAGGCGTTAAGCGTTCGGACGGTCAGGTCGTTAAGGCCGGCAACATCCTCTATACCCAGCGCGGCACAAAGATTCACCCGGGCGTAAACGTGGGCATCGGCTCCAATGATACGCTGTTCGCGCTTATTGACGGTCGTGTGAAATACGAACGCAAGGGCAGAGATAAGAAGCAAGTTTCCGTTTACTAATATATGTAAGGGATACGCAAACGGGGGAGTTGGGAGTTTACTCTTAGAGCCTGTTTAGCATCTCGCTTTTGAAGTATTTTCGAGATAATTTATCGCTAGACAAGGAATGGCGGCGACGGCATAATGCAACTAATTATGCCTAGCCGCCATGACGCCATATAGCGGAAAATCGGTCGAAAAGACGAAAAATGGAGATGCTAAACAGGCTCGCAACTCCTAATTTGTGTATAAAGAGGTTTTTATGTTTATCGACAGAGTACAAATCAATATCAAGGGCGGCGACGGCGGTAACGGCGCTGTGTCGTTCTACCGCGCGAAGTATGTCCCGAACGGCGGGCCCGACGGCGGTGACGGCGGGCGGGGCGGCGACGTTGTGTTTGTCACGAGCGAGCATGTGGCGACTTTGGCGGATTTTCGCTATAAAAGGCATTTCAAGGCAGAGCGCGGCATGGACGGCGGTAAGGACAACTGCTCGGGTAAGGGCGGCGAGGACTGCGTAATTGTCGTACCAGTGGGCACGGTTATTAAAGAAGCCGAAAGTGGCAAGGTCATGGCTGACTTGAACAAGCCCGACATGCGCCGTGTGCTCATTTCGGGTGGGCGCGGTGGGCGCGGCAACCAGCACTTTGCGACGGCGACAAGACAAGCCCCACGTTACGCTCAACCGGGCAAGAAAAGCCGCGAATATGACATCATTCTTGAGCTGAAACTCATAGCCGACGTGGGCATTATCGGTCTTCCGAACGCGGGGAAGTCAACATTACTGTCAATGGTCACAAACGCCACGCCTAAGATAGGCAATTACCACTTCACGACACTTGCGCCGAACTTGGGCGTTTTCAGACAGCGTGACGGGAGCGGTTTCGTGCTTGCGGATATCCCCGGGCTGATTGAGGGCGCGAGTGAGGGTCTAGGGCTGGGGCATGACTTCTTGCGCCATGTTGAACGCACGAAAGTTCTAATACACGTGGTTGACGCGGCGGCGACAGAGGGCCTTGAACCCGTGAACGCTATTGAGATAATCAACAAAGAACTGGCGGCGTATAACCCCGAGATTATGAAACGCCCCATGATAATAGCCGCGAACAAAACGGACGTGCCCGACTATGAGCTGTATCAAGAGGAACTCGAAAGCTACTGCAAAGAGCACGGCTACCCGCTCTATTTCATCAGCGCGGCTAGTAACCAAGGGCTTTCGGAACTGTTGAGCGCAGCGGCTGACATCTTGAAAGATTACCCCGCCGATATCACTTTCAACGAAGACTACGAAGAATACAACGAGGTCACGCCCGAGTATCAGCCATTCACAATCACAGTGCCCGAACACCGCCTTTTCGTTGTCGAGGGCGCTGGTATTGACAGAATGTTGGGTTATACCGCTATGGACACAGAAGCTGGTTTTGCGTTCTTCCAGCGGTATTTACGCGAGAAGGGTATAATCGACGCGCTCAAAGAACGCGGCGTAAACGAGGGCGATACGGTTGTCGTCGGCGGCATGGAATTTGACTATTTTGAATAACGCCACTAAAAGAGGGGTGAAACATGATTAACAGCAAACAACGCGCCTATTTACGCAAACTGGCGATGAACCTTGACCCCGTTCTACACATAGGCAAGGCGGGTGTTACGCCCGAAATTCGTGATGCGGCTGATGAAGCGCTCGAAGCGCGTGAACTTATCAAGGTCAACGTTCAACAAAACTGTATGGAGCCGTTTGACGAAATCGTTGATACTGTCGCGGGGCGCACACACGCGGACGTAATACAAAAAATCGGGCGCAAATTTGTGCTCTACAGACAAAACAAGAAAAGCCGATAATAGAGATACCACGGCTGTAAATTGCTTGATAACATGCCGAAATTGTGTATAATATGAGTAGGTGATGTTTATGAAACGGGTTCTTTCATTTATTATATCTGCGACAATCTTTTTGGCGTGTTTTGGCGTGAGCGTGAACGCGTCAAACGCCATTGTCCGCTTTACGCAATATGAGTATGGCACGGTGTTGGAGGTCATAGACGGCGACTGTTTGCTAGTAAAAACCCCAGACGGGCGTTTGGCGTATGTCAAGCTGTTGCTCGCAGACGCGCAGGGTTATGACGCGGCGTTAGAATACACGCGTACAAGCGCCCTCGGCAGACAGGTCTACATGTTCCCCGACACGAATGTTCAAAAACCGTATGACCGCTACAGCTATATGTATGTCTATGCGGGCGAATATTCAATGAATAGTATTCAGCAGAGCTTAAATTACAAGCTAATTGCCAACGGGCTAGCTAAGATGGACATTAACAACACTTATGGCGCGCTTAACTACAGCCTGTTTGAATCGGCCGAGCGCGACGCGAAGACCAAGAAACTGGGGCTTTGGGGCGACGGTTCTCTCACGGCGGCTAACTCCATGTATTCGCGCTTCATTAACATCAATCTAGCGACAGCCTCTGACATGGTTAAGCATATGCCCGATTTACCGCAGTCTGTGGCTAACTCGATTGTCACACAACGCGCTTATGCGCCTTTCACACGCGTTGAGGACGTGAAGTTTGTGTCGGGCTTCACTAAGGAGCTGTTCGACAAATATCGCTTTGCCATGAAGGTCGTAACGAACATCAACACGGCTAGTGAAGCCGAACTGCTCACGTTCGCGAAGCTAACACAGGCGAATGTCACGAGTATTTTGAACTACCGCGCCGAAAAGTTGTTCACCGACAAGTATCAGATATACTCACGCGGTTATGTAACGCGCACTGTCTATGACGCAATCGCGCCGTTTATTGCGCTTGAAGATTCTGACATTCTGCTTGAACCGCTCAACGCAATCAACATCAACACGGCGACGCGCTCACAGATTGAAGCAATCGGGCTGTCGTCATCACAGTCATACAATATTACCAACAACCGCAGTGGCGGTTATAAGAGTTTGGCTGACTTGATTGGCGCAGGGTTGAGCGTAACCTATATCAACCGATACGCTCCGTTGCTTACGACAATGACAGAAATCAACAAGGCATCACGCACAGAACTGGCAAGCCTATTCGGCGTGTCAGCCACAAGCACGAAGATAAACGACATCATCAACAAACGCCCCTATGCGACTGTGAAAGAGTTTGAAAACACAGTGGGCGCTACGGATTACGCAAAGATTGCGGCGTATGTCTATAAGGACAGTTACGTGGGCACTTCTATAAACATCAACACAGCGACAGACGCGCGCTTACAATCGGCGGGCTTCACAACCAAGGAAATATCAGACATCAAAGAAGAACGCCCAATCAAGGTATGGAACGACGCGCCGACAATCGCCAAAGACAGGCTTGCGCTTGCGTCACTCTATACAAACATCAACACCGCCACCTACGAAGAGCTGATGTCGCTCCACAAGGATATGACGGTCACGATTGCGTCAAAGAATATCGCCTACCGC
>CAZOVK010000110.1:0-5681 GCA_964583165.1 uncultured Defluviitaleaceae bacterium | reverse complement strand
ACAATGGGAAAACATTGTTAATGATGTTTTGAGCGGGTATGCTTCAATCTTACCGCTTCAAGATATCGAAAAAGAAAGCGTACCGACTGTCATGTTATTCATCGAACTGTTATTCGTCGCATTCTGGTCAAAGCAAAATAACCCCACACAAGTAGAAGAAGCCGCGAAAATGACAACATGGCTATGGAAACACTTCAACTTAGCCACAGTATAAAAGCCGCCCATTTAGGCGGCTTTCAGCTTATGAACAGCGCGGCTCCAACTTAATCTCGCGCATGATTTGCCGCAGGCTCTTCCGCTCTACCTCTCTGACACCGGCGAGCGCGAACGCCTGACAAACAACCATAACATCTAAACCATATATGTAAGCTATATCTTCGGGCGCATAGACAAGCGGCGAACCACACTCAACCTCATTATGAAACATGCGACAAAACGCGCTCGACCCCTCGTTCATAATGAGCGGCGTAGTAACGGCGTCTAGCCTTTTTATCGACATCGCCGCCATCAAACACCTAAGCTCCGTCAGCGGAATATCAAGCAAATACGCGGCCTTCTCGGGGCTTATCACCTCACCCGACTTAAACAAAATATCCAACTCTTTCAAACGCGGCTCAATGGCCGTTTCATAGTACGCGCAAAAGTCTGTATAACCCATAGCGACCTCCTCACAATAGCTCAATTATACAGCTTTTGCGCCGTTTCGTAAAATGTAATATCTGGTTACTTTGTATAAGCCATCTGAATATTATACGATAAAGCAATCTTTGTGAGGTGTTCCCAAATGCAGTGGCAACGCGGCATGAGAAATCCCGGTACGAATCCGAATATGAATAGTCCATATAGTCAACCGCGGCAAGGGGCTTACGGCGGCAGAAGCCAAAATCCACCGCCCATGCCGTCACGAATGCCTATGCAAGGGGGTATGCCCATGCAACGCGGCATGGGGATGCCCATGCAAGGTGGCATGAATATGGGCGGTATGCCCAATCAAGGCATGGGAATGCCCATGCAAGGGGGTATGCCCGGTCAAAACGGCGTTCCGCCTCAGCATATGCCCGGCGGTTACTTCGACCCGTCGGTTTCGTTTGAGCCTTTCGACCCCAGCGGTTCAGCGGCGGGCGGTATGCCCTCACCCATACCCGCGCCAATGCCGACCGAGGGCGAAAACGCCATCCCCGGTTTACCCATTCCAATGGGCGCCGTTCCTACGGGCGGCGGCGAGTCATTCTTTCGTATGGACGAACAGACCATTACCCGCATAGCCGAATTTGTTCAAAATGAGCGTAACGCGAGTATTTATTACCGCAATCTGTCAGAATTAGCCGACGAAGAGAATCGCCCGCTGTTCGAGCAGATTTCTGAACAATGCTCCGGCTCGTCCGATTCACATAATGTTTTACACAAACAATTCACAGGCAACGAACACACGCCCGCCGACACTGAAATCATCTACCCCAGAACCTTTCAAGGAGGCGTGCGCGAGGCTGTGCGCGTTGAGGCTGAGCTCTTGCGAGAGCTTTGCGACATATATGAATCACTCACAGAGAGGTCACACCTTGAAGCCGTAAACAAGCTGATTCACCGAAAGACAGCGAATTTATGTAAGTTTTATAGTATTTTACAGGAATAAAAAGAACGCCGGCGCAAAATCCGGCGTTCTTTTGTAGCAGTCAATATTAGATAACGCCCTGCGCAAGCATAGCCTTCGCGACTTTCAAGAAACCCGCGATATTCGCGCCCGCGACATAGTTGCCTTCCATACCAAACTCTTTGGCGGCGGCATTACAAGCGGCGAAAATCTTTGTCATGATGCCGTCGAGTTTCTCGTCAACCTCTTCAAACGACCACTCCATACGCATGGAGTTCTGGCTCATTTCGAGCGCGGATGTAGCAACGCCACCCGCGTTAGCCGCCTTAGCGGGGCCAACAAGCAGTCCATTTTCTTGGAAATATTTAACGGCTTCGTTTGTGCAAGGCATGTTAGCGCCTTCAGCTACGCAGAAGCAACCGTTAGCAACCAAAACCTTAGCCTTTTCAAGGTCGATGTCGTTCTGTGTCGAGCAAGGAAGCGCTACGTCACACTGAACATCCCAAACCGAGCCGCCCGCTACGTATGTAGCAGATGGTTTTCTGACAACATACTCGGAGATACGAGCGCGTTCAACCTCTTTAAGCTGTTTAACAAGCGCAATGTCAATGCCTTCTTCGTCAATGATATAGCCATTTGAGTCAGAGCAAGCGACAACCTTCGCGCCGTATGACTGAGCCTTCTCGATAGCATAGATGGCGACATTACCCGAGCCCGAAACAACACATCTCTTGCCCGCGATTTCTTTGCCGTTGGCTTTGAGCATCTCACGCAGGAAGTAGATAAGACCGAAGCCCGTAGCTTCTTTACGTGCAAGCGAACCGCCCCAGCCAATGCCCTTTCCTGTCAAAACGCCTGTGAATGTGTCGGTAATACGTCTGTACTGACCGAACAGATAACCGATTTCACGCGCGCCAACGCCGATATCACCGGCGGGAACGTCTGTGTCGGGGCCGACATACTTATAGAGCTCTGTCATGAAGCTTTGGCAGAAGCGCATAACTTCATTGTCAGATTTGCCCTTGGGGTCAAAGTCAGAACCGCCCTTGCCGCCGCCGATAGGCAGAGTCGTAAGAGCGTTCTTGAAAATCTGTTCAAAGCCAAGGAATTTAATGATACCTAAATACACTGACGGATGGAAGCGAAGACCGCCTTTATAGGGGCCGATTGCGCTATTAAACTGAACGCGGAAGCCGCGGTTGACCTGCACTTTGCCGTTGTCGTCAACCCACGGAACCCTAAACATAACAACGCGTTCGGGCTCAACGAGCCTGTCAATTATACCGGCGTTTAGGTACTCGGGGTACTTCTCGACAACCGGCTCAATACACATGAGCACTTCTTCAACCGCTTGAATGAACTCGTTTTCGCCCGGGTTCATCTTCTTAACGCGCTCAAGGTAATTCTCCACGAAAGACATGTTAACCACTCCTTTTATATTTGTCCATAAACCACTATGTTTACAATATAATTGTAACACAGCGCGTAAAAAGAAGCAAGGGGAGTATTACATTTCTTCAATCGTGAAGAAATATTTGTTTGCAAATATTGTTAAACCGTGCTATTATGGTAATAGTAATTGCGGGAATTAACCCGCGATTTTTTTGAAGACATGGGGTGATAGTCATGGGCATGGAGAAGGAACAGGACAGACAGGTCAATGAATTGCTCGCGCGTAAAGCGTACCGCGACCTGCGGGATTTGTTGCGCGATATGAACGAGGTGGACGCGGCGTATGTAATTGAGGAGCTGGAGCCGGAAAAGGCCGTGCTCGTCTATCGAACATTGCCCAAGGGTATGGCGGCTGACGTTTTCACAGAGCTGTCGCCCGACAAACAAGAACAGATTATCGAGAGCGTGACAGACCGTGAGTTACACCTCTTGGTTGAAGACCTTTTCGTTGACGATATGGTGGATATGCTTGAAGAACTACCCGCCGTTGTCGTGAACCGCGTGCTCAAAAACGCTACGCCACAAACGCGTGACCTTGTGAATCAGTACCTACAGTACAAGGAGGACAGCGCGGGTGGTATTATGACAGCCGAATTCATCAACTTAAAGAAGAATTTGACTGTTGCGGATGCGTTTTTGCGCATACGGCGCACGGCTTTTGACAAAGAAACGGTTTATACCTGTTATGTGACAGATGATGAGCGTCATTTGTCGGGCATTGTCACAGTCAAGACCCTACTTCTGTCTGATGATGACGAGCTCATAGAAAGTATTATGGAAACCGACATCATAGCCGTTCGCACTGATGATGACCGCGAAGAAGTTATACGTAAGTTCTCAAAATACGGCTTTTTGAGTATACCTGTTGTAGACAACGAAGACCGCCTTGTTGGTATTGTCACGGTTGACGATGCCGTTGACGTTATCAATGAAGAGGCTACGGAGGACTTCGAGAAGATGGCGGCGTTGTTGCCGTCAGAACGTCCTTATCTGAAAACCAGTATACTGGGGCTTGCGAAAAACCGTATCGTTTGGCTACTTGTGCTCATGATTTCGGCTATGATTACAGGGCTTGTGTTAGAACGGTATGAAGCGGCATTTGCGGCGTTACCGCTGCTTGTCACGTTCATACCCATGTTGACAGACACGGGCGGTAATGCGGGCGCTCAAAGCTCTACACTGGTCATTCGCGCACTGGCGTTGTCTGAAATTAAAATCAAAGACATCCTCCGCGTCATTTGGATAGAGTTTCGTGTCAGCTTGATTGTGGGCGCTGTTCTCTGTGTCGTCAACTATATCCGCCTTGTCCTCATGTATCCCGGCAAGGAAGCCATTGCGCTGACTGTCGCGATTGCGCTGTTCGCCACGGTTATTATCGCAAAAACAGTCGGTGGTGTTCTGCCGTTGGTTGCGAAGGCTCTCAAGGTTGACCCGGCTATCATGGCCGCGCCGCTCATTACAACCATTGTAGACGCGTTTTCGCTAGTGATTTACTTTACCATAGCCCAAAGATTGCTTATGCTGTGAGGGAAATATGAGAGCTTGTTGTATAGTTGGAGCCGGAGAAATTTCAACGGAATTACTGGCAGAATCCCTTCTGCGCGATTCATTCATAATAGCCGCTGACGGCGGCATGAAGGCACTTAACTTAATAGGCGTGCCTGCCGACCTGTTCATCGGTGACGGTGATTCCTTAGTCACATTTGCGGATATGGATGATATCAATGCAGATGAAATAATTCTGCTACCCGCCGAAAAGGACGTAACAGACATGCAGGCCGCGCTGGACTACGCTATCTCACATGGTTATAATTATGTTCGTATGTTCGGCGCAACAGGCGGACGCTTTGACCACTATTTCGCGAACATCGGCCTGCTTGAACACGCTTTTCGGCGCGGGATTCATGCTGAAATTAGGGACGCCAAGAACCTCATAATGATTTACCCAGGGCGAACAATTGAGCTGCTAAGAGACCCGGAATACAAATACCTTTCAATATTGCCACTGGACTATAAAATATCAGGGGTTTCAATAAAAGGCGTGAAATACCCACTGAAAAACGCTAACCTAACGCGTTCCACGCCACTCGCCGTCAGTAATGAAATTGTTTCAGAAAGGGCGAAGATATTTATCAGAAACGGACGCGCCTTAATAGTTATGTCACGCTAAATTTGCTTATCTATGATAACAGTCACATAATGTGTTTGACAAACGCTTTCCACTATGTTAGAATCAAAACAGGGAGAAAAACAAATCTCCCTGTAAGGCTCGCCGGATTAGGCCGGCCGGTTCCTTCACTAGCAAAACAGCCGCCCGTCCTGTGCAGACATGGGGCGGCTATTTTTTATCTCTGTCGCGGTTTCTAGTCGCGATGATGGTTACAACCAGCATGATGATGCCAATGACCGATGAGATGCAAATACTCATGGCCGTCAGCAACATCATTATAACCTCAAAGACGGTAATCTCCACATAAATCACCCCCTCCTGTGTATGTCATCGACTTTACACAGCAGGAAGGAACCAGCGATGCGCGCCCCGCACCGACTCACGCCTTAATATTACCACAATCTGACAATTACTGTCAACAACCTACATAGAGAATCTAGGCGATTCGCTAAAAAATCATTTCTCATT
>CAZOVK010000109.1:0-5714 GCA_964583165.1 uncultured Defluviitaleaceae bacterium | reverse complement strand
AAGCTCTGGTTTTAGACGCGCTTCTTTGTCAACATAAGAGCCCTCGTTTTCGATAAGATACCGACAAAGCTCTTTATCGAACGCGTTTGTGCTTGCGTCTACAACATAACCCGGCTCAACGCGTGAAATACGCCAGTTGTCAAAAGCTCCGGCATTCGCCAGATAGATAAAGCTATTCACTGTGTTCGGCGCGTTCTCGTGGAACAGCTCCACAATCACCTTTGCGCCGTTTTTGAAGGTGATTGATGCTGTTGGGTGTGTTGTGTTCATTACTTGAAGTTGATATACATGAGTTTCATCGCTATATAACCCATGAAAGACTCTACATTGAGGTCGGCTCTGCTGCAAGAAACCGTGTCTACAAAGTAGATGGAGATGTAGGGCATGTCGTCAATGACCTTTTTGTAAAGCTCTTCATAGACCTTAGAACGCTCTTCGTTGTCCATGATTGCGGAGGCCTGTTTGAACAACTCGACGACTTCAGGGTTGTTATAACCCGCGCCGTTCGATACGCTAGTCGGGTCGAGCATGGCTGAGAACGCCGAAGCATCGCCGCCTTGGTTCGTGCTCATAAGACCCATTGTGAACTCGCGGTTTGACTGCATGGAGATGTATGTGCTAAGCTCAACCATGTCGATTTCGACGGTAACGCCGATTTGTTTAAGCATATCCTGTATCATTTCGGATTGCTTTTTGAACATCTCGATAGTCGTCATCTTAATCGACGGCAAGCCTTTTCCGTCAGGGTAACCCGCTTCGGCGAGCAGTTTCTTGGCGTTTTCTACGTCATACTTGATAGCGTAATTGTCAATATTCTTGGGGGCGGCAATGTAAACGTCGTTTACAAGCGTCGTAGCCGTCACACCGTGACCTTCAAGCGCTATGTCAACAAGGAGTTGCTTGTCAATCGCCGCGGCAAATGCTTGACGAAGCGTTGCATTGTCCTTAAACGGCTCTTGTTCGCAGTTAAGAATGAGGTTGAATACGCGTGGGAACTTAGAGCTGTAGAGCGAAAGTTTGGGATTTGACTCTACAAGAGGGTAGGAGGCCGCCGGTACATACTGGCAAAGGTCGATTTCGCCGTTTTCAAGCGAAATGAGCGCTGTTGATGCGTCTGGGATGAATCTCAGGTTGATGTTTTCAATCGAGGGCTTGTCGCCGTAATAATCCGGGAATGCCTTGAGGATACAACCTTCACCGGCGGTACGCGAAACGAACTCATATGCCCCGCAACCGATAGGCGCGTTCTTGAAGCCATCATCGCCGCCCACTTCGTTATAATAAGCTTCCGGGTAAACCGCGAATTGGAGCGCAAGCTCATACATGAACTGTGCGGCCGGTTGCGGTAGAATGAACTTCATCGTGTAATCGTCAATAAGCTCGGCCTTGTCATAAAGAGCCGCGACACGCGCCTTAAAGGGCGAATTTTTCATGAGGTCGGCGCTGAAAACAACGTCAGAAGCCTTGACTTCGGTTCCGTTATGGAACTTGATGCCCTTTCTGATGTAGAAAGTGATTTCCTTGCCGTCTTCTGAGAAATCCCATTTTTCGGCGACAAGCGGGTAGAAGTTGCCGTTTGTGTCCATGTTAAACAGCGAGTCCATAATTGCCCATGTGGCTGTCTGGTCGGGGGTTGCGCCTGTGAAGAACGGGCTTAGAATGTTGAAATCTTGCTGTGTGGCATAGACAAGAGTGTCCGGCTTTGCGGCGGCAGGAGCCTGTGTAGGTGTCGCGGTACCGGCTGACGGTGATGTTGAGCCGGACGGGGCCGCTCCGACGTTGGCCGGCGTGGCTGTGTTACCGCTGCAACCTGCAAGCATTGAGAAAACCATTGCCAACGCGAGTAACAGTGCAAATTTTTTCATTTTGTACCCTCCGTGTGATTATTTTTTGTTACATGCTACATAATGTGTGGGGCTGACCTGAATAAGCGGTATGTCGCCTTCGGTACACGCCGCCGTGCATAATTCGCAACGCGCCGCGAAACGACAACCGGGCTTCGGGTTGACGGGTGAGGTGACCTCGCCCTTGATTATCTTGCTTTTGTCAAACCGTGAGTTGACATCGGGCATAGGTATTGCGCGAAGAAGCGCCTGTGTGTATGGGTGGCGAGGGTCTTCAAACAACTCGTCCTCTGTCGCGTACTCGACGCATTTGCCGAGATACATGACCGCGATAAAGTCAGAGATATGTTTAACGACAGAAAGATTATGAGTGATGAACAAGTATGTAAGGTTCAACTCGTCCTGTAAGTCCATAAGTAGGTTCAGAATCTGTGCCTGAATAGAAACGTCAAGCGCCGAAACAGGCTCGTCACAGACAATGAACTTGGGATTAAGCGCCAATGCACGCGCAATGCCGATACGTTGGCGGCGACCGCCGTCAAGCTCATGCGGATATGACATCTCTAAACGCCGCGCAAGACCGACAAGCTCCATGATTTCGCGACCTTTTTTGTTGATTTCGGCTCTGCTCGGGTAGGTGCGGTTGACTGTCATAGGCTCAGTGATAAGCTCCAGAACAGTCATGCGCGGGTTAAGGCTTGCGTAAGGGTCTTGAAACACGATTTGCATATCAGTGCGGAGTTTCTTCATCTCGTTCTTCGAGTAACCCGTGATGTCGTTACCGTCATAGATAATCTGACCACCCGTTGGTTCAAGCAATTTCAGCATAACGCGCCCAAGCGTACTCTTGCCACAACCGGATTCGCCTACAACGCCAAGTGTTTCGCCCACATTTATCTTGAAACTCACGCCGTCAACGGCATGAAGCCAGCCCGACGCAACCTTAAAATACTTTTTCAGCTCAACTGTTTCAATTAACGGTTTTGCCATCGTCTACTCCTTTCTGCCGTACAAGAAACAACGGATTCTGTGACCATTAAAGTCATAATCATCGGGCTTCTGTGTTTCGCATATATCCATTCTTTTAGGGCAGCGTGGGCAGAACGCGCAACCCTTGGGCAGATTTGTTGGGTCAGGCATAAATCCGTCAATCGGGGACAGACGGGGTGATTTCTCAATCAGATTCGGCAATGAACCGAACAACCCGACTGTGTAGGGGTGGTGTTTGTCGCTCAAAAACACATCTCTTACATTACCGCATTCGATAATCTCGCCTGCGTACATAACCGCAACATCATCACACACTTGCGCGACAATGCCTAAATCGTGGGTTATCATTATCATTGAGGTATTGAGCACCTCTTTAAGCTCGCTCATCATGGCAAGAACCTGCGCCTGAATCGTCACATCCAGCGCTGTTGTTGGCTCGTCGGCAATAAGTAGATTCGGTTTGCAAGCCAGCGCCATTGCGATAACGACGCGCTGTTTCATACCGCCTGAAAACTGATGTGGGTAATCATTGGCGCGAAAAGCCGGGATACTTACCAATTGAAGCGTTTCATCAACGCGCTGTTTGATTTGCTCCTTTGTGAGCTTCTCATCATTATGTAAAATTAGCGATTCGGCTATCTGGTCGCCTATTTTCATAATTGGGTTCAGACTCGTCATAGGGTCTTGAAAAATCATAGAAATCTTGTTGCCGCGAATGGCCTTCATCTTTCCCTCGGGTAACGTGTCAAGGTCTTGCCCCTCATAAACAACCGCGCCGCCCGTTTTTTGACCGATAGGCTTTGGCAGAAGCCGCAAGATTGACAACGCAAGCGTGCTCTTGCCCGCGCCCGTTTCACCGACTATCCCCAGCGTTTTGCCCTTTTCTAGCCTTATGCTTGCGCCATTGACGGCATAAACGGTTTCTAGGTCAGTTTTGTATACAACCGAGAGGTTTTGAACATCCAGTAATAATTCCGACATACACTCCTCCTATGTTCTCAGTCTTGGGTCAAGCGCATCGCGCAATCCGTCGCCGAACAGATTCAATGAAAGCGCCGAAAGCACGATAGCAACACCCGGGAAAACCATGAGATATGGCGCTGTTCTCATATATTCACGCGCCGACGAGAGCATAGCGCCCCATTCGGGTCGTGGCGGCTGAATGCCCATACCGAGGAATGACAGTGCCGCGGCAGACAGAATCATTGCGGCTATCGACTGCGTGGCCTGAACGATGATAGGGCCGCTGACATTTACAAGGATATGTTTTCTGATAATGCGTAGATTGCCCGTTCCGCAGGCGCGCGCAGCTTCGATATAGTCCATATCGACAACCGTTAGAACTGTTGAACGTATGAAGCGTATGTAAACTGAAATATTCGCGAAGATGATTGCGATTAGAAGGTTCGGCATATTCGCGCCGAGAGCCGCCACTATGGCCAGAGCCATCAACATAGTGGGTATACACGACATGGTGTCACATATGCGCATGACAATTGTGTCATACCAACCGCCTATATACGCGACACTGGCTCCCACAAGACAACCGACGAGCACGGCCGCCGAGGTTGTGACAAGCCCGATTGTCAAAGAAATACGTGCGCCGTGAACGATACGCGCAAAGATGTCGCGCCCGAACTCGTCTGTTCCGAACCAGTGTTCACCGCTGGGCGGTTGAAGCCTTATAGAACCGTTTTGACGTATGACAATAGTGTCATAATCGGCTATGAAGTCCGCAAAGACAGCTAAGAGTACGAAAACTATCAAGATACAAAGCCCGGCCATAGCGGGTTTGTTCTTTTTAAGGCGACGCCAAATCTCTGCAAATTGGCTGTTCTTTTTGTAATTGTTTTCAATCTGTTCAGTAACTTGTTTACCCATCGATTCCTCCTATTTACTCTTGCCCGTGCTGGCATAGCGGGCTTTGATACGGGGGTCGATAAACGCGTACATTAAATCGACAAGTACGATAATCAGACAGAACAGCGTAGCAAGGAATATCGTCGAAGCCATAACCTGCGGAACGTCTTTCTGACGGATTGCGTTTACAAGCAAAGAACCCAGTCCGGGTATCGAGAAAATACTTTCAACGACAATAGCCCCACCGAGCTGTGCGCCGAAGTTTATACCCAAAATGGTAATAATAGGTAAGAGCGCGTTTTTGAGCGCGTGTTTGAATATAACAAGGTCTTCTGAAGCACCCTTTGCACGCGCGGTTCTTATGTAATCCTGGCGGATTGTTTCAAGCATTGTTGAGCGTGTAAGACGGAGCAAAAACGCCGAAGACGGAATAGCCATTGTCATAATCGGCATAATGAAATAGCGATAATTCCCTACACCGCTTGCGGGTAGCCAACCCAGCCAGAGTGTAAATATGAGCATAAACATCATGCCCAGCCAAAACCCCGGAACCGCCGCAAAGAACATGGCCGAAACACTCGCGATTGCATCTACGACAGAATATTGCTTTACAGCGGAGAGAATACCCAGTGGGATACCTATGAGCGCCGAAAATAGGACACTCAAAAACGCAATCTTTAGTGTATTCGGAAAGCGTACAACTACTTCTTTCAGCACGGGTTCACGGGTCACATAACTCATTCCGAAGTCGAACTTTGTCACCGCGTCTTTGACATAATTGAAATAACGGACGATAAACGGTTTGTCGAACCCAAGTTGGCGGTTAAGTTCGATAATAGCACTTTCTTCGGCTCTTTCGCCCAAAATCAGGCGGGCTGGGTCACTCGGCGTGAGCGCCATTATCGAAAACACGATAAACGAAACGCCAAGGACGATAGGAATAAGCAACACGAGTCGGGTCAATACATACTTAATCAAATTTGCAATCACCTCTCTTGTTCAAATTTAATACATTATACA
>CAZOVK010000108.1:0-5855 GCA_964583165.1 uncultured Defluviitaleaceae bacterium | reverse complement strand
CTTACCATTCTAGCGTAGAGGTGGTATTATTGAAGATTGAGAAAATCAGCGAAACCCAGATGCGGTTTACGCTGACCCACGACGACTTGAAGGACAGAAATATTGCGATAACCGAGCTCACATACAACAGCGAAAAGACACAGGCGTTGTTCCGCGATATGATGGCGGCGGCGAGCGAAGAGTATGACTTTTCGACTGAACAGAATACGCCACTCATAATAGAAGCCATGCCCATAGCCATGGATTCTATTATGGTGCTCGTAACCAAGGTAACAGGCGGCATAGAGGACGAAAACCGCGTCAGCCTTATAGATATGGCAAAACAAATCGGTTTCGACACAAACGCCTTACCCGCGCCCAAAACATCAGAGGTCAATATCCCCAAGCGTAAAACATCTAAACCCGCGCCAAGACCAGCGCTGTCTGATACAACGCTCATGTTTGAGTTTAACAGCCTTGACAACGCACTTGACGCAATGCCACGCTTCGATATGGATATAAACGCTCAAAGCACGCTATACAAACACCGCGGCAAGTATTACCTCTACATCAAAGCCTACGCGGGCGGCGCTCTCATTCGAGAGTTCGACGCGATTCTGTGCGAATATGGTAACAAGGTAGACACGGCTTCTACATTCGCGTCTTATCTAGATGAACACGGCGAATGCGTAATAGCCGAAAGCGCCATCGAGGTTTTGCGCGGTATAATGGAGTAACAAATCTAATCTCCGTAATTGAGGGAGCAAACTTTTGAATTTCTATGGCAATGCCGTAACGCGGCTGATTGAGGAATTTGCGCGAATGCCGGGGATAGGCGGGCGAATGGCTCAACGGCTCGCGTTTTTTGTATTGAACATGCCACCCGAATATGCGCACGAACTCTCTAACGCGATTGTTGAAGCGCGTGAGAGTGTGCGTCGCTGTTCGGTCTGTATGAACCTGACAGACGACGACCCCTGCGCCGTCTGCAACAACTCCAAACGCAACCACGGGCTCATCATGGTTGTCGAAGAACCCAAGGACATGGCGGCATACGAGAAAACCCGCGCGTACTCCGGTCTATACCACATACTCCACGGCGCAATATCGCCCCTAAACGGCGTTGGCCCATCCGATTTGTGTATAAAGGAACTACTCACGCGCGTTGACGAACTCGGCGACACACTCCAAGAGGTAATAATCGCCACAAACCCGAACGTAGAGGGCGAAGCCACCGCCCTATATCTAGCTCGCGTCCTCAAACCACTTGGCATAACCGTAACCCGCATAGCCCACGGCGTACCTATCGGCAGTGACTTAGAGCATGTAGACGAAGCAACCCTCTCTCATGCGTTTGCGGGTAGGCGAGAAATGTAATCATTGGCGACTTTAGTCGCTGTCATATATCAAATCCGCCTTTAGGCGGCTGGAGTTAGCCGATTTCCAAGGAGTGATTAAGTGGTAGCGCGTGTAACAAGCGCGGCTGTGGCCGGCGTAGACGGTTTTTCTGTTTATATAGAAGCTGACCTAACAAACGGGCTTTACTCGTTTGATATTGTGGGGCTTCCCGACTCTGCCGTGCGCGAATCGCGCGAACGTGTGCGTGCCGCGATAAAAAACTCGGGGTTTGCGTTCCCGAACAAGCGCATAGTAGTCAACCTAGCCCCTGCCGACACGCGCAAAGAAGGCCCTGCGTTTGACCTACCCATTGCGCTTTCAATACTCAACTGCGCGGGCTTCATAAAAAATATCCCGCCGGACTGGATGTTTATCGGCGAACTCAGTCTTGACGGCAACGTGCGCCCCGTAAACGGCGTTCTACCCATGACCCACAGCGCAAGCAAAAACGGCGTAAAAGTCTGTATAGTACCCGCCGACAATGCCCGAGAAGCCGCTGTTGTTGAAAATATAAAAGTTCATGCCGCAACAGACCTAAAATCACTGGTTATAGCATTAAACAGTGGGCAGCTCTCCTTTGAACTGCCCGAGATGACCAATACGAATACCCAAGAAACAGCGGAATTACTGGACTACGCCGACGTTCAAGGGCAAGAAAATGTCAAACGCGCCCTAGAAATCGCCGCCGCCGGAGGTCACAACGTCCTAATTGTAGGCCCCCCGGGTTCGGGCAAGACCATGATGGCGAAACGCCTGCCGTCCATAATGCCCGCGTTAAGCTTTGAAGAAAGCATTGAAGTAATGAAAATCTATTCAGTGTCGGGTTTATTGACCGACCGCCAAAGCCTAATCTCTAAGCGACCGTTTCGTGCCCCTCACCACACGACATCAGATGCCGCGCTCACAGGCGGCGGAAGGGTGCCACGTCCGGGCGAAATCAGCCTTGCTCACTGCGGCGTTCTCTTTCTTGACGAACTGCCCGAGTTTCACAGAAACGCGCTGGAAGTCCTCAGACAACCAATGGAAGAAGGCTCCGTCAACATCTCACGCGTGTCAGGCTCCATTACATACCCCGCGCGGTTCACTTTAATCGCAGCTATGAACCCCTGCCCATGCGGATACTACGGTGACGACCGCTGTCGCTGTTCCCCATATGAAGTATCGAAGTATCTAAGCCGCATATCGGGGCCGTTACTCGACCGTATAGACCTACATATCCAAGCCGCCGCCGTGCCGTTTAATGAAATCAGCGGAAAAACCAAAGCCGAACCCTCCGCCGCCATTCGCGCCCGCGTTGAAGCTGCCCGCGCTGTCCAGATAACTCGTTACAACTCGCGGGGTGCGTTTAACTCCCAACTCACTGCCCCCCAAATCAGTAAATACTGCGCGCTGGACGAAGTATCAACCAAACTAATACAAAAAGCCTTTGAAATCCTCGGGCTGTCGGCGCGTTCATACCACAAAATCCTCAAAGTGGCGCGTACAATCGCAGATTTAGATAACAGCGAACGTGTACAAGAAATCCACCTAGCCGAAGCTCTTCAGTATCGTGAAATAGACGGCATTAAATAAACACAAAACGCGGCAAATTCGGCCGCTTTTTTTATTGTCGTGAATAGTTCAACCAAAACTTGGGAATAATCCACCTATAAACATTCAGGGGGATTTTATGAAACAGTCAATCAAAACCATCATGAGTTATATACTAACCTCACGCAAGCGCATGTTACTGGCGAGCCTAACATTTGGTATTGCGGTCATGTTCATCTGCGCGGGTGCAACACTCGTAAGTGCCGCCAACGAAGATGAAATGTTAAGAGAAAACTTCGTGCGCTTCCATGTTCGCGCCAACAGCAACAGCCCCGAAGACCAGAACCTCAAACGCGAAATCAAAGACGCGGTTCTGGCGGCTCTCGAAAACGGGCTTATGCAATGTAAGACAAAAGAAGAAACCCTACAATACCTCTCGAACAACACCTATTTAATAGAAGAAACAGCCCAACGCATCATAAGCGGCGCAGGCACGGATTACGCCATAACTGCTAATATCGAACGCGCTGTTTTCCCCGCCAAGCAATACACAAACGTGACACTCCCACCCGGTGAATATGACGCGCTGGTAATACGCATAGGCAGCGGCACAGGTGACAACTGGTGGTGTGTGATGTTCCCACAGATATGTTTTGTAGACGCGGCACTCCCGGAACTCCCGCAAGAACAAGCCGAACAGCTCGCCGCGTTGCTGGATGACGAAGCACTTGAGCGCGTAACATCAGACGACCCCGTTGAGTGGCGTTTCTGGGTTCTTGACTGGCTAAACTCTGTTTTTAAGTAAGCAAAAGAGCAGGTGATGACATTGACAAAAGTAATCAACGCACTATTCCCGCGCGTCCTCGTATTTCTTTTGGCGTTCGCGCTCGTAATCGGTATACGTGAGGCAAAAGGCAACACGATAACCCAAAACCTCGGCATATCATGGGGCTCACAGGGTGAGGTTGTCAAGCACTTACAAACCGCTCTCGGCCCATTCTATGGGGGCGAGATAGACGGGCGCTTCGGATATGATACGCTTGAAGCCCTTATGTATTACCAGCGCAAAAACGGGCTTAGTATGACGGGTGTTGCAGACGCGGCGACACAACGCGTCCTCAAAGCCGATTTAGACGCATATAACTCCCAAGTAAACGAGCGCGAAACAGATATCTGGCTTTTAGCCTGTCTAATCGATGGCGAAACACGTGGCGCAAGTTATCCCGTTCAAGTGGCAATCGGCGCGATTGCATTAAACCGCGTCAGTAGTGACGCATACCCTGACAGCCTATGGGGCGTAATATACCAACCCGGCGGCTTTGAATCGGTGTCACTCGACGGCGTTTCAAACACACCGTCGCGCGAATCGCTAATGGCGGCGCGTGATGCGCTGTCGGGCTTTGACCCGGCTTACGGCGCGACAGAATATATCTATACGTCAACCGCGCCAACCTCGGCTTTAGATGGTTTTTGCACTGTCAGGCGCATAGGTTCGTATGTATTCGGCTACAGAAACGGCATTTGATGTCTTGAATCCATTTGGTGGTGAACTATGTATAATTCATGGAGGGCAAAGGCGATATACTCGCTGATTGCCGGCGTGATTGTTTTCTCGGTAGGCTTTGGCATCTATCAATACCGAGAAAAGCGCGTCTATCAAAATACGACAGAGAGCACATACCGCTATGTGTTCAACAGCGTTATTCAGAGTGTGGCGCGTATTGACAGCGACCTAACCAAACTAAGCGCAGTGCGCCCCGGCACAGAAAACACCGCCATCTTCGCGGACATATACGTGAGCGCAGAAATCGCGCATGAACAGCTCTCACAACTGCCGGATGCTCAACACGGCACTGATACCCTACTCAAATATCTGTCAGACCTGAGAGATTACTCACTGGATATGTTGAATCGGGATGTAAACGACGAAAGTTACCAAAAACGCTTCGACCAAATCAACGCCTATAAGAGTGATGCCAAAACGATAAACGAAGCCCTCGCGGCTCTCACAGTCGCGCTTGAATCGGGGCGTTTACAACTTGTGAACAGCGAATACACAGATGAAAGCGGTTACCCCGCCAATAGTTTGCTCACAAGCCTTACACCGCTCAACCTAACGGGCACTAAGGCGAAAACCGAGATACCCGCCGCTCATAACATCTTTGAAAACGAAAGCCCGATTAGCCCCGCCGAAGCTGAATCACGTCTGCGCAACTTCCTTGGCGTTGACACACTCTATGACCTGCACATCATAGGCGCTGACAAAGACACGGAGATGCCCGTCTATAGCTTCCTCATCACAACGCGCGGCAACACCGTGCCGATATACTACGCCGATGTAACGCAAAACGGTGGCTATATCACATGGTTTATGAACACGTCTGACCTAGCTATGGGTGAGCGCAACATAAGCGCCTCGACAGCCGAACATCTAGCCGCCCGCCTGCTGGAGCGCAATGGCTTCCCCCACTCGGAAGCGCGGACGTACTCAATAGGTGACGACAGCTACATCTTTGAGATGATACCCTACTATGACGGCATTTGGATGTACCCAGAAGCTATAACGGTAAAAGTGGGCAAGGATGGTCAGATTCTCGGCTACAGCGGTCAAAACTTCTTGGAAAATCGTAGGAGCCGCGAGCTGAAGCCCCCCGAAATCTCCCCTGCCACTTGCCTTGAACTCGTTTCACCGCATTTTACACTGACAGAATGTGCCCTAGCCGTAATTGACGAGAACGGTATAGAGAATTTCTGCTATGAACTGATAGGTTACATTGGCGATACCAAGACGCTCATCTATGTCGATACCCAGAACGGGCATGTAATCTCGGTTTATGAACAAATAGAGGACGCGTATGGCATTCAAAGAAAGTAAAACGCAAAGGCGGGGCATACCCGCCTTTTTTCTTGTGAAAAAACCTAAATGCCGGTGACAAATATATCGGTAT
>CAZOVK010000107.1:0-5972 GCA_964583165.1 uncultured Defluviitaleaceae bacterium | reverse complement strand
TCCCGTCCTCCAATAGCGCAAAATAGAACACCCTTTTGGCGTCCGAAAGCCCCACCCCATGTTTCTTTAGCTCTTTATCGAGCCACTTCTCATCAAGCCCCACCTCCTCCAAATTCCGTGTGATAATCTTCCCATCAATAATCAAGTCCGTCGGCAAATACTTAATCGGTTCAGACTTAACATTCATATCTTCTTTTGTCGCCGATTCACTGCCGGGCTTCTTCAACACGCTTAACTTGCCATGCGGTTCTAAAATAGCATATTCAACATCCGTAATATTAAAAACGTCCTTCTCTCTTAATAACATAGTCACGTCGTCCATGTTCAGCTTCGTTTTCTTGATTGCCTTCTGGTCAACCTTGCCCCGTTTGATAATAATATCGGGCTGACCGTCGAGGATATTCCGCGCCTTATAAGACTTCAAAGTAACCAAAGAAATGATAAAAGCCAATGCCGACCAAACCGCCAACGAAATAATCCCGTCCATAACGGGCAAATCCTTGTCCAAACTCACATTAGCCGCCACAGAACCCAGCGTAATTCCCGTAATATAATCAAAATAGGTAATTTGGTTCATCTGCTTCTTACCTAACAACCGTGTAAACACCAACAACACAAAGAAATTCAAAGCCGAACGATACACAATCTCCAAAAAAATGACCCCCATCACGGATTTTCTATTATAATCCGCATCGGAGGTCATAAATATCACACATTTCTACAATATATACACATTTCCATACGCATCAATCTCAACATTGCGCCCAAGTACCCTAAAGAAATAAGCCGGCGCAATATACGTACACCCGTCAGCAATCACAAACTTAATCCCGCCGCTAGTCGCGCCGTCGCTCAAATAAATTCTGTCGCTAAATGAGGTTTTCCTCACCAAAACAGAGTTATCCCGAGCGCTCCAGTCTACGCGATACCCAAGCGCCTCACATGCTACCCTAAGTGGCACATAATAATTCCCATCACTTATGTAAATACGCTCGCCCAACACATTATCGCCCACAACCAACGTATTCTCGTTAATCTCGCCCTGCCCTTTCGGGAACTCAAAGTATGATTTAAGCTTTGAACCGGGCTTAATCTTCGACATACAATAGTTATAAATCGCCATATCGCGCTCGTCGTCAAACGGCCTATCCGCGCCGAACTCAACGGCGTAAACATAACGTTTCGTGTTTATAACATAGTCATACGCATAAGTCCAAGAAAACACAATGCGGTCATACACCGTTAGCGTAAACAGAGGCGCGGGTTTGTACCGCTTCGACACACTCACACAATAAAACTTGAGTTTCTCCAGATATGCCGAATTATCCTTGATAATCTCACGGTCAACATAACAATAAGCCCCCCAAGCATCGGGAAGCTTAAACGTATAGTCAACACGCTCACCATAAACATAACCGCTCGATATATCCAAGCGCGAAACCCGATTGATATTGTCATAATCTATGAAATTGGCGGCGTAAACGGGCGTTAAATCCACTGTACCGATAACACAAAACGCCATAGCTAGAATCATGCACATCAATCGGGTTCGTTTCATTTTATACACTCCACTATATTAGATAATATACTCGTCTTTCTTAGCGGGGCGTGCGTCCAGTTCTGCTTTCTTCTCTTCATAACCCGGGCGACCAAAGAACGCATAAGTAGCGTTCTTGCCCTCCTCAACGCCGGGCTGGTCAAACGCGTTAATATCCAAAAGCTCACCCGCGAACGCCGTCGCGACCTCAAACAGATAAAGAAGCTGACCGACAGTGAACGCATTCACTTCCGGTAGCGTAATCGTCATGTTCATCTTGCCCGAACGAAGAAGCGCATACTCCGTCGCCATCTGCTCAACTTGAATAAGCTTGCTCTGCGGCACGCCACCCAAGAAACCGAGCGACTTAATATCGCCGTAAATCTGCGGTATCACAATCTCTTCTTTATAACGGTCAACGCCCATAAGCACGATAATCTTGTCAAACGGCCCTTCCGTATAAAGCTGTACCTGGCTATGTTGGTCAGTAACGCCCATAGCCTTGACAGGTGTCTGGCCCACATTAACAACCTTGCCGTTATTATCAAACTTCTTGCCGAGTGACTCTGCCCAAAGCTGGCAATACCAGTCAGACATATATCTAAGCGCATCCGCATAAGGCATCATAACCGAAATATTCTTGCCGCGGTTCATACCGATGAAATTCAACAGCGCATACATATACGCGGGGATCTTATAAACGTCCTCTATATTACAGAGTTCGTCCATATAAGCCGCACCCGCCAAAATCTCTTCTATATCAATCCCACAGAACGCCGCCGGTAATAACCCGACAGGGCACAACTCCGAAAAGCGCCCGCCAACACCACTGGGGATAATAAACGTCTTATAGTTTTCTTCCTTAGCTATCTTAATCAGATTGCCGTTTACTGCGTCTGTAGTACAAACAATGTGCTCTTGCGCGGCTTCTTTGCCGAGCGCCGCCTCAAGCATCTCTTTGATTATCATAAACTGCGACATGGTTTCAGACGTAGAGCCTGACTTAGAAATCACGTTAAACAGCGTCTTTTTAATATCAATCGTCTGGAAGAGATAAACAAGTCTTTCAGGGTCTACATTATCGGCTATATAAAGCTTAGGATAACCACCCCTCGCCTCACGGCTCAACTCATTATAATACGGATGATTAAGCGCCTGTTGAACAGCCATAGGCCCGAGCGCAGAACCGCCAATCCCCAATACAACAAACGCATCGAATCTATCTTTTGTTCCCGCCACATACTCCAAAATATCAGAAACAACTTCGCTCTGATTATGCGCCAAATCGCGCCAGTCCATCTTGCCGTTCTTGCGCTTCTCTACCATAGCCTTCATAGCCGAATCGAGCGAAACAGCGGCGATATCCGCGTCTGTCAACCCGTCTTCGCCAATAAACGCACACATCATGTTGTTATAGTCCATGCGGATTTTCATGCTCTGTTGCCATTTTTCGTCCGTGTATCGTTTGCTCATAGAAAACACCCTTTCTAAACCCTACATATTAGATGTGAATTAACCCCGTAAAGACTTATACAATTCCAAGTATCTAGCCGCCGACTTCTTCCAAGAGAAATCAGAGATCATGGCGTTGACGACCGCCTTTTCCCACATATCCGTATCCTTATAAACCCCGAGCGCCGAGTCAATTGCCCACATAAGCCCGCTAGATAGATAATCACGGAATGTAAACCCATTACCCGCGCCCAATTCAGGCACAAAATGATAAACCGTATCAGCCAAACCGCCCGTTTCACGCACAATCGGAAGCGTCCCGTACCTCATGGCTATCATCTGCCCCAACCCGCAAGGCTCAAACAACGACGGCATCAACAGCATATCAGAACCCGCATAAATCTTTTGCGCGAGTTCCTCATTAAACGTAATATTCGCGCTGACCTTATTCGGATAACGGTTGCTCATATAGTGGAACATATGCTCATACCGCCCGTCACCCGTGCCGAGAATCACAAGTTGTAAATCACGGCTCATCAACTCATCTATACACCCCGCGATAAGGTCAAACCCTTTTTGGTCAACCAAACGCGACACAATCCCAATAACAGGTGTTCTATCAGATTGCGGCAGGTTTAATTGTTGTTGTAACCTTTGCTTGTTCTCCGCTTTCCCCGCCAAATCTGTCGCCGAGTAGTTAGTGAAAATCAGCTTATCCGTCTGTGGGTCATTCTTCTTTAGGTCAATACCATTCAAAATACCTGTTATCTTCCCCTTACAACTCCTAAGCAACCCATCAAGCCCATAACCATAAGCGGGTGTCTGAATCTCATGCGCATATGTTTCAGAAACCGTCGTTATCGCGTCCGCATACAAAATTGCGGCCTTCATAAAGCTGATATTCCCATGAAATTCCAGCTTAGTCCCCGAGAAATAACCGTCATTCAAGTCTAAGTTTCCAAGCGTTTCCCGCCCGAAAACCCCCTGATACTGTAAATTATGAATCGTAAACACTGTCTTAATATGCCTATAGAAAGTAAAACGCTTAAACACATCGTTCAGATAAACGGGCACAAGCCCCGTCTGCCAGTCATGAAAGTGAATCACATCGGGCATAAAATCAATCGTGCCCACAAATTCAACAGCAGCTTTTGAGAAAAACCCAAACCGCTCATAATCGTCGCCAAAGCCATAAAGCCCGTCGCGCCCAAAGTAATAATCATTCTGAATCAAATAAACGGGCAATCCGTCCACTGTCATTGAGAACACAGACGCGCTCTGCTTGCGCCAACCCAAGCTCACCTCAAAGGAGCTGATGTATGTCGCGTCCTTGACCAAATCCCACTTAATACTCCTATATCTGGGCATCAGCACGCGGACATCCACGCCCAACTCCCTCAGAGCTTGCGGCAACGAACCGATAACATCGCCCAACCCGCCCGTTTTAGCAAAAGGCGCGGCCTCCGACGACACAATCAGCACCTTCAGCGGCTCCTTAGTTTTGTCCATAACATCCTCCTTTGCGTGAGAAACTATTTATCTATTCTATAATACAGTAATATTACAAAATAATCAAGCACAAAGTAACACTTGAATTCGGCACTTTTTATTGACAAGGTTTTAGTTTTAAGTTAAAATAGTTTTATATTAAAAGTAAACAGGGATGATTGCATGAACGAAACACAGCAGGAGAGGCTGAACCATTTCTTTGTGCAGAATTTCTATAAAATTCTAATGCTTGAAGAAAAACGTATACGCGAAGAGTTTGGAAGCAAGCTGACTATCAGAGAGATGCACCTTATTGAAGCGGTATCAGCCTTACAAAAAACAGGGTTTAATACAATGAGCAGAGTGGCTGACCAGCTCTATATCACGATTGGAGCGCTGACGACAGCCGTAAACGTACTGGTGAATAAGGGTTATTTGACCCGAGAATACGACCCAAACGACCGCCGAAAGGTGTTTTTAAGACTGACAGACGCGGGCGAAAAAGCCGACTCTTTTCATACAGCCTTTCATAATCAGCTCATTGATTATGTTGAAGCGACGTTAGATGAAAATGAGATTGAAACGCTCACGCTGTCGTTACAAAAACTCAGTACTTTCTTTGATGACCTATTATAAGGAGAGAAAAATGACAATACCCAGAATCATAACCGACAGTACCAGTGATTTTACAATGGAGCAAGCCAACGCGCTGAACATATCTATGTTAAGCCTAAAAGTGAATCTTGGCGGGCGCGAATATGTCGATAAGGTTGAAATTACGAGCGAAGAATTTTATGAAAAGCTGAAAAAGGTTGAAAAACTCCCAACAACAACTTTGATATCGCCACAGGCCTTTCAAGACGAGTATGAAAAATACCCGAATCAGCCGATAGTTGTCATCACGATTTCATCAGAGTTGAGCGGCACATACCAAAGCGCATGTATCGCAAAAGCAGAAACAGGGCGCGACGATATTTTCGTTATCGACTCAGGCACGGCAACACTCGCGCTTGGTATGCTTGTCAAACACGCGGTTTCGATGCGTGATTCTGGCGCATCGGCACAGAATATTGCTCAAGCAATTATGGGGCTTGCCCAACGCGCCGTGATTCACGCGGCCGTAGATACGCTTCACTACCTCGTTATGGGCGGCAGGTTATCTAATGTTCAGGGCTTCATGGGTAATGTGTTGGGGTTAAAGCCCATACTTACGGTCACATATCGTAGCTTAAAAGCTACAGGCAAGGTACGCGGGATGGCTAAGGCGTCGAAACACCTTATACAGTTAGTGAGCGAAGAAGCCGACCGCTCGTTACCGATTGCGTTCGCGCACACAGCCAACCGTGATGACTTGAATAATGTCTTAACCGCCATTGACAACGCCTGCAACAGTGATATTTACACCATAGGCAGTGTCGTTGGGGCGCATGTTGGCCCCGGCGCAATCGCCGTAGCGTATTTCAGAAAGTAATCACAACACTATCCGTTACTTTTG
>CAZOVK010000106.1:0-6091 GCA_964583165.1 uncultured Defluviitaleaceae bacterium | reverse complement strand
ACCTGCGACCTCTAGACCCCCAGTCTAGCGCGCTACCAAGCTACGCCACACCCAGCCGTGCTTCACAACAAGCGTATTATATAACATCGAAAAGCTTTTGTCAAGCGTTTTTTCAAAAATCTTGCAAGAATGGAAAAATGGATTGAAAAGGGTGTAGAGTTGGGGTATAATGAAGTTATTAAATAAGGGGCAGGTGTTACCGTGGAATATCAGATTGATGAACTGTTGACCTATGTTGACCAGAGCATGACACCCTATCACGCGGCGAAATATTCGGCCGACATGTTGGAGCACGCGGGCTTTATTAAGCTGGATGAGGGCGAAGTTTGGGCATTATTACCCCATACGAAGTATTTTGTTATGCACAATTCTTGTTCGTTGTTGGCGTTTAAGACGGGCAGTGGCGAGGTTGAAAAGCATGGGTTCCGCGTTATCGGGGCGCATGGTGACGCGCCTTGTTTCAAGATTAAGCCGAACGCCGAGATGCTGACAGAGAAGCGCATTTTGAAGCTCAACACCGAGCCTTATGGCGGACCGATTATACCGAGTTGGTTTGACAGACCGCTTAGTTTGGCGGGGCGGTTATTGCTTCGCGGTGAGAAAGCGTTTGCGCCGCGTGAAGTGCTTATCGATGTTCAAAAGCCTGTTTTGTATATCCCAAATTTGTGCATACATATCAACAAGAAGCTCAACTCAGGTTATGAGTATAACGCTCAAACAGATACAGCCCCGATTCTGGGCTTTGTGACAGAAGAATTAGAGAAAGACAACTATCTGTTGAAGATGATTTGTGAGAGCGTCGGTTGCAGTCTGGATGAGATTGTTGACTTCGATTTGATGTTGTATGAACACGCTCCGTCAACTGTCGTGGGCGCTAAAGACGAGTTTTTCAGTGCGCCGCGCCTTGACGATTTGTGGATGTGTTATGCGGGGCTTAGGGCATTCTTAGATGCGAAAGACAGTAACTATTTCACGGTGTTTACAATGCTCGATAACGAAGAAACAGGTAGCCGCTCAGAAAACGGCGCGGGTTCGTCGTTCTTGCGCGATACTTTACAACGCGCCGTGCGTTCAATGGGCAAGACATTTGAAGAGTTTATAATCGCGCTTAGAAAGTCTGTGGTTGTGAGTGCTGACTTAGCCCACGCCTTCCACCCGAATTATGAAAAAGAATCTGACCCAACGAACCGCGCTATGATGGGCAACGGCCCCGTCATCAAACATGCGGCACGCAAAAACTATGCGACAAACGGCTACACGGCCGCGATTTTCGCTTCTGTCTGCAAAGCCGGCGACGTGCCTTATCAATACGGCGCCGAACGCTCTGACAGGGTATCGGGTAGCACAATCGGCCCGATTGTGGCGGCGAATCTCTGTACGAATGTCGTAGACGTGGGCGCGCCACTTCTGTCGATGCACTCGATTCGCGAGTTCGCGGCTGTGGTTGACAATGATTATATTATTCGCGCCTTCCGCGCATTTTACGAGGTAGACTAATGGAGTGGCTTGAAGCTACTGTTTACACAACGACGATTGGCATTGAGGTTATAGCCGACATGCTCACCGATTTCGGCATTTATGGCGTTGAGATTATCGACGCTGAGGATTTGCGCGAGTTTTTGGCGGGTTTGTCGGTGACTGTTGACTATGTGGACGACGCTTTGATGGCGAAACGCATAGACGAAACAGAAGTCAAGTTTTATGTAGAAGCGGGTGGCCGGGACGATTTGTTCCCGGCTATCCGCAGTAGGTTAGAAGAAATTCGCGCCGAGGACTTAGACGGGGCCTTGGGGCGGCTCGTGCTTGTGGCTGACAATGTGCTGGATGAGAGTTGGCTCGACAAGTGGCGTGAGCATTACAAGCCGTTTCGCGTGGGGCAACATGTGGTTGTGCGCCCGTTTTGGGAGGAGTATACGCCTGCCGATGGTGACGCGGTTGTTACGCTAAACCCCGGCCATATCTTCGGGACGGGCTTACACCAGACGACTCAACTGGTTATGGCGGAGCTTGAAAAGTTCGTAAAACCCGAATCACGAATACTCGACATCGGTTGCGGTAGCGGAATTTTGGCGGCCACAGCTATGAAACTGGGTGCGGCGTTCGCGACACTCACGGAGATAGAGCCGTCCGCGAAGAATATCATTGACGAGAATATGGGGCTTAACTCCATAACCGATTATGAGTTCATTCACGGCGATATTATCGGCAACGAAAGCTTCCGCGCTAGGGCTGTTGCGGCGGGGGCTGATATTGTTGTCTGTAATATTATCGCGGATGTGATTCTCGCCATTTTGCCGTTTGCTAAGACTCTGGTTAAGGCTGATGGCGTGATTATCCTTTCGGGGATTATCTTGTCGCGCGGCGAGGAAGTTGTTGAAGCCGTGAAAACCGCGGGCTTTACGCCCATTGCCTTTAATGTACGTGATGAATGGGTAGCGATTACGGCGAAACCCTCACAAACGCTATGACACGCTTCTTTATACGCGGTTTAGTCGCTGTTGTGGGCGAGTCGGTGAAACTACCACAAGAAGAACACGCCCACGCGCTTGTTTTGCGCCTAAAACCCAATGAAACCGTGGTCGTATGTGACGCGGGCGGCGTGGATTATTTGTGTTCGGTTGTATCAACCACAAAGCGTGAAACAATTTTGCGTGTTGAGTATATCGAAAGCAACAGCGCTGAGAACCCCTATAAAATCACACTCTATCAAGCCCTCATGAAAGCCGACAAAATGGAGTTCGTCATACAAAAGGGCATTGAAATGGGTGTGACGGCGTTTGTGCCTGTGGTGACCGCTTATTCTGTGCCACAAAAAGAAGCCGCGAACAAACACGCGCGTTGGGAGCGCATAGCCCATAGCGCGGCCGAACAGTGTGGGCGCGGGATTATCCCCGAGGTCAGCCACGTAATGACGCTTGATGAAGCGATTAAGGACGCGCAAAATGCTGATTGTAAACTTGTAGCCTATGAGCGCGAGCAAGACGTTTCGCTTCGTTCGGCTTTGCGGTCGATAAAATCAATGCCCGAACATATCGGCTTGTTTGTCGGTAGTGAGGGCGGCATCAGCGAAAACGAGGTCGAACGGCTCACAGTGGGCGGCTTCAAATCTATAACCCTCGGCAAGCGGATTCTACGCGCCGAAACGGCGGGGCTTTATGTGGTCAGTAACATAAACTACGCGCTGGAGGTCTAGCATGATTTATTTCGACAATGCCGCCACGACAAAACCATGCAAGCCCGCTGTTGATGCGTTTTTAGAGTGCGCTGAAGACTTCGGGAACCCGTCGGCGCGGCATGGTTTAGGGCTTCTGGCTGAACGGCGTGTGACTAGTGCGCGGGCGAAGCTTTCGGGTTTTCTGGGTTGCCACGCTGACAAAATCTACTTCACAAGCGGCGCGACAGAGGCGAACAACCTTGTCATTCTGGGCACACAGCGCGATAGAAAGCTTCACTACATAACGACAGCCGCCGAACATCCGTCTGTGCTTGAAACGTTTCGTGCTTTGGAACGTATGGGGCATGAGTTGACGGTTCTGGGTGTGAATGAGAGCGGGTTTGTTGATATTGACAGGCTTGCGCACGAAATACGTGATAACACGGCGCTTGTGAGCGTCATTCATGTGAATAACGAAACAGGTGTAATACAAGATATAAGCGCGATTGGGCAGACTATTAAGGAACGGAACGCCAAGACACTGTTTCATGTAGACAGTGTTCAAGGGTTTTTGAAGTTCCCCTTAAATTTGGACGAAGCGCGGGTCGATTTTCTGACGGCCAGCGCGCATAAACTTCATGGGTTTAAAGGTACGGGTTTATTGTATGCGCGTAATAAGGACTTCTTGCGCCCGACTGTCTTTGGCGGTCATCAGCAGAGCGGCGTTCGCGCGGGCACAGAGAATGTCGGCGGGATTGTGGCCTTTGCGGCGGCGGCTGAGTGGTTTGCGAACGCGCCAAAAGAGGTTATCAAACACATCAAAGCGGTTATGGCAAAATTGGAGCGTGACTTACCCGATTGTTATATCAACGGCGACAGTGCGTCACCGTTTATTATCAATCTAAGTTTTGTCGGCACACGCGCCGAAACGGTTCTAAACGCCCTATCAGAGCAGGAAGTCTATGTATCGGCGGGTGCGGCGTGTTCGTCACACGACAAAACGGCGGCGGGCTTGACCTATCTGGGTATCGGGCGAGCGCGTGCCGAATCGGCCTTGCGGTTCAGTTTCTCGGTTGAGAACAACACGGCCGAGGCCTTGATTGTTTCGGCAAAACTCATGGCGACAGTACCAATACTACGGAGGACTAGGCGATGAACGGTATTCGCGGGTTATTGATAAAGTTTGGCGAGATTGCGCTACGTGGGAACAACCGCTGGATTTTCGAGGACAAGCTCAAGAATGACATTGAGAAGCGGTTTTCGGATGTGCAAGGAGCGGTCGTTCGCGCCGAGCGCGGGCGTTTTCTTGTAGAATTACCCGAGGGCGCAAACGAGGTGGCGGCGATTGAGCGGGCGGCCTCGGTTTTCGGCGTGATAGCGGTTTGCCCTTGTGTGATTAGTGATAACCGCGATGCCCAGACGATACGCGAAATCGCAATTGTAGAGGCGAAGGCCGCGGGTGGTAAGACGTTTAAGGTCGAAGTCAAACGTGCCGACAAAGACTACCCGATTCACTCGCAAGAACTCGCGGCTGACGTTGGTGGGTATATCGCCACTAACACAGATTTGAAGGTTGACGTGCATAAGCCCGATTTCACGGTGTTTGTTGAGATACGCCGACGCGCCTATATCTACGCGCGGGTCTGTGCGGGGCTTGGCGGTTTGCCGCTGGGCACGACGGGCAAGGGCATGTTGCTGTTGTCTGGCGGGATTGACAGCCCCATAGCAGGATTTCTCGCAGCTAAACGCGGTGTCACGATTGAAGCGGTCTACTTCCATTCGCCGCCGTATACATCAGAACGCGCGAAAGAAAAGGTTATCGATTTGGCGAAGCGGTTGTCTTACTATACGAACGGCGTTAAGCTTCACATTGTGAACTTTACGGATGTTCAACTTCATCTGCTTGAACATACACCCGAAACCCGCTTGACGATTATGCTCAAACGCTCAATGTTACGTATTGCCGACGCGCTGGCGCTTCAATCTGATTGTCAGACGCTAATAACAGGCGATTCAGTCGGGCAAGTCGCAAGTCAGACACTCCACAGCCTTAACGCTTGTGAATCGGCGGCGAGCCTACCGATTTTGCGCCCGCTTGCGGCGTATGACAAGCAAGACATTGTAGACATAGCCAAGAAAATCGGCACATTCGACATCAGCATTCGCCCTTATGAGGACTGCTGTACGGTGTTCGTGCCGAAACACCCCGAAACGAAGCCCAAACGCAATATCATAGAGAACATAGAACGCAAAATGGACGGGCTGAAACCACTTATAGAACAAGCGATAGCCAATATTGAAACATTGGAGTTGTAAATATGAAGATATACACGAAAAAAGGCGACAGCGGTCAAACCGACCTTCGCGGCACACGTATGAACAAGGGTGGCGCGGCGTTTGAGCTTTTAGGCACGCTCGACGAACTTTGTGCGCATTTAGGGCTTATACGTGTGTTAAAGAACATGCCACCTGACGCATATTATATAGAAGAAACTATAAAACAGTTATTCGACCTGATGGGCGAATTGGCGGGATACGGCGCTTTTGACTGGGCAGAACGCGCGACTTTGCTTGAGCGCGAGATTGACGCGCTTTCGGCGAAAACGCCGCCGCTAAAAGGGTTTGTCATACCGGGCGGTTGTGAGGTGTCGGCGCGGGCAGATGTTGCGCGAACGGTTGCGCGTCGAGCCGAAAGGCTTCTTTATCGCCAAGACGAAGAAATATCTGACGGCATTCGCGCATATGTCAACAGATTGTCGGATTATTTATTTATATTTGCACGCTACAACGATTTCTGGTATAATGGACGTGTTGACGGCTAACTTCTGGAGGTCATCATGCGCTTACTTGGCACGGTAGTTTTAGAAACAGAGCGGCTCATATTGCGTCCTTTTCGCGAGTCAGATTTCATACCGATGTACCTTAACTGGGCTTCGG
>CAZOVK010000105.1:0-6137 GCA_964583165.1 uncultured Defluviitaleaceae bacterium | reverse complement strand
GAAAAAGACGGTTTCTCAATAAAGACTGATAGCACGGTTGTAAGAGCGCGTTATATCATCATGGCGGGTGGCGGTTGCGCGTCGGCGGCCTTGGGTTCTGATGGCAGTTGTTATACACTGCTGGACAAGCTGGGGCATCGGATAATCGGCGCGAAACAGGGGCTTGTGCCGCTTTTAACGGAGAAAACCGCTCTACACGGCTTGGATGGCGTTCGCGCTAATGCGCGTGTTAGACTTTTGTCACGGAATCGGGCGGCTTATGTTGAGGACGGCGAGATACTGTTTACATCATATGGTTTGTCGGGCATTGCGATAATGAATACCTCGTCGGTATATGCGCGGTTGAATGACCAAAACGCGCGGGTTGAATTAGACTTAGCGGCTGATTATGAACCTAATGCGCTGATGACATTGTTAGAAAGACGGCGCAAGGACTTGGCGTATCTTACGGCAGAAAATTTTCTTAATGGCTTTTTGAACAAAAAATTAGGCATGTGTTTGTGTAAGATGGCGGGTATAGAGCGATTGAGTCTGGAAGCGTCAGAGATTACAGATGTGCACTTATCGCGGTTATGCTCTATCATAAAGGGGTTAAGTACGAAAATCACGGGCACAAAGGGCTTTGATGCGGCGCAGGTCACGAGTGGTGGCGCGGATGTTACGGAGTTCGAGCCTTCAAGCTGTGAATCACGGCGCATTTCGGGGCTTTATGTCATTGGCGAAACACTCGACGTTGATGGGCTTTGTGGCGGGTATAATCTACATTTCGCGTGGGCAACGGCTCGAATCGCGGCGCGCGCCATCATTAAGAAGACTCAGAGGGGATAATGGATAATATAGGATTTTGGGTTACCGTTTCGGATATAAAAATACCCGCGAACTTACAGCAAAAATCGAAGGTGTCGGGTACAGAAGAGAAAATGCTCAAACAGGCGGCGGCGCGGCGTTTGGGTATTGATAATGACGAGATAATAGGCTTGGTGATAGCCAAACGTTCGATTGACGCGCGAAAAAAGGCCGACATAAAGGTTATTTATACGCTTGAAGTCGAACTTGATACGCGATACGCTGAACAATTTGATAAAATGAAAGCGGCGAGTCACAAACAATGGGAAATTCCACAAGTGAAATATAAGACCTCTTACAGACCCGTTATTATCGGTGCCGGCCCGGCGGGGCTTTTCGGGGCGCTGGTTTTGGCGCAAGCGGGGTTTGAGCCGATTATACTGGAGCGCGGAAAGGCTGTTGAGGACAGGCAAGCCGATGTAGACAGACTCTCATTAGGTATTCTTGATACCGAATCGAATATCCTGTTTGGTGAGGGTGGCGCGGGTACGTTTTCTGACGGCAAACTCACGACAGGTATTAAGGATGTGCGCATACGGTATATACTCGAAACCTTGCACAGATGTGGGGCTTCGGAGGAGATTCTTTATGACGCAAAACCCCATGTGGGAACGGACGTTTTGATTCGTGTTGTCAAAAACATACGCGCAGAGTTAACGGCGCTGGGCGCGGATTTCCGTTTTTCTCATAAGCTTTCGGGCATAAGGCGTGACGGGGGCGTTTTGGAGTTGCGCGTGTGTTCACATGATGGCGAGTATACACTCAAAACAGAACACATTATCCTTGCTATAGGTCACAGCGCAAGGGATACCTTCGCCATGCTGAACGAATCGGGCTTGAAGATGGAGCCTAAACCGTTTTCGGTGGGCGTTCGAATTGAACATAGGCGTGACTACATCAATAAGTTGCAATTCGGCACATTCGCGGACGTTCTGCCTGCCGCTGACTATAAACTTGCCGCAAAAGTGGGTGCGCGAGGTGTTTACACATTTTGTTGCTGCCCGGGTGGTGTGGTAGTACCCGCCGCGAGTGAAGAGGGGCATATGAATGTGAACGGCATGAGTTATTTCGCGCGGGATTGTGAGAACACGAACGCGGCTGTGCTGGTGAATGTTGAGCCGTCAGACTTCCCGCCCGGTGTTCTGGGTGGATTGGAATTGCAACGGCGCTTGGAGAAACAGGCGTTTGAAATGGGCGGGGGTAATTACGGAGCGCCTGTTCAGTTGCTGAAGGACTTCATGAAACATCAAAAAAGCGGCGCCATTGACAATGTAACGCCCAGTATTAAAACGGGGTATAGGCTGTCTAACCTTTGGGATATTGAGGGTTTGCCATGTGCCTCACTTGCGGAGGGGATACTCCAGTTTGACAGGCAAATTCAGGGGTTTTTGCAGAGTGGCGCAGTGCTGTCGGGTGTAGAAACGCGCTCGTCTTCGCCTGTGCGCATAACACGCGGCACCGACTTTGTGTCTAGTATGGCGGGCGTGTACCCGGCAGGGGAAGGCGCGGGTTACGCGGGCGGTATAATGAGCGCCGCGGTTGACGGTATGAAGGCGGCGGAGAGTATCATTTTGGGTCTGTAGTAGGTGAATCGATGAACAAATGTGTGATTATTATTGCGGGTAAACCGGCGGCGGGCAAGACTACCTATGCGCGGCATATCGCCGAAAAGTTGAACCTACCGTTTATCGGCAAGGACAATATCAAGGAAAAACTTCATGACGTGATTAAGTTTGAAACAAGCCGAGCGAACTCGCGCCTGTATGGGAACGCGAGTTACGCGGTGTTTTTTCATTTCGCCGAGTGTCTGATGAAAGCCGGCGTGCCGCTCGTGTTAGAGAGTAATTTCACGGTGGAGTGTAAGGATATTCTTGAGCCGCTCGTTGAGAAATACGGCTATCGCGCATTAACGGTGATGTTTGACGCGGACATGCGCGTATTGCACGAGCGTTTCCTCAAACGCGATGTGACGGACGAACGGCATCCGGGGCTTGCGGCATCAACGGGTTTCTTTGATGACTTTGATGTGTTCGCTAACGGTACTGCGCCGCTTAGGTTGTTTAGTATCGGCGAAAGGTTGGATGTGGACACGACGGACTTTTCGCGTGTAGATTATGCGGCGATTGATGAAAAAGTCGCTACATTTTTGGCGCATGAGTGACAGTTACATACACTAAATCGGCTGGCATGACGGGCAGAAGTAGATATTGCCGCCCAAATAAGCCGTGCGGATGATGGTGTCGCCGCAAACTGGGCAGGGATTCGCCAGGGTCTTAGCAGACAGAATCGTTTTGTAGCCACCGGGATTGCCGAACAAATCTTTTTCGGTATCACGCCCGCCCTCTGTAGCCATTGACATAAGTGTTGACTTAACCGAATGAAACAAATCATCAAACTGATGTATATCTTGTAACTTTCTCTTTGGGTGAATCCGTGCGTTGAACAAAATATCCTGCAATACGCCGTTGCCAAGCCCCGGGATACGCTGCTCTGTGGCTAGAAACGCCTTCGCGGATAGGTTTTGTGGCACGCTTGAAAGCAATGAATCAAAGTAGGCACTGTCGAACGCGTCAGAAAGCGGTGAAGGTTTTGCGTTCTGTTTAGGCTTTGTGTTGGTTTCGTCAGCAGGATAAATATTCATAGCCCCCCACATCAAAACAGTAAACGACAGATGTGAACCGTCGGTAAAGCTCAGCAGAAGTTGATGAGATTTCGGGAGTTTAGCACCGGGTTCGTGATAACGTATAGGCGTTGACAGCGCTAACAACGTGTCGCCACAAATAATATTCGTATTATTGTCGAAAGTGTGTTCTAAGCCCGAAATTGCGCCGACGATGGTTTGACCTTCTAGCCGATTTTGAAACTCGGCGGGGCTTTCGTTGTAGAAGGCGAACTTGTGGGGCGACGCGGCCACAGTTACGCTCGATATGGTCTTGCCGACTAAGGCCGCGTTAATCTGTTTTGCAAGCGTGACATTTTCAGGTAATTCAATCATAGTTTCACCTCTTTGGTATGAATCACAAACAGCCCCATACCCATTCGGTAGGGGCTGTTTTAGTGTTTATGGGCGATTCTTGAAAAACTCGTCGATATAACATTCAACCGACCGCGACATCTCACCCGAGAATTCAGAGTTGTATTTGCGATTGCAGAATGCTGTCATCCACTCGTCATAACCGCGCACAGACGACCGTTCGGCGAACATCGCGCGGATAGCCGCGCCGTCAAGCGGTTGATATGCATTCTCATGCACGACATAGGGCAGGTCAACGCGTTTTGGCGGTATGCGCTTCTGCTGTTGCTCTGTGGGGTAACCGATTACGAGCATAGCGGCAGGGAAGACATATTCGGGGAGGTTGAACATCTTTTTATGGATTTCATAGCGTTCCATAATGTCGCCTATGTAGCACGAACCAAGCCCAAGTGAGTCGGCCGCGATAACGGCGTTTTGGGCGGCGATGTTCGCGTCAGAAACGGCAAGCATCAAATCGCCAGCACGTGGCGCACGAGGTTCACAACCCGCCTCAACATAGGCATCGAACCATTTCTTACAATCGGCGCAGAAAATCAAAACGAGCGGCGCGTCAGCGATAAACGGTTGGTTGTCGCATGTGATGACCAGTTCATCTTTGAGTTTCTGGTCGGTCACGTCAATGATTGTGTAGAGCTGTTGGTTGCCCGCTGTCGGGGCTTGTGTGGCGGCTGTCAGAATCGCGATTTTGTCGGCTTCGGGGATGGGCTTGTCAAGAAATTGGCGCATGGACTTGCGGTTCATGATGACCTGCATGGTTTCGTTCATATTATCCTCCGTCTATTCTGTGATAACAGCGTGTATGAGTGGTGTTTCGGCAGGCTTTTCGTCTGCGAATGAGAGCGCGGAGAGGAAGAGCGCTTCGGCTTCGTCCAGCGGGCGATTGTTTTCTGTATGGAAAACGGCTATTACATCGCCCGTGTTCACAAATTCTCCTGTTTTGGCTAGCAACTCAATGCCGGCGGGGTAGTAGATGATGTCATCTTTAGTTGCGCGCCCCGCGCCGAGAAGGCATGATGCTATGCCGATTTTTTCTGTATCCATTGAAGCTATGAAGCCAGATTTTATTGATTTGACCTCATGGAGTTTTTCGGCGGCTTCAAAGCGTGTGGTATCCTCCAAAACGGATGTGTCGCCGCCTTGCGCTTCGACCATTTCAAGAAGTTTAGCGAACGCGCTACCGTCAGTAATAGTCTGTTCAACCTTTGCGATACATTCTTCATACGTGCCATGCCCCGCAAGTTCCAGCATACGCGCCGCCAAGGCAATACAAACGTCTGTCAAGTCTTTCGGGCCGTGACCTTTGAGGGTTTCAACCGCTTCAATGATTTCCAGCGTATTGCCTATATTCTTGCCTAGTGGTCTGTCCATATCCGTAATCAACGCGGTTGTGGGGCGACCCGCGCCATTGCCGATAGCTACCATCTTTTGGGCGAGTGCCTTTGCGTCGTCAACGGTTTTGGCGAACGCACCGGAACCGGTTTTTACATCAAGCAAAATCGCGTCAGAACCCGCCGCAATTTTCTTGCTCATAATGCTTGCGGCTATGAGCGGCAGAGAATCGACAGTTGCCGTCACATCGCGCAGGGCGTAAAGCTTCTTGTCAGCGGGCGCGAGATTGACCGTTTGGGCGATAACACAAGCCCCGACACGATTCACTATGTCGAAAAATTCGTCGTTTCCAATCTCCATGCGCATACCGGGTATCGACAGCAGTTTGTCAACCGTGCCACCCGTATGCCCCAAACCACGCCCGCTCATCTTCGCGACCTTCACGCCACAAGCCGCCACAATCGGCGCTATAATGACAGTCGTCTTGTCGCCAACACCACCGCTGGAGTGCTTGTCTACTTTCTTGCCATGAATCGGTGACAAATCAACCATATCGCCCGAATGCGCCATAGCAAGCGTCAGCTCTGTGGTTTCGTCGTCATTCATGCCGTTCAGATAAATCGCCATGAGCATGGCCGAAATCTGGTAGTCTGGAATACTCCCGTCTGTCACTCCACACACGAAGAAATGAATTTCTTCTTTATTCAATGCGTGTCCGTCGCGCTTTTTCGCGATTACGTCATACATCCTCATTAAATCACCTCATTTGTTAGAACTTCTTCTCAATCTTGGTGTCATTATAGTAATGCGTTAGAATTTCCTCAAAGCCATAACCCGCGTCCATCATGCCCTTCACGCCGTTTTGGCTCATGCCAACACCGTGACCGTTGCCACCACCGTAGAAGGTGACGCTTTCGAGCTTACCTCC
>CAZOVK010000104.1:0-6162 GCA_964583165.1 uncultured Defluviitaleaceae bacterium | reverse complement strand
CATCTCTAACCTTACGGTTCTTGCGCAGGTTGACGGCTGTGGCAATGTCAGTAAGTTTGCCGTAGCCGACAGATTCCCGATTTTTGTTGAGAACAGTTTTTACTCGTCTTTGGTTGTGGATGGCGTAGCTGTTTCGGCGCTTGACGACAAACGTAATACCATGATTGGGCGAATGCAGGTTACGGAGTATTTCGGTAAGGGTGTTGAGATAACGGGTTTTATAGATGAAAGCAGTTCAGCCGTTTATTTGCGTGTGCTTTGCGCTGAAACCGCTAAAATTGACTTTCATTTTGGGTTCATCTTGACTGAAGCGGGGAAGAACGGGTTTAGTGTAAAGTCAAACCGCCCGCTGACATTGCGTGAGCGAGAGGGCAACGGCTATCACTATAGTGTATCATCCGCTGGCAAGCAGGAGATTAAGCTTACGTTTTCTTACAGTGAAGATGATAGGTCTTTATTCTCTGTGGCGGGTTTTGATAGGGCATTTGATGAAGCATTGGATTATCGCTCATATCTTCAGAATAGTATTAAGCTGGAAAATCAACAGTTAAAGGCGTTGTTTGTTAGCGCCTTGAATTGCGCGATTAGTAGTTATAAAGAAGTCGGGGGGTTTAAGGGGTTCTTCGCTGGGGTTAATTATCAAAGCCCCGCGCGAACGTATTACCGCGACGGGTATTATACGGCTTTGGCGTGTTTGGCGCATAAGCCGCAATATGTGCGGAACCAGATATTGACTCTGGCTTCGGGTGTTGATGAGAACGGGCAATGCCCTAGTGCTGTCAGGACACATGGGCTTAGATTCTGGGATAATCATTTGGATTCTCCGCATTTTCTGTTAATTCTGACCAACGATTATGTGGCTCATACGGGTGATTGGGGCGTGTTGAATGAGAGGGTAGGGGAGCGAAGTTTAGAGGAGTTGCTGTGTTTTGTAGCGGACAAGCTGATTAGTCAGGCTGACTCCAATAATTTACTCTACCGAGAAGAGTTCAACCGCCATGACTGGGTTGATAATGTATATCGTTGCGGGTATGTGACTTATTTAGAAGCCTTGTTCTATCGTGGATTGACGGGTTTGGGGGCGTTGTTGCGCGGCGAGGGTGGCAAGTATCTGGACTTCGCGGAAAAGGTTAAGCGCGGTATCAATGAGTTTTTGTGGGACGATGACAAAGGGTATTACATCAACTACCGCAATGACAGGTATTATGAGGATAACTTGTCTGTTGATACGGTATTTACGGTTTTGTATGGCATAGCTGATGAGAAGCGGGCGCTTAGTGTGCTGACGCAGATGGAGTGCTTACTTGAAACGAGAAACAATCAGGAACAGCCTTTCGGCGACTGGGGCGTTATGTGCGCCTTTCCGCCTTATAAATATAAGGAACATCTGGTAGAGAAGTCAAACTATGACTATGTATATCACAATGGCAGTGAATGGGCGTACTTGTCGGCGGTTTATGCGCTGGCAAAGGCTCAACACGGCATGGATTGGGGATATGCGCTAACGCGGGCTTTTACGAAGGCTTTAGAACTCGGGCATTATACATTGCCCGAATACTATAACCCTATTACGGGCGCGGGTTCAATGTTACAAGGCTGGAGCGGTTTTGCGGCAAGCACAATACTTTATCTCAAAGAACGGGGGATTATATGAACACCTATAAGGAATTAAAGGGCATTAGGCAGATTATTTTTGCGGTCGGGCATATCGGGCCGGGTATGTTGAACCAGTTTATAACAACATGGTTGTTGATTTTTCTAGCGCCGAACACGGGCGATATTATTATGAAGGGTAGTTTGGTTGGCGTGTGTTTGATGCTCGGGCGTATTGTAGACGCTGTGGCTGACCCACTGGTAGCTAACTGGAGTGACAGTTTCAAGAAGAGTAAGTTTGGGCGGCGGTTGCCGTTTATCGTCATGGGTGCGTTGCCGATGGTAATAGCGTTTAATATGCTTTGGTATACGGGGAGTTTGCCCGATAACGCGGTTTTGCGGTTTATTTGGGTGGCCGTATCGGTCAATCTGTTCTATTTTGCATATACGGTGGTTGTGAACCCGTATTTTGCGTTGTTGCCCGAAATAGCTAAAGACAAAGGTCAGCGTATGTTCATCCAAAGTTTTGTAGCGTTCTTTGGTATCTTGGGTATGGGCATCGCAATGGGCGCCAGCGGTACATTGATTGATAAGTTGGGTTATCAGTTGAGCGGGTTTGTAATGTCCGTTATCTGTTTGTTAACGCTGGTGGGGCCTGTTTTGACCGTGCGAGTGACGGCTTATCATGAAACTAAGGAAGAAAAGCAGAAGAGTAATATCATCACGAACGTTAAGAGCGCGCTTTTAAATAAGACTTTCCGTACATATATGATTGGTTTTGCGACGTTTTTCTTGGGCTTCCAGTTAATTCAGTATAATTTAATTTTCATAACGACTGTATTGCTTGGTTTAGAGCGCGGTATGTCAAGTATTCTGTTTATCGCTTCGGTTGTGTCGGCGCTGGCGTTTATACCTGTTTATAATATCCTCGTGAAGAAGCTGACGGCGGCGGGTGGGCTTAAAGTGTCGATTTTAAGTTATGTTGTGGTGTGTTTGCTTATTACGTTGACACCTGTGATTAAAACTACAGGTATTAACCCTGTTTATCTGGGTTTTGGATTTATGCTTTTGCTGGGCTTCCCATATTCGGGGCTGATGGTTATACCGAACGTCATTATCTCAGAAATAATCGACGAAGACGTGCGCGTGACGGGCAAACACCGCGAGGCGTTGTTCTTCGGCGTGCAGGGGCTTATCAATAAGTTTATGGTATCAATCGCGGCATTCTCTGTGGGTGTTTTGTTAGACTTATTCGGCAATTCTGTTGATAAGCCACTCGGTGTTATCATTGTTGGCCCTCTGGCTGTGGTTATGGCGGCGATTGGGTTTGTTATGATTACGAAGCTGAAAATAAGCCGTTAGCGGGGGTTTTTATGTGGTTTCTTTATGTTCTTGCGGCGGTTCTGTTGATACTGGTTGCGCTGGTTTGGTTCTTGCATAGTTATGTGAATGACGCGGGTATACCGAATGGGGCGCATGAGGGGTTGTTTAGTAAAAAACACTGGGTCATGCTCGTTGTGGCGCATCCCGATGATGAGGTCATGGTGGCGGGAACACTGGCGCGTTTACATGAGGCGGGCAGTGAGGTCTTTCTGCTCTATCTGACACATGGTGAAGATGGGCCTACGGGTGGGCTTGTCGAACAAAGCGGGTTGGGGGCGTTTCGACTTAATGAGTTGCAAAACGTGAAGGCGATTTTAGGCGCGAATCATATGGAAGTGTTAGATTTTCCCGACCGTTACTTGAATACTGTTGACAACAAACTCATTAAAGCAAGTATTACCGAACGAATCGCGCGCTTTCAGCCCGATATTGTGATTACGTTTGATAGCTCGATTGGTCTTTATGGTCATACTGACCACTTGACGGCGGGGCGGTGTACTAGGGAGTTACTAAAAGAAAATCATATGGGCGTTAATCGATTGTATTTGATGACCTTGCCGGGGAAGATGATTCAGCTTGCGCTAAAGGTTTCAAAGACTTTCCGCAACAACTATGTAGGTAGCGCGGGCTTGCCCAAGCCAGATTTCTATGTGGGCATAAGTGCGTATGGCAACAGAAAAAAAGCGGTTTGTAATGCCCATAAGAGCCAGTGGCAGGTTATTACGGATGTTCAGCCTTATTATAACAAGATTCCGGCTATGCTGTATTATAGAATTTTCAGTCGTGAGTACTTCGCGATTGAAGAGCTTGAATAAACGCATATTCGCGGTCATAATCTACGATGGATTAAAAGTCGTGATTTGTCGTCGCACAAGGCTGAAAACTATGAAATTCTAAGTTTCGGAAGTCGATTAGTGGATTCGCTCTGGCGGCGCCAAAGACAGCGATAAGAAGCAGGAGGGTACGGACAATGGCCGATAACCGCAAAGAGCAAGAGCGCGCGGAACTCCACCGCACAATATGGGGTATCGCCAACGACCTACGTGGGAGCGTGGACGGTTGGGATTTCAAACAATATGTCCTCGGCATCTTGTTTTATCGTTATATCTCAGAGAACATCACCGCTTATATAAATGAGGGCGAGCGTGAGGCGGGTAACGCCTCATTTGATTACGCCAGACTATCGGATAAGGAAGCCGAAGCGGCACGAGAGGATTTGGTGAATACCAAAGGCTTCTTCATTTTGCCGTCGGAACTTTTCGAGAACGTACTCAAACGAGCCGCGACCGATGAGAACCTGAATGAAACCCTTGAAACAGTGTTCAAAAACATTGAAGCCTCTGCACAGGGAACGCCATCCGAAGACAACTTCCGCGGGCTGTTTGACGACATCGACGTAAACAGCAATAAACTCGGGGGCACGGTAGCAAAGCGCAACGAACGCCTCGTCAAACTATTAAAAGGCGTAGGTGATATGAAACTCGGCGACTACCGTGAGAACACGATAGACGCGTTTGGCGACGCTTACGAGTTTCTAATGGGAATGTACGCAGGCAATGCCGGTAAATCCGGCGGAGAATATTACACGCCGCAGGAGGTTTCAGAGCTATTAACCCGTCTGACTATTGTTGGCAAAACGGAGGTCAACAAGGTGTATGACCCCGCTTGCGGTTCTGGGTCGCTGTTACTGAAATTTGCAAAGATACTGGGCAAGGACAATGTCCGAAATGGTTTCTTTGGGCAGGAAATCAACATAACCACCTACAACCTTTGTCGCATCAATATGTTCCTTCACGACATCGACTACGACAAGTTCGACGTTGGTCACGGCGACACACTCACCGACCCGCTCCACTGGGACGACGAGCCCTTTGAAGCTATCGTGTCAAATCCGCCGTACTCAATAAAATGGGCGGGCGACAGTGATTCGCTTCTCATCAATGACCCGCGTTTTTCACCTGCCGGAGTGCTTGCGCCCAAAAGCAAGGCAGACTTGGCGTTTATTATGCACGCGCTTAATTGGCTCGCCACAAGCGGTACGGCGGCGATTGTCTGCTTCCCCGGCATCTTTTATCGCAGCGGCGCAGAGCAAAAAATACGCCAGTACCTGATTGACAACAACTTCGTTGACTGCGTGATTCAATTGCCGGATAACCTTTTCTATGGTACGTCCATCGCCACTTGCATTATGGTCTTGAAAAAGAACAAAAGCGAAAACAAAACGCTGTTCATTGATGCTTCACGAGAGTATGTGAAGGTCACGAACAGCAATAAGCTGACGCAGGAGAATATTGATAAAATTATCAAGATATACACCGACCGCGCCGACGAGGAATACACCGCAAGGTTAGTGCCAAACGGTGATATTGCAGAACAAGGCTACAATCTATCGGTGTCTACATATGTCGAGCAAGAGGATAAACGAGAGATTATTGACATAAACGCTCTGAATGCAGAAATTGAGCGAATTGTGGCGCGTGAGGATGTTTTGCGCGCCGAAATAAACGCGATTATTGCTGAGATTGAGGGGGAGGCGGTATGAGTAAACTTGAACAGCTTATTGCAGAGCTTTGCCCCGATGGAGTGGAGTTTGTAAAACTGAGTAGTGTTATTGATTATGAGCAACCGACAAGGTATATTGTAGATAGTACCGATTATAACGATGACTACGAGATACCCGTTTTGACGGCGGGGCAATCTTTTATACTCGGATACACCGATGAGACTGACGGTTTGTATTCTGCAAGCAAAGAAAACCCCGTGATTATCTTTGACGACTTTACGACATCTTTTCACTGGGTTGACTTCAAGTTTAAGGTCAAGTCTTCGGCTATAAAGATGTTGACACCAAAAGACACAGGTATTGCCAATTTTCGCTATCTTTTTTACGCTATCAGTTGCATTCGTTATCAACCAGACTTTTCTAAGCATGAACGGCAATGGATTGGAAAATACTCGCAATTCAAAATCCCTCTCCCGCCGCTACCTGTCCAAGCAGAAATTGTCCGTATTTTGGACAATTTCGCTGAGCTTATAGAAGAACTTACATCGGAACTTTCAGCGAGGAAAAAACAATATGAATATTATCGTGATTACCTCTTGACATTTGATAAAACGGGGGACACAATAATTACAGACAGACAGACAGACAGACAGACAGACAGACAGACAGACAGACAGACAGAC
>CAZOVK010000103.1:0-6194 GCA_964583165.1 uncultured Defluviitaleaceae bacterium | reverse complement strand
TACCATTTGCTCCAAAAACAACGATGCCTCTTGACATTTGCGAAACCACCAAACATAATTTTTTATCCTATACACCAAAAGCTGCCAAATTCACATTCGACAGCTTTCGACAAAACATGATGCGCCCGAAGGGATTTGAACCCCCACTTCCTTGCGAAAATATGGACCTGAACCATACGCGTCTGCCAGTTCCGCCACGGGCGCTTCTATGCTTAGAAAAGTTTAACAGATAAATACGGCTTTGTCAAGCGAAAAATTTGATACTTTAATAGCTCACACTTGACATTTGGGCTTGTTGTGTGGATAATAGTTGTATGGATATTTTTAATTTCGTGGTAATCGTTTTGTGTTTCGTCGCGGTGGCGATTCAGTACCGCAGTAGGTTGGGTTTGGCTGACTGGGTCTTACTTACGGTCGGTCTGGGTTTTACTTGTGCGGCTGACTTTTGTTTGGTTATGATGAGGCTTGACGTTTGGGGCGTGAAGCTGTTTTGTGTTGCCCAACTGTTATATCTTCTGAGATATTTTGCGTATCTGTCGCGGCGCGGATATGTTTTGAAAGCGTTACTTGTTATTACTCTGTGTGTCGGGTTATTTGTGGTTGACAATGTGTGGAACGCGGGTTTGATATACGCTACTTTGGCTGTGATGAGTTTCGCGGCGGCTATTGTGGCTTACCGCATGAAAAAACTGCCTTTCCCAAACGGGATTATCATAATTATTGCGCTCTCATTGTTTCTGCTCTGTGATATTTGTGTGGCTTTACGATACATTATCAGCGGGTCTTGGCAGAATGTGTTTTACCAATTGATTTGGCTATTCTACTTGCCGTCACAGATTTTGCTTGCGGCCAGCGGAAGGGATTATGATTGTGTATGGAAGCGCGAATGATAAGGGCAGGAAAGCATGTGGCGGCGATAGCGTCTGATTTTTGCGCCGTAAACACGCGTGCGAAGCGTGTTATTATTGTGGCTGATGAGATTGCGGCGCGTCTGTTCGCGCGGGAGATTGTGACGCGGCTTGAGCTTTGCGGCGCACAAGTGATTTTATATCGTGTGTTTGGCGGCGAAAGCGCCAAGACGATGGATGACGTGATGGGAATTTACAGGGCGTTGGCCGCAGGTGGCTTTGACAGGCATTCTGAAGTCGTGTCGCTGGGTGGTGGTGCTGTGTCTGATATGGCGGGCTTCGCGGCGGCTACGTATATGCGCGGCATAAAGCACGCCGTTATTCCTACGACACTTTTGTCACAGGTTGACGCGGCTTTAGGTGGCAAGACGGCTGTGAACCTTGACGGAGTGAAAAACATAATCGGCGCGTTTCATATGCCACGCGCTGTTTATATCAATACAAAGACGCTCGATACACTGCCTGACGAGGTTTTCGCACATGGGCTGGCGGAGGTCGTGAAATACGGGCTGGGGTTTGATAGGGATTTGTTCGAATTTCTTGAACAAAACAGCGCGGCGATTTTGCGGCGTGACAAGGACGCTACACTACGGATAGTGACGGATTCTGTGAGGATTAAGCTGAGTGTTGTCGTAAGAGATACCTTAGAACACGGGAAGCGGACATCGCTCAACTTAGGTCATACGCTCGCTCACGCGTTGGAAGCGCAAAACGGCTATTCACATGGCGCGGCTGTAGCTGTGGGGCTCGTGTTTGCGGCGCGCTTGGCCTTGCGGCGGGGGATGTTGTATGAATCTGATGTCGATAGGCTTGTGGAGCTTTTGACGGCGTTTGGTCTGCCCGTGAGCTTTTCGGGCAATATTAACGGACTGTGTGAGATTATGAAACACGACAAGAAGAACGATAACGGAATGTACCGATTTGTTCTACCCCATGTTTTGGGCGGTTGTAAGTTTGGCGTCGTGATAGCCGACGACGAGTTAGAGAACGAATTAAAATTGATGTGCCGCTGACAGCGTAAATAATTGATTGGATGGTCTATGAACATAATATTTTTAGTATTGGCAACCGCCGCGCTAGTGGCGGCTGACCAGCTTTCTAAACTCTGGGCATTAAACACGCTCGCGCCGATTCACTCGATACCGATTATTGAGGGCGTTTTTGAGCTGATGTATACGGAGAATCGCGGCGCAGCGTTTGGTATTCTGCAAGGCTTTAGGTGGGGCTTTTTGGTTCTGACTTTGCCTGTGGTTATAATGATTGTTGGGCTTTATATTAAACTCGGTCGCTACAGATTGTCTTATCGTATAGCCTTGACCATGATGCTTTCAGGGGCTTTGGGAAACGCGATTGACAGGCTGTTTCGCGGCTTTGTTGTCGATTTCTTTTATTTTAAGCTCATTAACTTTGCGGTTTTTAATGTGGCTGACAGCCTGCTTGTCTGCGGCACCATTCTGTTTGCGGTGATTCTGTTGTTCGTAGATAAGGGGAAGAATTATGCCTGATTCATACCTCTATATCGCCGAAGAAGCAGATGCGGGTTTACGTTTCGATGTCTTTTTATGTGAGCAAGACGAGTTTTCGTCACGCTCGTTCGCTCAGAAGCTTATCGAAAGCGGCGGCGCGATTCTGAACGGTCAAACAGTCAAGCCATCCGTGCGGATTAAAAAAGGTGACGAAATACGCGCCGTTTTGCCACAACCTACGGAATCGGCTGTTGAACCAGAGAACATACCGCTAGATATTGTCTATGAAGACGCTGATTTAATCGTTGTGAACAAACCCGTCGGCATGGTCGTTCACCCCGCGCCCGGGCATTTTTCGGGCACGCTCGTGAACGCGCTCATGTATCATTGCAAGGACGGGCTGTCGGGTATTAACGGCGTATTGCGCCCCGGGATAGTACACCGCATTGACCGTGACACATCAGGGCTTCTTGTTGTCGCTAAAACTGACTCAGCGCATGTTTGTTTGTCGCGCCAACTGGCAGAACACAGCATGATGCGCGTCTACAAGGCGCTCTGTTGGGGCGTAGTAAAAGCAGAAACGGGCACGATTGACGCGCCTTTAGGTCGTCACCCCAAAGACCGCAAGCGCATGGCCGTTGTCAAAGACGGTCGCCGCGCCGTCACACATTTTTCGGTAATTGAGCGGTTCAAAGACTTCACACATATAGAATGCCGCCTAGAAACAGGGCGAACACACCAAATTCGCGTTCATATGGCCCATATCAACCACCCACTCATTGGAGATACGGTCTACGCGCAAAACCGCCCGCCGCGAGGGTTTTCGGGGCAGGCGCTTCACGCCGAAACTCTGGGCTTTGTTCACCCAAACGGCGAGTATATTGAGTTTAAGCGGGAGAGAAAGCTTATTTAATCCTCTTCTGGGTATTCTTGCATAAGCCGTTCAAAAATGACAGGTATGAAGTCATCAAAAGTCGGATAGGTTTCGCGGTCATTAACATAATCTTCAATGTATCTGTGAATGTCATTTATATAGATATTACCTCCGTCATAGTTGCGTTTCAACGTTTGAAGTATTTCTGAAGGCATGGCTTCGGACGCGTATAAAGCGCATGAAACGACCATAGATTCTTCCATATCATTCAACCATGACCCATTCTTCTTTTGCCGCGTGAATAGGTAAAAGCTTTCTTCCAAACGCTCCATAAACTCATCTGTAAAGAGATTTACATAACTATGCCCAAACTCGTGGTAGCTTATAGTTCTTATATATTCTTTGCGCGCAAACCACGGTTCACCGTTGAATTCTGATAACGGTGATATGACACAGTAGATTTCTTCTTTATCACCATTTACGCGCTTGACGCCGTACCAACCGTTATCAAACAGTGACACCAATACGGTTCTGTAAACCTTTTTGGTTGTACCATAGAAATTGTTCAGGTTTTCAATGACGGAGAACTCTGCGTACACATCCGCCACGGGCTGTATAAGATTCTTGTATAGCTCCGTATGCTCATTAAAGAATTTCACAAACTCAGTATCAATACAGAATTGCCTTAAAGCCGGAAACAACTCACGCCGCCCTTCTTCTGTTATCCTAAAGCTATTGGTTTATGTATCCTCCATTATCTGAAAATCGCTTGTCATTGGTAAAACAAGCTCGGGAATATCGTTATATGATATGTTGTTCTCTTTTACAAGCTTCTCAAAAACTCGGATAACTTCATGTTCAGAAAATTCAGAAAACTGTGCTCTTACATCGTCTACATATTGGGTTTCAAGCTTGGTGTTCAAGTGACCAAATCTTTCATTGTAGTAGGGTGACAGCCACGCAACTATGGACATAAGTTCAATTGCAGGGTCAGCCGTGACCTCCACTCCATTCGCCTCCACAAAAATGGGGTTTGGCAGGATATAGGATATATCGGTCGGCGCGCCCATATCGGACGCGCCGCAGGCCGTCATATAAATCGATACAAAGATGCAAAGCAGCAACAAATATAGTGTTTTCTTCATCTGTGCCCCCAATTCTTTCTACTCTTCTTCGATTTGTGCGCCCAGTTTTGACAGCAATCCAGCCAAGTCCTCATAACCGCGCTTGATGAGGTGGGCGTTTGTGACGACTGTTTCGCCGTCTGCGTATAACCCTGCTATTATCAGCGCCGCGCCCGCGCGAAGGTCTGTCGCCTTGACGGTTGCGCCTTCAAGGTGTGTTACGCCGCTGATTCTCGTAGTTGTGTCTTCGTGTGAGATATCAGCGCCCAAGATGCGTAATTGCTCTATATGACCGTCACGCCCTTCAAAAACCGTATCGGTTATGACGCTTTCGCCGCGAACAGTGGCGAGGTATGCCGCCAACTGAGCGTTCATGTCAGTCGGGAAGCCCGGGTGGGGTCTGGCTGAGATGTGCCCTATTGCGGTCTTTTTACGCGCCGCCCATAACATAATTGAATCATCTCGCCATTCTATCGAACAACCGCTTTTTATAAGTGGTTCACAAATGGGTTCGAGCGAGTCGCGTTCGGCGTTGAGGAGCTTGATAGCGCCGCCCGTTATGGCCGCCGCCGTTAGTAAAGTACCACTGATTATACGGTCGGGCATAATCGAGTATTCTACGCCGTGTAAGGTTTTAACGCCTTCAATAACAATCGTGTCTGTGCCCGCACCGTTTATCTTCGCGCCCGCCGCGTTCAAGAAGTTGGCTAAATCGCGTATTTCGGGTTCACGCGCCGCAGTTTCTATGATGGTTATACCCGAAGCCGTTGCGGCGGCTATCATGATGTTTTCTGTCGCGCCTACACTGGGTGTGGGCAGTTTGCAAACTGTGCCGCGCAGACGTTTGACTTTGGCGTGTATGGTGTCCTTTGTTATCTCGAATGTTGCGCCCATTTGTACAAGTGCGTCTATATGATAATCAATCTTTCGTTGACCAATGGCGCAACCGCCCGGCGGGCAGAGTTTAACCTCGCCGAAACGCGCGAGAATGCCACCCATAAAGAGTATGCTCGAGCGCATTTGTTTAGCCAAATCCGCTGTTATCGTAAAATCATTCATGCCACGTGAGTCTATTGTTATGGTGTTGTTCTCAAACTCCGCGCGGCACCCTAGCCGCCTCAGTATCTCGACCGTCAGAATTACATCAGTAATGCGCGGGCAATTGTGTATAACCGATACTCCCTGTACAGTAACAGCCGCCGCCAAAATCGGCAAACAAGCGTTCTTCGCGCCGCCTACGACGACCTCTCCGCGTAATGATTTGCCGCCAAAAACCCTGTACGCGTTCACAAACATTCCTCCTACGCGCAAAAACCCAAAAAAGACGCATTGCGCGTATTCATTATGCTGTATAGTATGTAGTGGCGTACAAATCGGTTACTGATGTGATGACCTAAAATTCTTCTACGGGGGTGAAGTCAACACCGCTTTGTGTTGCGATAGCGCCATAGACAACTTCTGTATGCCTGCCAACCTCTAAGTAGTGGCGTAACACGGGCTTTGCCGTATACGGCATCTCCCTTGACAAAATTTCATCATAACCGACCCACTCGGGTATACCCTCATTACATTCAAGCCGTATGACAGACCCGCGTTTTAAGTCGGCGAAGAAATAGTAGTTTTGTCTGATTTCTCCGTTTTTCATACGTAATGTCACATACCTCAAACACACATTTTCCAGCGCGCTTTCAGACACTTCGAGTTCTTCATAAAGCTCGCGCATAATACATGCCCTCGCGTCATTCAACTCGTGTTTCTCAAAGTGTCCGCCTATGCCACACCAAGACGGCGCCACCACGCGAGAGCCGATTCTATAAAGCAG
>CAZOVK010000102.1:0-6670 GCA_964583165.1 uncultured Defluviitaleaceae bacterium | reverse complement strand
CATGTCTACACCTACTTCTTGAAGAGATTCGCAAGTCGCGTCAAAAAGCCTTCGTCCTCATACAGATTCATAAGAGGTACTTCTTGCCCCATGATGCGGCGTGAGATGTTCTTAAACGCCATACCGGCGCGCGATTTGCCGTCGTTTACTGCCGGGTCACCCTTGTTCGTGCTGACAACTATACTCTCGTCGTCGGGCACAATGCCGATTACGTCAATCGCCAGTGTATCGGTCACATCATCAAGGCTCAACATATCACCGCGCTTGACCATGTTCGGGCGTATGCGGTTGAGAATCAGCATGATGTTTCTGACTTCGGCGGCTTCAAGCAAGCCGATTATCCGGTCAGCGTCACGCACTGCGCTGACCTCGGGCGTGGTGACAACAATGGCACGGTCAGCGCCAGCGATTGCGTTCTTGAAACCCTGTTCAATACCCGCGGGGCAGTCTATGATGATGTAGTCGAACTCCTGTTTGAGCGTTTCACAAAGCTTCGCCATCTGTTCGGGCGAAACGGCGGTCTTGTCCTTCGTTTGAGCCGCCGGCAACAGATAAAGCGATTCATAACGCTTGTCGCGGATAAGAGCCTGCTTCAAGCGACAATTACCCTGTATGACATCAACAAGGTCATAGACGATTCGATTCTCTAAACCCATAACAACGTCCAGATTTCTAAGCCCTATGTCCGCGTCAACGAGTACGACGCGCTTTTCGGCCGCGCCTAATGCCGAGCCGAGATTGGCCGTGGTGGTCGTCTTGCCAACGCCGCCCTTGCCGGATGTAATTACGATTACTTCTCCCACAGTAAGCACCCTCTGTCCCATTTTATCTTGTATGACAACTTGTCCCCTAATTCTTACGTTCGCTCTCGATGAGGGGTCTTATGAAAACCTTTTTGTTCTCTATGTAAGCGATTGCGGGGCGCAACACCCGCGCTCGCCCTACCTTTTTGGGTTCGGCTGTCGGTAAGTAAGCCACGATGTCGGCGATTCTAAGCTGTGACGGCGAGAAATGCAAAGCAGAAACGAACATACGTTCGTCACCCAAACAACCCGCATGAGCCATACCAGACAGCGCCCCCAACACAACGATATTGCCGTCAGCCACAACCTCAGCGCCCGGGTTCACGTCACCCACGATTGTCACACTGCCGTTAAACCTCACACGCTGACCGCCCCTAAGCCCACCCTGTAGATAGCGCGTCACGTTCACATCGGGTTGCGCGGGCGGGGGCGGGGTTTTTGGTCGTACGTTCTCTTTAAGCTTAACGCGCATCCGCGTTTCATTTCTGACTAAATCGAGTAGTTGTTGTTGCTCATCCTCGGTCAACTGTCTGCCCGAAAATTCAATCTGGGTATGCGCCGTACCGAAGAAATCCTTAGACGCGGCAAGCTTTTCGGCAAACTCACTTTCTAACTCCGCAAAGGTTACCTTATCATCCAGCAGTACAACCAAAGTGTCCTTGCGCCCCTTAAACTCTATACCAGCGCCCATATTTACCCCTTGCCTTTATTATAGCCTAAGACTTTTTGTAGGCGGTTGTGACCGCTTTACATTAACTGTTCGACTTCCCACATGAGCGCGTCAAATAGTTCAGCTTCGGGCACGCGCTTTACAATCTCGCCCTTTTTGAACAGTATTCCGAAGCCCTTGCCACCCGCGATACCCAAGTCAGCGTCACGCGCTTCGCCGGGGCCGTTCACAATACAACCCATGACCGCGATTTTTATCGGCTTCTGAATGCCCATAACAGCCGCTTCAACACGGTGCGCAAGACCAATCAAATCAAGCTCGGCGCGTCCGCATGTCGGGCAACATACCACACGCACTCCGAATCTGCGTAACTCCAAAGACTGCAAAATCTCCTTAGCGGCGCGAACCTCTTCAACGGGGTCAGCCGTAAGACTCACGCGAATAGTATCGCCGATACCCATAGAGAGTACCGCGCCGATACCCACAGCAGATTTAACCGTACCCGCGTATGTAGTGCCCGCCTCGGTGATGCCCACATGTAATGGGTAATCAACGCGTTCGCTCAACTGTTTATAGGCCTCTATGCTCACGGGCGCGCTTGAAGCCTTTATAGCTATAACTATATCATAAAATCCAATATTTTCAAGTGTTTTTACTTGTTCCAGCGCCGCTTCGCAAAGGTTGTCAGAATTCACCCTATTTCCGTGTTTTTCGAGTATGTGCATGGGCATCGAGCCGGAGTTTACACCGACACGAATGGGCACGCCGGCGGCTTTCGCGGCTTTGGCGACAATCGCGACATGTTCGGGCTTGAGGTTGCCGGGGTTTATTCTCAATTTATGAATGCCCGCGTCAATCGAAGCGAGCGCGAGCCTGTAGTCGAAGTGAATATCGGCCACAAGCGGTACGGGTGAAGCTTCAATAATCGTGGGCAAGACATCAGCAGAGCGTTTATCGGGCACGGCAAGGCGCACAATTTCACAACCCGCATCGGCTAAAGCCTTGATTTGCGCGATTGTCGCCGCCGTATCCCACGTTTTCGTATTCGTCATGCTCTGTATGGAGATAGGCGCACCGCCGCCGACTGTTACTCCGCCAATATTTATTGCTTTCGTAATCTTCCGTATCATAAATACCACCCAATCTCAGAAAATCTCATATGCGGTCAATGCAGAACCCAAGGTTTGGCAATGACCGCATATGGCCGCAATACCGTTTAGCTACATAAACTTCATTATGTCATTAACCGCCACATAAACCGCGAAAAGCGCCAACAATACGAACCCCGCGAGGTGAATAATCGCTTCCTTATTTTGGTCAATCGGTCTGCGGCGTATGGCCTCTATTATGAGAAACACCAATCGCCCGCCATCCAAACCCGGTATCGGGAGTAGATTCAGAACCGCAAGGTTAACGCTCAAAACCCCAACCAGCGGCATAAGCGTACCCAAAACGGCCATAACAGAATCCCAAAAGGTCTTAGCCCGCGCCGCCGTATTCGTAACGGCATCACCAATCATCGCGCCTATCCCAATGGGCCCCGCCATTTCTTTCATGTCGGCCTTCAGTGTTGCCATCTGGAACAACCCGTAATACACAGCCTTCACATTGTAAACCATTGTATAACAAGATACGTGCACGGTATCCCAAAGCCCCGCGCGGCTCACACCCTCATAGGATTTACCGAGAATCCCAGAGTGTAAGGAGCGCGAAAAGCCAATACGATAATACCCCGACGCGTCTTGTTCGGGCGTAAGGAAGGTCAGAAATTCCTTTCCGTCACGCTTATAACCCACCGAAATCTCACCGCCCGCATAGGTGAACAGTGAAAACGCGATGTCCTCAGAGATTTTCACGGAGTGATTGTTTATTGACGTAATTAAATCTCCCGGTTTAAGCCCCGCTTTTTCAGCGGGCATACCCGCCGTAACATCGTTGACCCTCACATCATAATAACCGTCAACGAGCGTCTGCCCAAAGAAAATCACAAACGCAAGCAGAATGTTCATCACAACACCGGCCGTGATAATGGCTATGCGCTTGCCCACGTGTTTTTGGTTGAACGCGCGGGAGTCGTTGTTGTCCTCCTCATCACCGAGCATCTTACAGAAACCGCCGAAAGGCAGAATCCGAATGGTGTAGAGCGTGTCACCGCGCTTTATGCCTACAATCTTGGGGCCGATACCTATCGCGAACTCTTCGACCAACACGCCGGCCTTACGCGCCGCAATAAAATGCCCGAACTCGTGTACAATGATAATCACGCCGAATACCAAAATCGTCGGCAATACAGATAAAATGAAGCCCATTCTAACCCTCTCTATCCACTATTTGAGCCGCAAATAAGCGCGCCCACGCGTCGATATGCATAATGTCTTGGGCGGTAGCCTCTACGGTTACATTTATATATGAATCCATTGTCCTTTCTATAACATACGGTATGGACACAAAGCGGATTTTCCCGTCCAGAAACGCTTGTACTGCTATTTCGTTGGCCGCATTCATAACCGCAGGCATCATTCCGCCGCACTTCATGGCATCATACGCAAGTTTCAGACATCTAAAGCTATCTAAATCAGGGGCTTCAAACGTAAAACGCGCGACATCAGCGAGGTTTAGGCGCGGGAAGGTATTGGCTTCGCGCTTGCCACGGTTCAACGCGTATTGTATGGGCATTCTCATATCGTGACGACCCATTTGCGCAATAATTTGACCGTCCGTGAATTCAACCATTGAGTGAATGATGCTCTGCGGATGTACTATTACGTCAATCTTACCCATATCGAACCCGAACAGCCAGTACGCCTCAATGACCTCAAACCCCTTGTTCATGAGCGTGGCCGAATCAATCGTTATCTTTCTGCCCATGCTCCAATTGGGGTGTTTGAGCGCGTCACCGACAGTCACTTGCTCTAATTGCTTATGTGTACATCCGCGAAAAGGGCCGCCGCTTGCCGTTAAAATCAGGCGTTCAACCGCCCCGCTCTGATTCTGCAAACACTGATAAATCGCCGAATGTTCTGAGTCAACGGGGTAAATCTTTATACCCTTTTCTTCGGCGCGTTTCATAACCAAACTGCCGCCCGCCACAAGGCTTTCCTTGTTCGCGAGCGCCAAATCCTTGGAAGACTCGATGACTTCAAGCGTGGGCAGTAGCCCCGCGCTCCCGACAATCGCATTCAACGCCATGTCGGCTTCAACGCGACACAACTCCAACACGCCCTCGGCGGCGCCGAATAAGTAAGTATCGCCCGTGTACCGCGCCTTTAGCCGCTCATACGCCGCTAAATCCGAAACAGCCGCGTAACGCGGCTTAAATTCATACAGTTGGTTTTCGAGCACATCAATGCGCGTGTTCGTACTAAGCCCGACAACCTGCGCACATCCCGTCTGTCTTATAACGTCAAGGGCTTGTTCACCAATGGAACCCGTAGCCCCGAGTATTATTAAACGATTAACCATACTCCCCCCGTAATTGCTGTTACAGTGCCCTCAAGAATATCATCATTATATAAACAACAGGCGCGGTGAACAACACCGAATCGAACCTGTCAAGAATACCGCCGTGCCCCGGTAAAATGTTGCCGTAGTCCTTCACGCCCGTGTTTCTCTTAATAGCTGACGCGCTCAAATCGCCAATCTGTGAGAACACAGCCCCGACAAGACCCGTCAAACAACAACCCGTCACTAAATTCACATTATCAACCGAAAAAGCGGAGTTCAAGAACAGCCCATAAATCAGCGCGATAAGACCCGCCACTAACACGCCGCCTATTGCGCCCTCGATGGTTTTCTTAGGGCTTAAAATCGGCGCAAGCTTATGTTTCCCGAGCAACCGCCCGACAAAATACGCGCCCGTATCACTGCCCCAAGCCGAAATGAACACGAGCCAGACGAAATACGCGCCTGCCCGCCCCTCTCTCACAAGGTAAATCGTTGACATCATCATGGTCACATAGAAGAACCCGAAAACAACTATCGCGCCGTCAAACACCGTGTTATCCTCATGCCTAAACACAAGAAAAATCAACACACAGAATATGAAGCCGATAAAGATGATGCTGATGAACGAAAATCGCCAGACAAACCCGATAGTCACGACATAAACAACACTCGCGGCGAACCCACAAACGCTGATTGCCTTAAATTTCCCAAACGCGGCATTATAGAGTTCCCAAAGCGCAACGACACTGAGCGCACAGATGCCGATTTTAAGCCACAATCCGCCCAAAACCACCAGCGCACAGAGCACAGGAAATGCGATAATGCTAGTTACAATCCGTTTAACCATAGTAAGCTCCAGACATTTCGTGTCTTATTCTATATTGCCGAATTTCCTCTTTCTGTTCGCGAACCAGTTCGCCGCCTCTACCAAATTATCATACGAGAAATCGGGCCAAAGAGTCTCACAAAAATACAATTCGGCATAGGCCAGTTGATATAAGAGAAAGTTGGAGAGCCGTTGTTCGCCGCCCGTCCGTATCATCAAATCCACAGACGGCAAGTCGTTGGTGTCCAAATTCCGCATAAAAAGTTCCTCGGTCACGCGTTCCTGCGTCATAAGCCCCCGCGCCGCCAAATCCACAAGACGGCGCGCCGCGCGTACAATCTCGTCACGCCCGCCGTAATTTATCGCAATCGTAAGCACAAGTCCCGCATTAAACTGCGTCGCTCCCTGCAAATACGTTATTTTCGCTTTCAAGTCAGCATCCAGCGCGTTGATATCACCAATCGCGCGGATACGCATGTTATTCTTCTTCACATCATCAATATACTGCTGTATATACTCGCGCAGTAGGTTCATCAAATCATCGACTTCATTCGTGGGGCGTTGCCAATTCTCTGTTGAGAATGCGTAGACGGTCAAATGCGTAATGCCGCTGCCGTTTATACGCTCAGATAGTTTTTTCAGGTTCTGCGCCCCCGCTCTATGCCCCGCCCCTCGCGGCAAAAAGCGCTTCTTTGCCCAACGCCCGTTGCCGTCTAAAATGATGGCTATATGTTTGGGCAGTACGGGTAAATCCGATAGTTCCATATTTACTCCTAAATGAAAGACGTGGGCGGGTCATGCCCGCCCATTCATATAACTTTAGACGCTCATGACTTCCTTGCTCTTCGACTCAACAATCCTGTCGATTTCTTCAATCTTCTTGTTCGTCAGCTTCTGTATCTTGTCTTCTAAGTCCTTCAGCTCGTC
>CAZOVK010000101.1:0-6722 GCA_964583165.1 uncultured Defluviitaleaceae bacterium | reverse complement strand
TGAACATGACCACAGCCTTTAATATTTTTGCAAAAACCGTCGTCCGTAGGCACGGCATACCCTTTTACTCTCCCCGGCAGAGCCGGGGGTTTATTTCTCGCTAAAGCATCAGCGGAAACTAAAAACGCCGCATGACGGCGTTTTTAGTTTAGCTAAACAAGCTTGCCTATTTCCTTGCGTAATCGTAGGATGATTTTCTTCTCTAGGCGTGATATGTATGATTGTGAAATACCGAGCATGTCGGCTACTTCCTTTTGAGTGCGCTCCTGGGTATTACCCAGACCAAAACGCAGTTCCACTATACGCTTTTCGCGCTTAGTGAGCTTCGCGAGGGCGCAGTGTAAAAGCTCTTTGTCCACTTCGTCCTCAAGGCGGCGGTGGATGATGTCTGCTTCTGTGCCTAAGATGTCAGACAGTAGCAGTTCATTCCCCTCCCAATCTACATTGAGCGGCTCGTCAATAGAAATCTCTGTGCGCGTTTTGGTGTTTCGGCGCAGGTACATTAGGATTTCGTTTTCGATACAGCGTGACGCGTATGTTGCCAGCTTAATTTTCTTGTCTGTCTTGAATGTATTAATCGCCTTGATTAGCCCGATTGTGCCGATACTGATTAAGTCTTCGACATTCACGCCCGTATTCTCAAACTTACGCGCGATATAGACAACAAGCCGCAAATTGCGCTCAATCAGCGTTGATTTCGCTTCTAGGTCGCTCGATTCACACATGCGCTCTAATAGTTCCGCTTCTTCGGCAGTTGAGAGCGGTGGTGGCAATGTTTCACTGCCGCCTATGTAGTAGATTGTGCGAACGCGCCTCAATCGTGCGATTATCCTTTGCCATAGAGCGTTTATCCACTCAAACATTCTTCCCCCTCTTTCTGCCCGTGTTCAAGAAATTCTTGCCGAGTAGCGCGTTAAACTCGCGCGTGTCGGACAATGTGCCTGTGTATATGCCTATTATCATTTGTGAGGGTTCGGGCTGCCCTTCTCTGAGTATGTTCACGCTGTCGGGTTTGAAGCCAACTAACATGCCACGTCCGCTGACCGCTTGGTATGGTATCATGCGTATGCGCGCGCGGAATGTGTCTGTGTCTGTTTCTTCGAGTAAGTCCATCAGGTTGTCGTGCCGCCCCTCTGTGAATAGTTTGATTAGGCTTTCAGGTAATAAAACCTTTAGCGCGGACAGCTCAACAACCATAACGGGCGTTTTTGAAATAGGCTCTGTCAGCGAATGCCCCGTGTCAACAAGGGCGGTCACCAGTGTTTCGCGTTGTGACAGTGTGATTTGGGCATTTATGATTGTCGCGCCCGCCGCCGTATGTTCATAATATCGCTTGAGTATTTCGAAAATGCCATAGGCCGCTCCAGCTGTAATGATGAGCGCCAGAATCGGGGTTTTTCCGAGTAATGCCGATACGGCTTTATATATGTAATAGCCGCCGCCCGTTAGATTATAAATGGCCGTTCCTATGCCCCCCACTCCGCATGTCACAGTAGGTGCGATGACCAGAAATTTCGCGAACTCACGGCGGTCAAAGGGCCAGAACGCCGCGAACAATGACGCGATAAACCCCGCCACTACGATAATCATTGACAACACCGATGAACGGACACTTAACGCGCAGACAGCCGAAAACCCTGCTACAACAGCCGCTAGCAACTGCCTTGCAATACGCCCACGCCTCCGTGTAAATACAGCTGTAACGCGTAAAACCAGAAACGCCATAGCGGCATTGATTAAAAAGTAAATATCAGCGTAGACAACCGTAGAGCATCACTCCGAAACAAACCTTGCATGTATTATAAATCATGGGTGAGAAAATCAGTGTAATAAAAAATCACCTACTCCAAAAAAGTAGGTGACAAAAAACGCAATGGCGCAGGCGGGCAAATGGGCGGCAAGTCACAGACCGCCGCCCATTTATAATAAACTTAGATTATCGACATGATGTCAGTGTATTCAATACCGAAGCTATCGGCTACAGACTTGCAGACGAGCTTACCCTTGTATGTATTCACGCCGTCAGCGATACCCTTGTCAATCTTGCAGGCGGCTTCAAGCCCCTTATCAGCGAGCAAAAGACCGCGGCGCAGCGTCGCATTTGTAAGCGCGATTGTGCTTGTGCGGGGTGTTGCGCCCGGCATGTTCGCTACGCAATAGTGAACAACGCCGTCAACAACGAATGTCGGGTTGTCATGGTAAGTCGCTTTTGTTGTTTCACAGCAACCACCTTGGTCTACAGCCACGTCAACAATTACGCTGCCGGGTTTCATAAGCTTTAAGTGTTCGCGCTTAATGAGCTTAGGAGCGGACGCACCAGGGATAAGTACGGCGCCGACAACCAAATCGGCTTCCTTGAGTTCGTTCTCTATTGTAGCAGGCGTGGAATACAGTGTTTGAAGCTTCGCGCCGTAAACGTCGTCAAGATATGTCAGTCTGTCAAGGTTAAGGTCAAGAATACTTACTGTTGCGCCCATGCCCATAGCGATTTTCGCCGCATTTGTGCCGACGACACCACCGCCCAGAATAACAACCTTAGCGCGAGGAACGCCCGGTACGCCCGAAAGCAGAACGCCACGCCCGCCAAACGGCTTTTCAAGGCACTTAGCACCCTCTTGAACGCTCAAACGCCCGGCGATTTCGCTCATGGGTTTCAGAAGCGGCAAACCGCCGTGTTCGTCAGTTACTGTTTCATATGCCACACCGTTTACGCCCGACGCGACAACAGCATCGGTCAGCTCGCGGTCTGCGGCTAAATGCAAGTAGGTATAAAGAATCTGACCATGGCGCATTTTGGGATATTCTTCAGCCAGCGGCTCCTTGACCTTAACTATCATGTCCGCGTCAGCCCAAATATCATCAGCGCAGTCAACGATTGTAGCGCCCGCCGCCACATACTCCTCATTCGTAAAGCCCGAGCCTAAGCCGCCGTCTTTCTGAATCAGCACAGTATGCCCATGAAGCGTGTAAGATTTCACATTGTCCGGCGTTAAGCCGATACGGTACTCATGTTTCTTGATTTCTGTTACGCAACCAACCTTCATAGCTTCCTCCCATGTGGAAAAATTAACATATATATAATAATGCCTATGACTTAAATTGTAAATAGGCAGTTTGGTTTTCATTTACCAGTAAGTAATCCACAATCATAGACCTATGCGTTTTCGCGACATCATCAAGCAGTTCCTTTGGGCTAAACCATTCAATCTTAATGGATTCATCATCATTAACAACTATATCACCGAAATAGTCGTCCGTAAAATAAGTTGTGGTGACTACATACCACTCATCACCATTCGGGGCGGTACATAAATAATCTTTACCCGAGTATACACCAAGCAATTTCAGCGCGCCGACTGTCAGCCCTGTTTCTTCGAGAACCTCGCGCCTTGCCGTATCAATCGTTGACTCGCCCAATTCCATCAAACCACCAGGCAAACCCCATCTTCCGTATGGAGATTTCCGTTGTTGTAGCAAAATCTGCCCATGATTGTTTTGAATAACACAGCACTACCATTTAGTATCAAACATTTATGCCCAACTAACTTTCTGATATCCTCCACATAGTTCATTATTACCTCCATTACAACGACATGTTTTCGATGATGTTTAGAATGTAGTCGTAGATATAGACGGGGTTCTCATTATGTAAAACCATGTTGTTAAATTTCTCATCGGCATACAACTGCTGCCCAACTTTCACCCCAATAGGGCAATACTCACGATAAATACCAAACAAGTCATTGTTATCGCCTAACCCCAGCTGAAGCCTTCTATATACCACCAAGCATATTTGCAATATCTGTAAGACTTCGTCAGAGCTTTGAATATCTATGTGCTGACTTTTGATGTAGTCAAGTGTTTTATTCAGCGCGGCCGCCCCACCCAGTTTATCGATTACGGCAAATTTCACATGCCTAATCTGCCCTTGCACAATCGCGCCGAAACACAGAGGGCAAGGTTCCATAGTGGTATATAGGGTATATGAACGAAGTTTATCGCCATGTTTGGCATACGCGACCTTCAGTATCGCGTTAAGTTCAGCATGTGCAAGACTGTGATTGGTGATAATCTCATTACCGTCAGTGGCATAAATGCTGTTTTCACCTGTTGCAACCAATCGGTTTTCTGTATCTACAATAGCGCACCCAACAGGAATACTGCCGCGCTTGTATGCACTCCACGCGGCTAAGAATGCTTGTTGAAACCCATATTCAATGTCTAAAAAACTCATATCACACCTCCCTAGCAGAAGTTAAAAATAGGAAGTTTAGTTTTCGTTCCTCACAATTGTCAAGCTCAAAATGAATCACATTTAATCACACTTCAAAATCTTCTGATGAAAAATTGCTGTAATATCTGCCGCTTTTTATAGTGAACTTTAGCACGCAGTAATTGGAATCGGTCACGCCCTTGGGGTAATACATAGTATCTCCATCTCGCCAAATACGCTCTTTTGTTTCGGGGTCAGTCATTACCTCAACAGTTCCCTTGAGCATACAACCCCTAAAAAAACGCTTGTCACAAAAATATATACAAGCTTTTGGATATTGCCTGTATTGCTCCACTTTAATAGAAGCGGTATTTGTGCTGAAATAAATGGTCTTGATGCCTTCACGCTCTCTTATTCCCAGCATAGCTCTAGTGCATGGAAACCCGTCTTTATCCACCGAGCTTATATATACAGTGCTTTGCATATCAAGCATGTTACCGATTGTTTGTTCTGCATCTCTTAACATAAAAATCCTCCTTAACGGATTCTCTTATTTAAGATAATGCAACAAAACGCAGATTAAGTAAATTACCCACTTTTTTGTGTGTATGTTTAGTCGATGAATCCATTGGCCTTCAAAACATCAGTCATTCCGTTTTCTTTCATTAAGTCAACACCGATACCCTGCATAATTGTGATAGCATCAAGTAGCTTTTGCCCGCGCTCTGTCAAGAAATATTCAACCTTTAAGGGGTAACCTTCGAAAGTCTTTTTTGTTACCATACCATACTCTGCAAGCTCTTTAAGCTGTTCAAGCAACATTTTCTGACTAATGCCTTTAATCCCTTTTTCAAGCTGCGATAAAGATGATGGATTTTTGCCGAGTTGCCACAAAATAATCGGTTTCCACTTTCCCTTAGTAATGTCATGTGTCAGTTCCAAAGGGCACGTGTATTCGTCACGCATTTTCATTTTTATCACCTACCTGCAAACGTAGATTCATCCCATGTGGATAATTGGGCCAATGTTATAAACATTTTCTCACTTACGAAACAGTTTAATTCCTGAAATGGCTGTTGTAAGACTAAGCAGCGCCAATCTTAGCCACGCCATATAAAGCCAAAAATCTCCGCCATATACAACGGACGGCGATGTTCCATATTCGTCGACATAGTGTCCCATATTATAAAGCAAGATTATGGAAATAAGCAGGGCTAGAGAGCTACTTACAAAACAAATCAATAGCCCCAAGTTGTTTTTCATGTTGCGACATCCTTTCGAATTCTATAAAATTATACAACTACGTTGGCAACGAAGTCAATTTCGTTTCTTAATCGACAATCTCTGCACAGCATGACTGTGAAGAGTCCAACGTAGTTGACTTATGCGAATATTTTTCGGGGTCATAGTAACCGTGATATTCAAATAAAGGGAGGGCATCACAATTCCATACCTCCCTACCCTCTTTTCTTATGTTAGCGTGTTTGGCTCTTTATAAACTCGTCCACCTGGGCGCGTGTATGAAGTGAAGGTATTGCGCCGCGCTCTGTGACTGTGAGCGCACCCATAGCATTGGCGAAACTCGCGGCTTCGTCAAGAGTTTTGCCCTCTGTGAGCGCGACGGCTAAAGCCGCTGTGAAGCTGTCGCCCGCTCCTACTGTGTCTATACAATCGACGTTATAGCCCTTGACAACACGGAAGCCCTCCGCATTCGCGATTAACGCGCCCTTTTCGCCGATAGTCGCGATTATGTTCTTCACACCCGCATCAAGGAGTTTTTGGGCGGCGGCGTACAGTTCTTCTTCAGTTTCTGTCGGCATACCCGCGAGTGTCGCGAGCTCTAACTCATTAGGCGTGATGTATTCAGCAAGCGCGAGAACGTCTAACTCTAAAGCCGTTGCGGGCGCGGGATTCAAAAGCACAGGAACACCCAACTCCTTACAGCGTTTAAGCAGTTCAACACTCACATGGCGCGGAAACTCCAGCTGTGTCACTACTATATCAGATTTTGCCAGAACCTCATCAACGGCTTTCAGATGCTCCAACCCAAACATCAAATTAGCCCCCGGTATAACAACAATCTTATTCTGCGCATTCTTGTCAATATGAATCTGCGCAAATCCCGTTGGGATTTCTGTATTTGTGAATACATTATCACAGATAATACCCTCATCGGCGAACAGTTTCAAATACTTCTGCCGCCCCGCGTCATCACCTGTCATGCCAATCATCTCGACATTACCGCCCAAACGCCGAATCGCGACACACTGATTCGCGCCTTTACCACCCAGAAATTCGCCGTATTCGTCAACCATGAGTGTTTCTCCAACCTCGGGGAAGCGTTCAAGTCGCCCAACCATATCAATTAACAGTGAACCTACAACGGTTATTTTATTCATTTTTGCCCTACCCTCTTAGTTTATTATCAAAGATTTCTTTTCTATCATATCACGGCTAACGTAAATTTTCAAGCTTGCGAATAAAATTTTGTAGGTTTTTGCTAAAAATT
>CAZOVK010000100.1:0-6747 GCA_964583165.1 uncultured Defluviitaleaceae bacterium | reverse complement strand
TCGGCAGTGACGGCACATTCACTTATACGGATACGGCGGGTAATACCCAAAACCTCGGTTTCCAGTTCGCTTTGTCACAGTTCTCGAACATGCAGGGCTTGTTAGCGACGGGTCAAAACCTGTTCTCCCCCACTACGGCCTCGGGCGCACCCATTGCAGAAGCTGATTTGGAGGCTCGTATGCGCTCAAACATTCTTCAAGGTAGCCTTGAAATGAGTAATGTTCAAGTGGCGCAAGAAATGGTAGACTTGATTGTTGCTCAACGTGCGTATGAGCTTAACTCAAAGGTCATCACATCGTCTGATGAGATGTTGCAACAGGCCAATAACCTCAAGAGGTAATATATGATTAACGCAATCGGCTACACAAACGCTGTACCCGCGCAGATTCAGGTCAATATGGAAAAAGAACAGGCACAGACCGACGCATTCGCGGCGGCGCTTGATTCTGCCATGAAATCGGCCGATTTGGCACAAATGAAGAAGGCCTGTGACGATTTTGAGAGTTATTTTATTTCCACTCTCTTTAAATCCATGCAAAGCACGGTCACGGCCTTCACGACAGAGAAGAAAAGCCCAATGGAATCGACATTTACGGACATGCTCTATGACGAATACGCCAAAAACGCAACACAATCGGGTGGCATAGGTCTGTCCGCGTTCATGCTCCGCCAACTGGCGCGTGAGCAGGGTATAGAGGAGTAAACTATTAAATGATAGAATCAGAAAACAGAAAAGAAAAAGCAATCCTCGCGGCAGTGGAACAGGACAAATCGCCTGTTTCGGCGGAGGATTGTTTGTATGAGCTTGCGGAATTGGCTGATACGGCCGGCATTGAGGTCTTAGACAAGCTGATTCAGAAGCGCGAGGCCATTCACCGCGCCCATTATTTCGGCAAGGGAAAGCTAGATGAACTCCGCGCACTCGTGAGTTTTCATGAGGCAGATGTAGTGATTTGTGACGACGAACTGTCAGACTCACAGATGCGCAATATTTCAGAAGTCGTGGGCGTACCCGTCATTGACAGAACCATGCTCATTCTGGACATCTTTGAGCAACACGCACGAACGGGTGAAAGCAAGCTACAGGTAGAACTCGCGAACCTCCGCTACAGACTCACACACTTAACGGGTTACGGCAAGAGCATGTCACGTATAGGTGGCGGCGCGGGCACGCATACACGCGGCGCAGGTGAAACAAAGCTCGAACTTGACCGCCGTTACATCCGCGACAAGATAGCCCAACTGAACCAAGAACTGGAAAACCTCCAGAAGCAACGCGACACGGAGCGGAAATCTCGCGAACGTAGCCGCATATCCGTTGTATCACTCGCGGGATATACAAACGCGGGTAAATCGACACTCATGAATGCCGCTACACAGGCGGGTGTTCTGGCCGAAAACAAGCTTTTCGCCACACTCGACACGACAACACGGCGTTTGAGCCTACCGGGCGGCACGGATATTCTACTTACCGACACTGTTGGCTTTATCCGCAAACTCCCGCATACACTCGTATCGGCTTTCCGCTCGACACTTACGGACATGCGTTACGCCGATATTATCCTACACGTTGTAGATGCCGCCAACCCCATGCGCGACAGTCAGATGGCGACGGTATACCGCACGCTGTCAGAACTCGAATGTGATGACAGACCCATTATAACCGTCTATAACAAAACCGACTTGCCCATAGACACACCGCTACCGACAGATAGCCACGCGACTGTTGCTGTCAATATCTCAGCCAAAACAGGCGCGGGCGTATCGGAATTACTCGCGGCTATTGAAACGGAGCTTAACAAGCACAAGCGCGTGTTTACGATACTTCTGCCATACGCAGAAGGGCGTTTGTTGAACCTAATTCACGGCAATTGTGAGATTGTCGCCGAAGAACACCGCGCTGACGGTATATATATGGAGCTTTACGCGGACGAGAGCATCAGAAACAAACTCGCGGCATATGAAACACAGAGCCAATAGCGACAGCCGATGAGGGGGTAATGTCGGGTTTTTCAATAGAAAGCGTAAACGGCAATAAGCTGAACGCATATTAAGAGAAGAAACAGAAAACCGAAAACAAGCAGAAATCAAACACCAACAACGTATTGATTTCTTAACGGCTCAAACCCCTGAACAGCTTATAGAATTAGCTATAGGCGGTGACATCGAGGCCTGTAAAATGCTTAGCGAAGAACATCTGACCCACGTGCGCGAGCAAACAGAATCAAAGGATATACAACGCGTAATATGCGGTAAACTCGGTCATAAATTCGATATTTTCGTGCAAAAAGACGGCGTTCAATGTCGCGAGCGCGGCGTAGGTCAATACAGCGACCCTTGTTATGGCATGACTTGCAGTATCTGCCCCGAAGGTGGCTATGTTGATGAGTGTTACTGCTCATACTGTAACGAAAAACGGGATTTTTGACATAACCGCTTTTAGGTGGTCAGAAATTCTTAGGGCAGGCTAAAGCCTGCCCGATTTCTTGTTCCTACAACTCTATGGTTTCACCATGTTTAACAACCCGTTTTCCCGCCGAGTTGAATTCCGCTAGGTTTGTTTCGTAATATTCGCCCGTCTGCATACTCCGAGGGTCATTATGTATCGGGATATTAACCTTAGCACCGATAATCGCGGCGCATTCGGCGGCTTCCGCCGGGCTCATGTTATAAATCCCATCAATCGGGAACAGCGCATAGTCCAGATTCATTGCGGCTAACTTCTCGCTCATATCGTCCGTCTTAGACGTATCACCCGGTACATAGATTTTCACGCCGTCAAACGCCAGTACATACCCAACGCAGTTCTCCTTGTTGTGATTCTTGTTGTACGCGGCGACAGCCGTGGCCGTCACATCCATGTGCTGAATTGTTTGATACTCCCCACCCACAAGCACGTCAGGCACGTCGATAATGCGACACTCTGTTTTCTTCTGCACCAAACCCACCTGGTCATGGTCACCGTGGTGATGTGTAATGAGAATCAAATCAGCGGGTTCGCTGTAATCGCCGTTAAAAGCAGGGTCAATATAAACGACCGTTCCCGCCGCTGTAACGAATTTCAGGCTCGCGTGCCCGATAAATGTCATTTTCGGTTTCATAAAAACACCCCTCCTACTCCGATTGTTCGGTGATTTCATTATATATTATCGCGCTCTAACTTGCAAGATGTGTTCGATTCGTGTATAATACAAAGGCAGGCAATTGCCATTATTTTCATGCGAAAGGAAACACTATGCCCACGCGAAAGACGATAAAGAGCGCGAAAAAGCCCGCGCCTAAGAATACAGCAAAAACCACCGGTTCCAGAACAAAGGTTGCAAGCCCCAAAAAAACCGCCCCACCACGCGACAGTACCATTGTTTTTGAGGTTCTCGCGCTTATTGCCATTGGTTTTGGGTTATTACTCATCATCGGCATGTTCACGACATGGGGCGGCACCGTCTTGACAGCCATCGCGGGTATTCTGCGCGGGCTGTTCGGTATCGGCGCATATGCAATGCCATTTCTGATTATTGCACTATCAGTGTATTATATGGCTTCGCAGGATAAGTATTTTAACGTAAGAACCACCGTTATGTGTGGGGCGTTGTTCTTTATTATCATCAGTTTCGCGCATGTATTAAGCTACAAGGCACCTAATTATAACACCCTAACCGAATATTTGATGAGCTGTTTCACAAACGGCGGAATTACAAACGGCGGCTTCTTCGGCGCAATATTCGGCAACTTTTTATATCTGCTTCTCGGCGCAGTGGGTACATACCTCGTATTGGGCATTGCCGCCGCAAGCCTGATAATTCTCATCACGGGTAAGTCCCTGTTCAGCGCCGTAATGGGATTAACAGAATCTGCCGTCGCCAAAATCTCTGATATGCGCGACGAAGCGATGGAATCTCGCGCAATGAGAGCCGCCGCGGTGAAGAAAAACGCTAAAGAAAATCCACCGGAAGCTACACGGACACAGCGTGTTTTCAACCATACTGTCGCGGAAGAAGAGTCTGACGAAGAAATCGACGAAATCGACCTAATCGGCGAGCGCATCAGAAAAGCGCGTGAACAGGCCGCCATGCACGAACTGTTAGACCCCGAACCACCCCCGGTAGCTACCTTCCCCGAGTTTATCAAACGCCGCGAGCCTATGCGGCGCGGCATTGTAAAGCCATCTTCCGCAACAATTGTTGAACCCGTAATTAAAACGGCCTATGAGCCCGAAATTATTTGCGACACCGATTTTGCCGATGAATTAGGGGCAACCGAAGATGTGCCGACAATGGCGTTTGACGCTTCACGCCACGCGGCCGCGGGCATTCTGCTTGGCGCAGAATCGGATGCGCCTTTTGATGATTATACAAGTGATTATATAGAAGAAATACCCTACACGCCTCAACCCCTACCCTACCCTACACCACCCACCGCGACCGAACAGCCCCAAAAACTTGAAACTATCGACCCCGATAATGACAGTGATATATGTTTCATTGGCTTCGATGATGAAATCGCCGTCACCTCTACACCAACCAGACCTATGGTAACCGCCGTGCAAACGCCCGAACCTCAGACCGTCACGCCTGTTGCCGCTGTTGCGCCCGCCCCACTAAAACCAACGCCACCACCTCAGACAGATGTGTTCTCTTCATTGACTACAGAGATTGAAGAGCCCGCCGAATACGTTTTCCCGCCGGTTGAGCTTCTTAATGACTACTCCAGCGCCCCCAGTGTCGAAACCAAGGCACACATCATAGAAACCAGCAAGAAACTGGAAGAAACCTTGCGCTCGTTCGGCGTTGAAGCGCGTGTGGTTGAAGTGTCACGTGGGCCGACAGTCACGCGTTATGAGTTATCCCCCGGTCAAGGTGTCCGCGTGTCTAAGATTTCTAACCTTTCTGATGATATCGCGCTGAACCTCGCGGCGACCAGCGTCCGTATCGAAGCCCCCGTCCCGGGCAAGCCCGTTATCGGTATAGAAATCCCGAACCGCGACCCACAGATGGTCAGCTTGAGAGAAGTCCTTGATTCACAGGCGTTCTCGAAGAGTAAATCAAACGTCGCGTTCGCCGTAGGCAAAGACATTGCCGGTGAAGTCGTCGTAGCTGACATTGCCGCCATGCCACACTTGCTTATAGCGGGTTCAACGGGTTCAGGTAAGAGCGTCTGCGTTAATACGCTAATCACGAGTATTATCTACAAATCAACACCCAATCAAGTGCGTTTTATCATGATTGACCCGAAAGTCGTCGAATTGAACATGTACAACGGCATCCCCCACCTGCTCATCCCCGTCGTCACCGACCCCAAACAGGCGGCGAAGGCGCTCAACTGGGGCGTGCGCGAAATGGAACGCCGCTACCAAGAATTCGCGACGAACAATGTCAAAAACTGCGCCGGTTACAATGAGTATATGGCAGAAATCGGCAGTGACGCAGTCATGCCCCAGATTATCATAATCATTGATGAATTGGCCGACCTCATGATGACGGCCGAAAAGAGCGTCGAAGACTCAATCAGCCGCCTTGCCCAAATGGCACGCGCGGCAGGTATTCACCTCGTAATCGCAACACAACGCCCATCCGTTGACGTTATCACAGGCAAAATCAAGGCCAACGTACCTTCGCGCATGGCATTCGCGGTGTCGTCCGGTATTGATTCGCGCACAATCCTTGACGCATACGGCGCTGAGAATCTACTCGGCAAGGGCGACATGCTGTTCCATCCGCTAGGCAGTCTAAAACCCTTGCGCATTCAAGGCGCGTTCATCTCTGCCAAAGAGATAGAGTCTATAGTTGCTTACATCAAAGAGAACAATACCGTACAATACGATACAACAATCGAGAGCGAAGTCATTACATCCGAAGATTCGGACTTCGACGAGAGCGGTACAGACGAGTTTTTCTTTGAAGCCGTCGAGTTTATACTCGAAAAAGACAAAGCGAGCGCCTCACTACTCCAACGCCGTTTCCGTATCGGTTATAACCGCGCCGCCCGTCTCATTGAAGAGCTGGAATCCCGCGGTATAGTAGGCCCCGACGAGGGCGCATCAAAACCGCGCAAGATTCTTATTAAACCCTATGAATGGGAACAAATGAAGCGGCGTAAATAATAAACGGGGACGCGGCGCTGTTGGCTAACTCCCCTTCCGGCGGCTGACAATCATTGTCGGCCGCCTTGTTTTTCCCCGTAATAAGCATTGTCAAGAGAAGATTTATGCTAAAAATCCTCTTGACAAACCAGCCTGTTTCAACTATAATAATGTTCGTAGTAATTAGCGGCCCGAGTGGCGGAATGGCAGACGCGGCAGACTCAAAATCTGCTGTACGTGAGTACGTGGGGGTTCGAGTCCCTTCTCGGGCATTGAAATTGAGGGTTCGTTTCGGTGAGGTCAACATGCCACAGGCATGTTGCCGTTTCACCTCAACTTCTCGGGCATAAAATGCAGGGTTCGCTTCAGCGGGATAACATGCCACAGGTATGTTATCTAATCCGCTTCAGCTTCTCGGGCATTAAAGTAATACAAGTTGTGGTAGTTGTTACATATTACAACAACGTTTCGGGGGCATAGCTCAGCTGGGAGAGCGCTTGAATGGCATTCAAGAGGTCAGGGGTTCGATTCCCCTTGTCTCCACTTTTTGTTTTAGTTCGTATAACACCAACACAAGCACCAACCGGGGGCATGGCTCAGCTGGGAGAGCGCTGCGTTCGCATCGCAGAGGTCAGGGGTTCGAATCCCCTTGTCTCCATTTTAGAGA
>CAZOVK010000099.1:0-6860 GCA_964583165.1 uncultured Defluviitaleaceae bacterium | reverse complement strand
GTATGATGAGAAATTACAAGATTTTTACAAACGGTTTGGCTTCTTTCAAATGCTTTGTGGAACAATGCAAACTTATGAGATGGAGTAGCGCATCGGGTAGCTTGTCACCCGCTTCTTCTAAGCGTGTGACCCACTCTGACACTTTCCGCAAGCGACAAAGTGCCCGTGGGGTGCAGTGTGCCTGTGGCACACGTTTTGCACGGGCGTGAACACGCCCCGGCTCGCAGAGTCCCGCGGGGCTCTGCCGTGGGCTTAACGGCGGTTGGAGCGTGTTGCTGTGGTGAGATATTTCATAAAATGTTGAGAGACGAGGGATTTATTTGAAGTGTACAATAGATATTATTAGAGAAGGTAATTCTGTTATAGCTTATCTTCCATTTAACCCAAGAACTGAATTTGGTATACATAAAGGGTCAATCTATGCTATATGCACTATTAGAGGAGTGGAATTCAAGTCAAGATTGATGTCAAGGGGCGACGAAAAATATTGTGTATTTTTCAGCAAACAACTCCTTAAAAATCTTGAATTAAATGGGGAGGAACATCTTAATGTTCCGCTCCATATTACACTTGAAACTATGTCCGTTTCTGAAGATGTTGAACCTGAACTGTTGCTAAATGATACACTAAGAGTCATAAGGGAACGTTCGAGTATACGCTCATTTATAGACAAGAGAGTTAGTCCAACGATATTAGAAACAATATTACATTCTGGACTTTGCGCACCATCAGCCAAAAATAAACGGCCCTTTCATTTTGTCGTTACTCAGAATAGAGAAAAAATGTTAAATATAATGAGAAGTAATTCACGCTATACAAATATGTTAACTACGGCCGATGCCTGCATCATCATATGTGGTGATAAAATTGTACAAGGTATACCTGAATGGTTAATAGAGGATTGTTCTGCCGCAACACAGAATATGCTTCTTGCAATTCATTCTCTTGGACTTGGTGGTGTTTGGTGTGGGGTCAAGCAAGGCTCTGATTTTTACAAGGATATCGTGAACGAGTTTGAAATACCAAGCCATATACGCCCGATATCGCTGATTGCTCTTGGATACACAAATGAGAATAGACCACAACGAAACCGATTTGAGCGGAGTAAACTGCATTACGAAGCGTGGTAAAGCTAATGAGTATTTGACGAACTACCGCTCCACCAAAAAACGGATACCTCACCCGAAGTATCCGTTTTTACCTTCTTATCAGTTTTCACCCACAGCCACAGGCGCAAGCGCCCTTGCCCCAAGCACCGCACCATCCTCTAGCATCATGGCTCTCTTTGCGTCAAGCCGCGCTTTATGTTTCTCAGCATATTTGCGGTCATACTCCTGTTGCTTGCCGCTGGCTTGCTTGAGATAGTTTTGACGGAAGCGTTCACGACGTTCCCAAATAGCCCGCTGTTCTTCTTCCTGTTCGGGCGTGAGGGGTTCTGTTTCGGGCATGGGCGGCAGATACTCACCGATAAAATTCAGATGAATTTCTACCCTTTGTGTTGATTCGATTTTACCCTTTTTGTCGTGCTCATGGACGACGATTTTTCTACAAGCTCATTCAGCATGGGTATGGAGAGTTCAGTAAAATCGGTGTATCTGTTCACTAACTCGATAAAGCATTTGGCGCGACTGCTTCCGTCTTCATAACGTTCTACAGACACTTGCAGTTCGGCTATCTCTTTTTCGAGAGCATTCTGCTCTTTGCCGTAGTCAGAAGACATAGATTCATAGCGTTTATCTGGCAAGCGTCCAAGCGCGTAATCCTCATAGATTTTTTTGAACAGTGTTTCAAGCTCGGCGGCGCGTTTCTTGCATGTGGCAAGGCGTTTCTTCTGCTTTTCGACCTCGTTGGTCTGTTGTGCCGCAAGCGTTTCTTGCACCGATTTGATGAATCCCGCTTTGTCAGTTCTTGCGTAATCGGCAATAGCCTTTATTGTATCGCGGATTAGTTCCATTACGGTCGCCGCGTCAATGCGGTGACCTGATGTGCATTTGACTTGTGCTATGGATATCTTGTCATAGGCTCTAGCGTAGTTGCCGCATACAGCTGTGGGCTTGTCCTTGCCGTTATAGATACGGTGGATATACAGCTTCCCGCCGCAATCGGCACAAAACAGAAGCCCGCTTAACGGATGTACATAGCCCCAACCATCGGGGCGGCGATTGTTATAGCTGCGCTGTCATCGTCCATTTCGCGGATTATCACAGGCATTCGCAGTCAATTCCGTCAATATCATCCGCGGCAAAGGAAGCGGAACTCACGCGCATTTGTGAAAGAGCCTTTTTACACTGTTAAGTTGGATTGTGGCAAATTCCTTATGGCAAGCGAGAAACTCAAAGACAGGAATGTGGCTGAAAGAATGAAAGCCGACTGTGACGGCAAAGAAGCCGTTATTCGCAAGGTAGAGCGACAGGAAAAGACTGTCGCTCCACCAAAGCTTTACGACTTAACAACTCTACAGCGCGAAGCCAAGCGTATGTTCGGCTACACGGCGCAACAGACGCTGGAGTACGCGCAAGAGCTTTACGAAAAGAAACTGATTACTTACCCACGCACAGACAGCAGATTCTTAACAGAAAGCATGACAGAGGGTATTACACCACTGGTATTGAGTACGGCGGCGGTGTTGCCGTTCATCAAACCCGAAAGCCTTGCTTTCAATACTGACTTAATTGCCGATAACACAAAGATTTCAGACCATCATGCCATTATTCCGACCGTTACCATGTCAAAAGCGGACTTGTCGGCGTTGCCGTTAGGCGAGAAGCAGTTACTCTTTATGATAGCCGTTCGGTTGATTGCCGCGGTGAACGAAAAACAGCGTTATGCCGTGACTTCTGTAACGGCTGATTGTAACGGTCACGAATTTACCGCCAATGGCAAAACCGTTACTGCCGACGGTTGGAAAGCCATAGAACAGGGCTTTGTTGACAGCATAAAAGCAAAACCCGATACCGAGCAGGATGATAGCGATGAACAATCCCAAACCCTGCCCGAACTGCACGACGGCGACGTGGTGAGCGTAACCAAATCAACACTGCATGAGGGCTTTACCTCACCGCCAAAGCGCATGACAGAAGATACGTTACTGTCGGCTATGGAAACGGCGGGTATCGAGGATATGCCCGAAGATGCCGAACGAAAAGGACTTGGCACACCCGCAACCCGAGCTTCCATCATTGAGAAGCTTGTAAAAACGTGCTTTCTCGAGCGCAAGAAAAAGCAGATTGTTCCGACCGAAAAGGGTATGAACCTGATTCGAGTTTTGCCCGATACGGTCATTTCCCCGCTTTTGACAGCTGACTGGGAGAGCAAACTCAAACAGATAGAGCGCGGCGAACTGACAGAAGAAGCGTTCATGTGGGGCATTGACGAACTCGTGGTAAATCTCATTCAATCGCACAAAGCCCCGAACGAACAGTACCTCAAGCTGTTCGTTATCGATAAATCCCAATGCGAACCCATCGGCACATGTCCACGCTGTAAAAGCGGTGTGTACGAGAACAAGAACGGCTTCTTTTGTGCCAACAAAGCTTGTGGCTTCGGTATGTGGAAGAACGATAAGTTTTTCAGCAACAAGAAAAAGGAACTGACACGCGAAGTCGCCACCGCGCTTCTGGCTGACGGGCGCGTGAGCTTCACTGACCTGTACTCGGATAAGACCTAAAAGACCTATGCCGCGACTGTGGTATTGGAAGATACGGGGCAGTACGCGAACTTTAAGCTGGAGTTTGCGAAAAAAGGCGCATAGCCATATGGCAATCAAGGCACAAACTTATTATTCAAACACCTGCCGAGAGTAAATCACGCAAGCCGCCTTCGCTACACCTAGGCGGCTTGCAGGTATACGGTAACGTCACCATATGAACAGTCATTATTGTTGTTGTTATCTGCAAACCGTGGTATGATGGAAGAAATCCAATATTGTAAGAGCAGGTGATTAGGTATGGCTTACATTTACGCAATGAGTGATATTCACGGGCATATTAACGGACTCGAAGAAGCACTGTCGCTTTTTACTTGTCCTGTGATAACGTGGAGCGGCTTATTTTGTGCGGCGATTATATGGACTATGGTAACGATAGTTGTGCGGTGTTATACAAAGTGAAGGGGTTGGCGGAAGCTTACCCCGATAAGGTTGTTGCGCTGATGGGGAATCACGAGAAGATGTTCTTGGAATTTCTCAGCGCATCCGACAAGGATATATGGAACACCGAGTGGTTGGGAGCGGACAGGGATTTCACTACTGTGAACAGCTTCATTTCTCAGGAAACGAAAGAAGCAATAAGCACACTTCAAATACAGAGTGCAGAGCAATATAGTTTTCTGTTTCGCGCCGCAAGGCTGATAAAAAGCGATATTGCCACAAACCACGCTACTTTGATTAAGTGGCTTCGCAAACTGCCGTTCTATTACGAAGCAGAGGAGCAAATCTTCGTTCACTCGGGTATTGACGAAGAAGCGGAAGAATACTGGATGTATGGCACTTCTAAAGACTGTTTTGTCAGCAAATACCCCGCAACCTTCGGCACGTTTTACAAGGATATTATTGCAGGGCATGTCAGTACAAGCTCGCTCGCGGGAAATAAGAGTTTTCATGATGTGTATTGGGACGGGAAAAGCCATTACTACATAGACGGCAGCGCGAATGAAAGCGGCACTGTGCTACTGCTGAGGTATGATACGGACAAGATGGTGTATGCCTGTATAAAAGGGGTTGACGGTTCAGCCGTTGAATGCCCTATCAAAAGAAGGAGGACAACCGTTGGAAACGCTGAAAATACTTGAGTGGAACATTCAATTGCAATCCAGAACAGGCGCAAGGATTGCGGACATAGTTGCCGATGAAATACGCGAGCAGACGGCTGACATCATTGTTTTGACCGAGTTTGTCTTATGTAAAAACTGGGAGCAATTCAAAGAGAGGCTTGAGTCCTTAGGGTACGGCGTGTATTGCGTGAAGGAAATTAGGAAAGCTAATGGCAAAGGATGGAATGAAGTGCTGATTGCCGTCAAGCACAATCCGTCCATTATCGTCAATGATACTATTATTGACGAAATGCCAAACATGCCTTTCCCTGAGGGACCGAATTTTTTGAGGGTAGATATTGAAATAGATGGCAAACCGCTTGCGATTATCGGAACGCGATTCCCTCCTGACGACGACATGGAAATTCGAAAAAAACGGCTCGACGCACTTGTTGAGTATGTGGGTTCTATCCGTATTCCCGTAGTGATTGCGGGCGACTTTAACAACGGCAATTACGCGCATAGGCTCTGGAATTGGGAATTGATAGTGGACACCTTTGGGGGCGCAGGATGTGTGCTTTACACACCAATTGAGAGATATAGTTGGAAGCGAAACGGGTATGAGGGTGGATTTAAGATTGACCATATTGTTGCAAGGGATGTAACATTGACAAATCCGCTTTACTCTTGGGATTTCATGAAACGCGACACCCTGATATACGCCAACGGCGACAACTTTCAACCTCCCGTTGGATACCCTGATCACGCGGTTCTGACCGCAAATATTGAAGTGTAAGTAAAGGCTAGAAGGGATAACTGCATTAACTCCGAAAGGGTAACGATTCATATGTAACGGTCGGACATTTCGGTTTCTCCACCTCCAGCGTTTCCCTAATCCATTGTGACGACAACAGCAGCACGGCTTACATCTATTTCGATATTTCACTTGGTATCCAATAACCCATAATGACAGCAGAAAAGGCAGCAGCCCGCGGCGACTGCTGTTTTTTTATGGTCGTTATGACATTTTGGAAGGAGGGGTTTTACATCCAGCAAGTATGGCAACTAATATTTTGAAGATTTAAGGAGGGTATCATGGACAAATTCACCGACGTAGACCTAATCGACACCCTACGAAAAATTATGGAAACGAACACCGTATTCCATCAGAGCGATTTTCAGTACGACTAACTCAGCGCGCAAGGGCGCTTTCGCGAAGCGAAAGTGATGACCAGACATATTGCGCCGCGCCGCACGTTCCAGTGACACGAGGGAGAAGAATTTCCTGTGGCTGGCGAAGGCGTCGGGTACGGAGTTGCTTCGCGACAACAATGTGTTCATCAAGGACAGTGCGTCTTACTGTCGGCATTTTCACCGCAAAAGACGCGGCGAAAACTGCGCTGAAAGAGCGCGTAAAAGCGTCGCGCTATTTCAAAACGCGCCGCCCTTGTTCGGCGGGTGCTTTACACGTGGATGCACTTTGGCGTAAAGGAATACACCGACCACATCATTGCCTATTCCGTTGAAGTCACAAGCATGGACAGGGGAACGGGCAAGGTTTACGGCAACATCTATGAAATCGACTTACGCGAGCACGCAAATCATGTTATGAATGAAGCTGTCCCGCCACAGGACGTGACTATGGTGTTTGACAGCGGCGTGCGCAGGACTATCGGCTATGAAGAATTCAAACACGGCACGGGAAACCCCGACAATCCCGTGAGTCACACCTGCTTATCCCCAAGAACGAAACCGCCTTTCAAGCAATGCTTTCTGAAGACCGTGCCGAGCGTGCGGCGGGGGGGAGAGAACCGAAGTCACAGACATAAGTCAACATCTGGGGAATCTCCTTGATAAGCTTATGACACACGAGATAGACAAGGTAATCGGCGGTCTTAACTAGCAGGTATGTTCGGTCAGTCAAACTGGACACGGTGTTTCATGTCTTCATTGGACACGATAAACCCTGGTGCTGATATGAAAACTACTCACTTTGCTGCTGCTATAAGCAATCAGTTTCTCAGTTTTGCTAACTCCGAAACCATATACCCATCACAGAACAGTGCCACAATCAATTCATGTTCCTGCTCCGTGAGCATATCAAGACACTC
>CAZOVK010000098.1:0-7079 GCA_964583165.1 uncultured Defluviitaleaceae bacterium | reverse complement strand
GTGCGGTTGTTTCCGCTCTACGTTCGGGTCAGCTTAATATAGCGAGCGTATCAGCCGACAACGCGGCGATTTTGGAAAAAGACTTCACAGTTTACAATTCGCCCCAAAACATGGTTCAGATTTTCGCGCTCAACAATGAGGTAGCACCGTTTAATGACCTAAAGGTAAGACAGGCCATTAACTACGCCGTGAACAAGCAAGAAGTCATTGACGGCGTGTTCTCGGGCTTTGCGACAGAACTTTATTCAAACTTTAGCCCTGTTATGGGTGTGTATTATAACGACCAACTGTCTGACTATTATACACGCGACATAGACAAAGCTAAACAACTTATGAAAGACGCGGGCTATGAAAACGGCTTCAATATGACAATCACCGTACCGTCAAACTACCAAGCCCACATAGACACAGCTCAAATTCTTGCGGAACAGCTCAAAGTCATTGGCATAACAGCAGAGATTAAGCTTATCGAATGGGCGGCATGGTTGGAAGATGTCTATACGAAATTCCAGTATGAATCTACAATAATCGGCTTAACAGGCAAACTTGACCCCAATGACGTTTTGGCGCGTTACACTACAACCTACGCGAAGAACTTCTTCAGATTCTCAAACGCCGAGTATGACGAATTAATCGCAAAGGGGCTTACTGAAACTGACGAGAGCAAACGCGTTGAATACTACAAAGAATGCCAGAAGATTCTTACAGAAAACGCCGCTGCTGTTTATGTCTGTGACCCTAACGCAACTGTCGTAAGCGCGAAGCAAGTAATGGGCTATACATTCTACCCCGTAGGGTTTATGAATTTAAGCAAGCTCTATTTCGCAGAGTAGGCTAGCCGGGCGGGTGAAAACCCGCCCAATCCGTTTTTGAGGAGAAATTGATATGAAATACTATATCAGAAAGTTTTTCGGCTTATTAGTCACTATGGTGATTATTTCTCTGGTGACATTCGCAACATTTCAGATTTTGCCGGGCAACCCTGTTGACATTATCTTGGGTGTTGACGCTGACCCGCTTCAAGTGCAGGAGATGACGGCGCGTTTGGGGCTTGACCGCCCGTTGCATGAGAGGTATTTGTCTTGGGTATCAGGGGTTTTTAAGGGCAATTTGGGTGATTCGTTGAGATTCAGTCAACCTGTCGCTCAACTGATAGCTGACGGCATTAAGGTCACGGGGAGTTTGGCTGTCTGTACGCTGTTTTTCACCATACTAATCGGTTTACCGTTGGGCGTTTGGCTTGCGTCTAACAGTAAGAGCTTCGCGGGGATTGGAGTTTCTGTGTTTTCACAATTGAGCCTGTCTGTGCCCGCGTTTTGTATGGGAATTTTTCTAATAGGTTTGTTCACGGTTGAGTTAAACTGGTTTCCGTCTATGGGTTTCGTACCATTTTCCGAAAACCCGTTTGAATGTTTAAGAAGCCTGTTTTTGCCTGCGTTGTCTATATCGCTATATTCTTCAGCCGTTCTAATAAGATATATAAGAACATCAATTTTGAACCAGCGCAAGCAGGATTACGTAAAGACAGCCAAAAGCAAGGGCATAAGCCAACATGATATAATGTACAAACATGTCCTACGGAATTCACTTATACCAGTGATAACGATTTTGGGTATGCTTGTGGCTGATATTCTGGGCGGTAGTATCATTATTGAAAATGTGTTCTCCATGCCTGGTATAGGCAAACTTATAGCCACGTCCATATCCACGCGTGATTTGCCGCTCATTCAGGGACTTGTGTTATATCTGTCATTCTTGGTTGTGGTCTGTAACTTTGGCGTTGACATACTCTATTCTGTCATCGACCCAAGAATTAGATTGAAGTAGGTGAAAGATGAAACGCTATCTGAAAAATAAAAGTTTTATAATCGGCTTGATTCTCATATCTGCGTTGGGGCTGATGATGTTAGTGAGCCTGTTCTATTTGCCATATGAGCCAACGGCTATGGACGTAGCGAACAAACTCAAATTCGGCTTGCCGGGGCATTTGCTGGGTACTGACCAGTTTGGGCGCGATATTTTAAGTCGCATCATGAAAGGCACACAAATTTCTATGCTTGTGGGCTTTGTGGTTGTTCTCTTCGGCGTTACTGTCGGTACTTGTATCGGCGCGGCGGCGGGTTATTATGGCGGCAAGGTTGATGAAGTGATAATGAAAATCATAGATACACAAATGGCTTTTCCGGGTGTGTTGCTTGCGCTTATGCTTATTGCTGTCTTTGGTAACGGCATAGGAAACACGATACTAGCGTTAAGTATTATGGCTGTCCCGCGTTTTGCGCGTATGTCACGGAGCGGCTTTGTCAAATATCGTGAGTTTGATTTTGTACGCGCGGCTAAGGTACGGGGCGCGAGCGATTTACGGATTATTTTCATTCATATACTGCCCAATCTGTTTCAGGAACTCATTGTCACAATGACATTGAGTTTCGCAAGCGCGGTAATGGCAGAGGCAGGGCTTAGTTACTTAGGTCTTGGCATTCAACCGCCAAACCCCAGCTTCGGAAAGATGTTAAGCGAAGCCCAAAACTTCTTTCTTCAAGCACCTTGGTATGTTATGATACCGGCTGTGCTGTTGTGTTGTCTTATTATCGGGTTTAATCTTATCGGCGACGGCATACGCGAAGTAAACGAGCGTTAGGGGGAAGATTATGGAAACGAATACTGTACTTAATATAGAAAATCTCACATTGGATTTCTTTCAAGATAAAAAGGCACTCCACGCCGTGAACGGTGTGTCTATCCATGTAAATGAGGGCGAAATGGTCGCTATAGTTGGTGAATCGGGTTGTGGCAAGACGCTTACGGCTATGTCTGTAATTGGGCTTCTGCCCGAGGGGGCTAAAATCACTGACGGAACTGTGAAGTTAGGCGAAAAGACACTCACAACCTGTAGTGAAAAAGAGCTTGAATCTATACGCGGGAAGGACATAGCCGTGATTTTTCAAGAACCCATGACGGCACTGAACCCACTTATAAAGGTAGGCAAACAGATTGCTGAATCTCTCTTGCGCCATACGAATTTGAGCAAAGCCGAAGCTAAGGACAGGACGCTTGCTATGTTGCGTTCTGTTGGTCTTGCTGATGTAGAAAAGATTTATAACTGCTACCCTCATCAGCTATCGGGTGGTATGCGCCAAAGAATTGTTATAGCTATGGCGCTCATTAACAACCCAAAACTCATAGTGGCGGACGAACCCACAACCGCGCTGGATGTCACAATTCAAGCGCAAATAATGGAGTTAATTAAGCATATGAACCAGACGCTGGGCACGGCTGTGCTACTGATTTCACATGATTTAGGCGTTATTAAGAACATGTGTAGCCGTGTTTATGTAATGTATGCGGGCGTGGTTGTTGAGAGCGGCGAAGTCAGTGAGATACTAACAGACCCGCTTCATCCATACACAAAGGGGCTCATAAAGTCCATACCTAATATCAGTAAACGCGGTGAAAGGCTGATGACTATCGAGGGCACAGTTGAGCCACTCGAATCGCGCCCAGAAAGGGGCTGTCTGTTCTATAGCCGCTGTGAATCAAGATGTGATGAGTGTAAACAGGGTGACATACCCTTAATAAACCAAAATGGTCACGCAGTACGTTGCCTAAATTACATGAGGGAGGGCGATTATGGGCGCGTTGCTATCAATCAATAATCTATCAAAGGAATTTGTGGATTCAGGAAGGCGCGTTAAAGCCCTCCAAAATATCAATCTTGTGATTAACGAAGGCGAAACACTGGGTATAGTCGGTGAATCGGGCTGTGGAAAGTCAACGCTAGGCAATATAATAGTAAAGCTACTGGAACCAACAAGCGGCAGCGTAGAGTTTGACGACAGCGACATAACATCTATAAAAGGGAAACAACTAAAAGCCTTTCGCCGTCAGGTTCAAATAGTCTTTCAAGACCCATACTCTTCAATCAACCCAACAAAGACAATAGGTTGGCTCATCCGTGAACCTTTGGTCATACACGGCATAGGCACCAAAGAAGAACAAGAAGAGGCTGTAGATAAGATACTGGTATCTGTTGGGCTTGATATAAGCTATAAAAACAAATACCCGCGCCAACTTTCGGGCGGTCAGCGTCAACGGGTAGCCATAGCCATTGCGCTAATCTGTAAACCCAAGTTTGTTGTGGCTGACGAACCCGTTTCTGCGCTTGATGTGTCTGTTCAAGCACAGATATTGAATCTGATGAAGGACTTACAAAAGGAATTTGGTCTGACATATCTGTTCATTTCCCACGATTTGGGCGTTATTTCTTATCTGTCAGACAGAATCGGCGTGATGTATCTGGGAAATCTCGTTGAACTCGGTACGGCTGACGAGATAAGCCAAAGCCCACTTCATCCATACACACAGGCGCTCTTTTCAGCCGTTATGAAACTGGATGATACAGAAGGCAAGCGAATTATCCTAAGCGGTGATATACCAAGCCCCGCAAATCCACCGCAAGGTTGCCCGTTTCATACGCGTTGCGTTAAATGCTTTGAACTATGCACGAAACAAAAGCCAGACTTAAAGCCCGCCCAAGACGGTAGGCTTGTAGCCTGTCACTTGCATTAGAAAGTACCATTAAGGAGGATATATGAACAAGTACGTTATATCAGATACACATTTTGGGCATGAGCAGATTATCCGCTACGAAATCCGTCCGTTTTCCTCAATTGAAGAAATGGACGCTTGCTTGATTCAGAACTGGAATGATACTGTGTCAAATGACGATATAGTCTATCACTTGGGCGATGTGTCGGCCTATGACACCATAAAAACAGCCGAAATCATACGCCAACTTAACGGCTATAAAGTCCTTGTCATGGGGAACCATGACGAACACCTCACGCCAAAAGAATGGCTTGAAATAGGTTTTGATGAGGTATCTGCGTACCCGATACTTGTTGACTGCTGGTACTTATTATCCCACAAGCCGCTCTATATAAACTCTAACATGCCCTATGCCAATATATTCGGGCATGTTCACAATAACCCTGCGTATTTAACCGAAAGCAAACAAACCAGATGTGTATGCGTTGAGAGAACAGAATATCGACCTGTTATAATGTGTATGAATGAGTAAGTAGCGGATATATTGAAGAAAATGTAGTGTAGTAAATAACTCAAGTTATAAGTATGTAACATTAGCCCCCTATGTTGAAAACAACGTAGGGGGCTTTTCATTTGTTCAAATAAGATAATATGGCATCGGAGTTATATGTACGATTAGACGTGGCGTGTTGCTAAATAACTGAAATATCATCGACAAGAAAATTGACGATAATGGGTTGGCAAGTTATGCTTACGTTCAGTCTTGCTAGTGATGGCGGCAACAATGACCATACTGCTGTGTTTGTTACAAATGTCGTTCTGTATGATTAACGTAGGGCGGTTACTGCGCTGTTCTGAACCGACACATTGTGTCAGGTCGGCGTATTACATATCGCCGCGTTTGATTTGTCTATCCTTAGAGTAATTCATCTCCTTTATGTAGACCAAAGCACAAACCGACAGTAGTTAAAACGTCATAACTATTGCTGCTAAACCGCTCCACGGGAATTTCACCCCTCCGAGGTTCTCTCCGAGCCGCCCCCATTGTGTGAACTGTTGCTGGGCGGGGGTATCATTGTGCCCATTGTTGATTATCACCGTACTGGGAGCAACCTTGTCGAGGCTTAAGACATCATTTTTGCTTTTTGTATGTAAGAATAAGAGAAGTTAAACCCCATGACACAAAAGGTACTCCAATAAATTTTACCCACGAAGGCAAATCCAACCCATCAAAAATAATAAATATAGCTATTCCTACTATCATTAGAACGATTGCAATTATTGTTTTCTTCGCACGTTTATCCATTTGATGTTCCTCCTTTCACAGTTTGATTTCGGTCGGTCAACATATGCAAAAAGTTTATCCATCATCCTCCTCTTCAATAATCTCGATATGAGCTCCGGCAATGAGCATGGAGTCCAGCAGCACGTTACGGTAAAACCCAACTCCCATTTGAAAGCATACATTTTGAAAAGTAAGTTTATCTTCCCGTGCGAAGTATCGGAGTAAGTCAGCTTGCCCTTTTGCAATTCCACGATATCGTAATTGTATTGAGAACCGTGCCCATAGGTTGGAGATAAATTCTCTTACCTAACAAGTCCATTCACCACACCTCACCACTCGACCTAAGAAATTGTACCACTCAAAAAGAAAAAAGGCAGGTTTAACTTTGTCACAAAACTACCCGTACCCCCCCTCCTAATGCCGGTTAATTTTGTCACAAAACTACCCACCTCCCCTTTTTGGGGCCCAATAACGCAAAAAAGCGCCGAGTTGTCCCGACGCGGTGTGATTTAAGTTCTGCACTTTATTCTTTATTTTCCCCGAATGCCTCAACCCATGCGGCAACATCCTGACGACTTTCCACGGGCAACTTTTTCAACAGGTTCCGTACATGGATTCTAACGGTTTCCTCCGACAGAAACAATTCGGCAGCAATCTCGGCGTTAGTCATGCTCTGGCGCAGGCGGCGCAGCATATCTGTTTCCCTTCGCGTCAGCCTATACTCTTTTACGATAGCGGCAATAATCGAATCAAGGCCATTCGTACTATTCACCTTATCTCGGATGGCGTTTATTTGTAAGGTAACTTCGGCGGCGTTTAAGTGAAGCTTGCGCGAAATATCGCGTTGTGTTTCTCCCTCTATTAGCAACATGGCGATTTCTTTTTCCTCCGGCGTAAACAATTCATCCATCACGCTTGGCTGCTCCAACGTGTCCTGCGTTTCTGTTTCGACTGGTGGGAGTGGGAGCGTTTCATCAGTGGAGATCATATGGGTGCTCACGTCGATATGCTCGCTATGCAATAAGGCGAACAGTGCAGCGGCCAGTGTTTTCTCTCGGTGGCGTTCGAACAGAAAGGATACCAACACGACAAATCCGATAGTTGAGAATGCCACCGAGAAAAGCACAGGTGCGCCAATCGTTCGTAAAGATTCAGGAAGCCAAACGTCAAATTTCCACAACAAAGCAGTATAGGTGAGGTAAACAACAATGCCGAGGGACGCTATAAAAACGGGGCATTTTGAGTT
>CAZOVK010000097.1:0-7105 GCA_964583165.1 uncultured Defluviitaleaceae bacterium | reverse complement strand
TGATTTCATGAGGTAGGCTACGTTGATTGTGCCGATTTTTATGGCTTCAAGTTGCGTATAACCCGATTCGACAATGGCTTCAAACTCGCGCCCGTTCGTGGCATATGGTGATGTCGGCGTATTTGAGAAGTCCGTACCGAGGGCAACTCTGATGCCTGCTCGTCTGACCATATCGATTGAACGTCGGTTTGCGTCAGCGCAAAGAGCGGCTTTCTTTTTCATCCAATCGGGCAGATTCGGGATTTTCGCCACTCCGAATGAAACGGCTAAGGTTGTGACAAGCGTGCAATCGTTCTGCTTCATGATGTCAACGCATTCTTCATCCAGCATAACGCCGTGTTCGATACAAGAAACGCCCAATTTCAAGACTTGTTTCGTTCCCGCCGTGCCTGTGCAATGGGCGGCTACGTATGTACCGTGGCGGTTGGCTTCTGCCACAATAGTCGTGATTTCTTCGTCTGAGTATTGAACATCGTCCAACTCGTCCATGGGTGAAGACACACCACCTGTTGCGCAAATCTTAATGAATCGCGCCCCTTCGCGGAATTGTGCGCGCACGGCCGATAAACAGCCTTCAACACCATCAGCCAGATACGCCATATGGCTGTGTTCCTGCATGTACTCACGTGGCATCCATGGTTCAACGTCCACATGACCGCCCGTAGGGCTTAACACTCGCCCACCCGGGAAAATCCGTGAACCCCTAAGTACCCCGCGGTCAATCGCGTCACGTAAGTGAACACCAAACGAACTCATATCCCTAAGCCCCGTAAACCCCGCATCCAACAAAATCCCAATTTCATGTGCGGCGTTTAACAGCAAGTATTCACGCGGGGTTGTCAGGTGGTGTGCGCGTTCAGGTCCTGTGCCCAGTAGGTGCGCGTGGCAATCTATGAAGCCGGGCATGATGGTTGCGTTCGGAATGTCGATATTTTCTGCGTCGTCGGGTATCGTTGCTCCCTCTGCTGTGCCCACATAACTGATACGCTCGCCATCTGTTATGATAATGCCGTTTTCTATAGGCTCGTTCGAGATTGCGTCTATTATCCTGCCGCGTATTACATATCCCAAATGAGTCACCTCACATCTACATTGACATTTTGTAATATTTCTTCCTAATTATTGGTACTATTCTAACACTATTTCAACGAATTGTCAACGTATATTTTAACTTGACGAATGGATATTTATAGGTTAAAATAAATACCATGAACTTAGTAGGAATTAAAAGTGACGAAGGAGTACACTTTGGCGGAAACCATTCTCGCACTTGAAAATATCAACAAGTTTTTCGGGAAACTGCATATCCTTAAAGATGTCGCGCTTGAGATTGAGCGCGGCGAGTTTATAACGCTATTGGGGCCGTCAGGTTGTGGGAAGACAACGACACTTCGCGCAATCGCGGGCTTAGAAGACGTATCGGGAGGGCGCATTGTATTAAACGGCAACGACATAACGAAGCTGGAGCCGAACAAACGCAGTGTCAACACGGTGTTTCAAAATTACGCGCTCTTCCCGCATTTGAGCGTGTTCGATAACATAGCTTATGGCCCACGCGTCAGAAAGTGGGAAAAAGCTCGGATTGCCGAAAAGGTTAATGAAATGCTCGAACTCGTGCAGATGACGGGTTATGGTGACCGCTTCCCACATCAACTTTCGGGGGGTCAGCGACAGCGTATCGCCATTGCGCGTGCGCTCATCAACAACCCCGATATATTACTTCTGGACGAGCCGTTGGGCGCGTTGGATTTGAAACTCCGCAAACACATGCAAACCGAACTGAAGCGCATTCAAACTCATACAGGGATAACTTTCATCTATGTGACACACGACCAAGAAGAAGCCCTGAATATGTCAGACCGCATTGTCATAATGAACGAGGGCGTAATTAAGCAACTCGGCACACCACGCGAGATTTACGAGAAGCCCGCGAGCCTGTTCGTGGCGGGTTTTGTTGGCGAACGAAACATTTTAGCTGTGACTGTCACCGAACACACCAAAGGTTCTGCCACAGTGAGTTTGGCGGGTCAACCGCTAAAAATCGCTACAGAAAAGCCCACCTCGGGTGATTCCGCCTACCTTTGCATACATACGGACAGGGTGAAGCTATCGCGCAATCTGTTTGACAATTGCATTATGGCAACTGTCGTCAGCACACATTACGCGGGTTCACAGACAAAGACCGTGCTGGATGCGGATGGCGTTCAATTTACGGCTGTCAGTTACAACTCAGACGAAAACTTTGAAGTGGGTCAGCGCGTGTTTGCGGGTTGGTATGACGGCGGCGCGGTACTCCTTAGCGGTGATGAGATTGACTATACTATATAAATAGGAAGAAACTCATGCAGAAAAAGAAGAATCTCCTGCCTGCTATGCCGATTCTGCTATGGATGGGGCTGTTCGTGGGCGTGCCGCTCATTTACGCGTTGAGTTTGAGCGTGATGACGCGTGGGCCGATGGGCAATGTCGTTTTCAAATTCACACTCGATAACTTCGCGCGGATTTTTGACCCACTTTATATCGGAATTTTTGTTGAATCTATGTTGATGGCGCTATTGACTAGTGTGATTACGTTGCTTGTGGGTTACCCTTTCGCGTATTTTGCGGCGAAGGTACACGCCAAACATAAATTCAGTGTTTTGTTACTCGTGATGATACCGTTCTGGACCAGTAGTTTGCTGCGAACCTACGGTTGGATTATGTTACTCGCGAACAACGGTATTGTAAACACAGTGCTTTTGGGGTTTGTTGATGAGCCGATTCGGTTTTTGTATAACTTCGGGGCGGTGCTAGTCGGCACAGTGTATATGCTTCTACCGTTTATGATACTGTCGGTCTATAACTCGGTTGACAAGCTCGATTTCTCGCTGTTGGAGGCTTCGTATGACCTCGGCGCGGGGCGATTCGAAACCTTTGTCAAAATCACACTGCCCATGACCTTACCGGGTATTGTCGGCGGTATAACACTAGTGTTTATCCCTGCTGTTGGTATGTTCTTTATCTCTGACCTACTCGGCGGCGCGAAAACGCTCCTACTCGGCAATCTCATTCGCAACCAGATTCAGAGTGCGCGTAACTGGCCATTCGCGGCGGCCCTCAGTGTCGTTATGGTCATCTGCGTTCTGCTACTCATTGCGCTATATAGAAAGCTTCAAAAGAACGCGCATGATGAAGGGGGGCTGTTCTAATGAGAAAGAATGGCCGCCTGTCGGTATTCTATATGGGGCTTGTGATTGTGTTTTTATATCTGCCCATTCTGTGCGTGGTGCTCTACTCGTTTAACGAGTCAAAATCGGGTGCGGTTTGGACGGGGTTCACGTTCAAGTGGTACGGTGATTTGCTCATGGACAGTCGCATTGGCTCGGCGTTCTGGGTTAGCTTCCGCGTGGCGATACTTACGTCGATACTTTCGGCATTTCTTGGCACTCTCGGCGCAATCGCCGTTGATAATTTAAGCCCGAAAGTCAAATCGGCTGTGTCGGCGTTTATCTACCTTCCACTCATAATCCCGGAGATTATTTTGGGTATCGCGCTACTGATATTTTTCTCGCTGACCCCCCTACCTTTTGGGATTACGACACTTGTTATTGCGCATTCGACATTCTGTATACCCTACGTCTTCATCATGGTAAGTATCAGATTACGCGGGATTTCGAAATCACTGACAGAAGCCGCGCGGGATTTGGGCGCGACAAAGAGCCATACCCTGCGGACAGTCATTTTGCCGCTAGTCATGCCGTCTGTTTTGACGGGTGCATTGCTGTCTGTGGCTATGTCACTGGACGACGTGGTGATTTCGACCTTTGTCAGTGGCCCAACGTCCCTAACCCTGCCCGTCCACATCTTCTCGATGATAAAACTGGGCGTTTCTCCCATCATCAACGCGCTCTGCTCCATTATCTTGTTGTTTACGTTTACAGTTGTAGGCGTTTTACAATATACAAACAAACACAAGGAGGACTAAGAATGAAAAAACTGTCAGCCATTCTGCTCTGCCTGACCCTTGTCGCGGCAATGACCGCCGTTTCGGGCTGTAACACGAAAAAAGAGCTGAATATTATGTCGTGGGCTTATTACGTGCCCGACGAGGTTGTTCAACGTTTTGAACAAGAAACCGGCATCAAGGTCAACTACACAGAGTTTTCAACAAACGAGGAGATGTACTCGCTGTTCTCTACGAAGGCGAACCAGTACGATATCATTCTATGCAGTGACTACATCATTGACGTGATGGCAAAAGAGGGCTTGCTCAAAAACCTTGACAAAGCGAAGATTGCGAATTACAAGAATGTTGACACGAGTTTCCAAGGTAAATATTATGACCCCGATAATAAGTTCAGCATACCCTATGCGGGCGCATCCGCCATTCTCTGTTATGACACCGCTAAAGTTGGTTTTGAGATAACAAGCTATGAGGATTTATGGAATGAGGAATTCCGCGACAAGCTCGTGGTTCTTGACGGTGACAGGGATATTATAGGTATTACGCTGTTGAGCATGGGTTATTCTGTCAACGAAACCGACCCCGCCATTCTCGAACAGGCGAAACAGAAAATGTTGGAGCTTAAACCCAATATCATAGCCTTTGACGCTGATACGCCTCATAACGCGATTATCCGCGGTGACGCTGTGGCGGGTTATATGTTCGGTTCACAAGTGACAGCGGCGATTGCCGAAGTGCCGACTGTGACTTACGCATATCCCAAAGAGGGGTTGACGTTCTATATCGACAGCTTTGTTATGTCCGCGAAAGCTCCGAATGAAGCTAACGCCTACACCTTCCTCAACTTCATGCTGGATGGCAAGAACAGCGCGGAAGCCAGCTCACTCATCAATTACATCAACTGCAACACTGCCGCGAAAGCCTTCCTTCCCCAAGAGTTTTTAGATAATAAGGCCGTCAACATCCCTTCAGAATTAGTGGCGAAAGCCCAAATTTACACCTATGACGCCGACACAATGGTGACATATGATTCAATCTGGACAGAGTTTAAGGCAGCGAAGTAATAAATATTACCACTAGGAGCGGTTAGCCGCTCCTTTTTTTGTTAAAAATATGTATTGACATATAAAATATTGAGTGTTACACTATTAACCATTGAAATATATAAGTACTTAACAATTATGAAAGGGGCTAAGTGAGGGAGTATTGTAATGGAAAATCAATCGGGAAATCACGTGAAACATGATTTAATACGCGCTCTCATGCGCTTCAAGAAAGTCGCTCTAATCTTCCCGGCGGGCGTAAACCTTCATATGGGGGAGTTGTTTGTTCTCGGTGTTGTGGCTGACGGTGAGTGTGACCCTGAAAAACAGAATTACATGTCAGACTTGCACACGCGCCTGCATGTGTCAAAACCCGCCATATCACAAATTTTGAACTCACTTGAGAAAAAGGGTTACCTCTGCCGCGCGATAGATAAAACCGACCGCCGCCGTATACAGGTCAAATTGACTGACATGGGGCAAGACGTGACGAAGCAGATGCGCGAACATATCGAGCGCACGTTTAACGCTATAATCGAGCGCGTCGGTGAAGAAGATGTCGAAACAATGATTAGGCTCATGAATCGCTTTGCGGAGGTATCAGAAGCGGTACGCGACGAAATGCAACAAGAAAGTAAAGGGGATATGGAATGATTAGACTGGCGAAATACCTAAAGCCGTTTCTGTTCGTGCTTTTAGTGGCTGTCGCACTTTTGTTCGCGCAGGCGATGTTTGATTTGAATCTTCCTAATTATATGTCAAACATCGTGAACATAGGCATACAGCAAAATGGCATTGAGGGCGCAACGCCCAAGGCGATTTCCGCTGACGGTTACGCGTTTATCACGACTTTTATGACAGAGGAGCAGAAAGCCCTCGCCGCCGAGGGTTTCACTCTCGTGTCCGGCAATGATACAAACGCGAAGGGCAAAAAGTACGCGGATTTATACCCGCTTGCAGAAAGCAAGGATATTTATGTGCGGAATGACAACCTTGCTGAAGAAAATCTGGCGGAGTTAGACAACGCCTTCGGCACAGCCACATGGACGATGATTAACGTCATGCAAACTATGGCTCAACAACAACCGGGCGCGACTCAGAACCAGAGTACCGGCATTACGGATATGCGTGAAATAGACATCACAAACGCTTATAAGATGATGCCCATGTTTACACAAATTCCGCAAAGCGTGTTTGATGATGCGCGTGGCAAAGCACTAGCACTCGACCCGTCTATGCTCAAACAGAGCGGCACAGTCCTTGTGGGCGCGTTCTACAAAGAACTCGGTCTTGATATGACGGTTGTACAACGCGAATATATACTCAAAATTGGCGGAATTATGCTACTTTTCGCCCTCGCAAGCGGTGTCGCGACAATCCTCGTGTCGTTCATCTCCAGTCGTCTGGGCGCCGGTGTTGCGCGAAACCTACGCAAAGACATCTTCGCCAAAGTCGAAAGCTTCGCGAATGCCGAATATGACAAATTTTCAACGGCTTCGCTCATAACGAGAACTACGAATGACGTTACACAGATTCAAATGCTCCTCACAATGGGTATCCGTATGATATGTTACGCGCCCATTATGGGTATCGGCGGCGTATTCATGGCACTTTCTAAATCTACCAGTATGAGTTGGCTTATCGCATTGGGCGTAACACTCATGCTCGGTCTAATCGGTGTTATTATGGCCATCGTAATGCCGCGTTTCATGCTCATGCAGAAACTCATTGACCGCCTGAACCTCGTGTCGCGCGAAACGCTGAATGGTCTTATGGTCATCCGCGCGTTCGGCACACATAAGTTTGAAAAAGAGCGCTTCGAAAAGGCCAACCGCGATTTGGCGAGAAACACCCTTTTTGTTAACCGTGCTATGGCATTCATGATGCCGTTTATGACACTTATAATGAACGGCATGTCACTGCTCATCATCTGGATCGGCGCACACCAAGTAGCACAAGCTACAATGCAGGTCGGCGACATGATGGCGTTCATGCAGTACACCATGCAGATTATTATGAGTTTTGTCATGCTGTCTATGATGTTCGTATTCATACCGCGCGCGAATGTTTCGGCGAAGCGTATCGCGGAGGTTTTGGATGTAAAACCAGAAATCGTTGA
>CAZOVK010000096.1:0-7302 GCA_964583165.1 uncultured Defluviitaleaceae bacterium | reverse complement strand
GATTTTGTCGAAACAGCGGCATATTCACAGTTTTCATTGGTTTTCAATTGCGTTGTGGTGTTTGTTCATACTGCCCATGTTTATACAAAAACACGCGACATAAAGATTATACGCTTCATTCTCGCCGTAAGTGTTCTGTTATTAGGCGGACTGTTGGATTTAATCTTTTTTTATCAACCGGGGGTAATCAACGATGCGTCTTTCTTCTTTAGACTCGGGCTGTTCGCGTTTGTTTTGTTACTCGCGATTACGGCGGGGCGCGACACATCGAATGCCCTTTTGGAGAATCTTCGAGTGAAGATGCTTGAGCACCTAGCGTACATGGATTTGATGACAAAAGCTAACAACCGCACGCGATTTGAAAGCGATATGGAGAACATACTCGCCACGCAAACACCACCTGTCGGAATGGCACTGGCCATGTTTGACGTGAATAACCTGAAGAATGTCAACGACACCTATGGGCATAAGGCGGGTGACGACCTCATTATTACTTGCGCAAATCTGATTAAGGGTGTTTTTGAGGACATTGGCACGCTCTACCGCCTTGGTGGTGACGAGTTCGGCGTTATCATAACAAACACCACAAAGGAACAAATGGAGGAAAAACTCGACAGCTTCGCGGCTCAATGCGCCGCAACGACATTGGAGCTTTCCGGCTCACCTGTCGTTGCGTATGGTTACGCTATTTTTGATACTGAAACAGATACGACGATAAACGACACCATGAAACGCGCCGACAAACTCATGTACGACAAAAAAGCCCAACTTAAAGGGCTTTATGGGCGTAGGCGTGGGGATAACAACTCTTAGTGTAGGTTATCTTCTGCGTCACGTTTTTTTACATAGTCCGATAATTCCTGTGGCGTGCCCGATTTTTCATGCAGGTTCGCATAAACAGCGGCGGCTAACGCCTCAATCTTCCCCTTCAACATCGGATGTAAACAGAACGGCAGACTTTCGCCGCCGAGTTCTTCACAACGGTGTAACGCAACACATTGCACACATTTCCCATGCCATTCACAATTCACATTCGGGCATGTACAGCGCAAAACCTCCGGCTTTTTCAAGAGTTCTCGCTTATGTTTCACAATTTCATAGTATTCTTCATTGGTTATCATATTTAGCAAGCCCCCCGCGTCTTGCGCTTCACAATTACAAATAATACGCGCTTGAAAATGCACGCCGCCCCTTTGTGTCTGTCACAACAACGCGGATATACTTATCGTTTTTAAGCTCAAAAGAAGCCTCTGTCATTGGCTCAGATTCCGTAGTCTTGACGTAGCAACGACGCGTGTCTGTCATTACGTAAATACTGTCGGCCTCGGTGCATGTGATATTCAGTGTGTTATCTTCAAGATATAAGGAGTTGATTCTCGCGCCCGTAGACGCGTAGAAATCACCTGCTTCGAGGGCTTTCATAATGGTTTCATAATCAAGCTTAGGGGCGCGTATGTAGACAAAGCCGCCGAAACTGTCACTGCGTTTATGCCCGAACGGCAATTCATAGTGATTGTCATCAGCCGCCACACAAAACAGCTTCTCGCCGCTCGCGCGTAACATCTCGTCATATGCCTGTGGGTGATAGCCATACAGCCCCTCAACCTCACAGCCGTGATTATAAATCTCCATACCCCAAAGCCCCCGCAAGCCCGCGTAGTCATTGTAGTTATGGAGTGACCAATATGGGTGGTTGTAGCAGACAAGAAAACCCTTGTCTGCCCACTCTTTGATGTATGCGTTCAGTTCATATATATCGCCATACATACAGTTGGGGTTCGGAATATCTGCCTTAATATCGGGGCGCATGGCGTAGAGGTTGAAGTGATAACACGGCACATGCGGTTTCTTGCTGATGGATTCTGTGCTATGGTCTACCTCAATGGCGTTTATCGCAACAAAACTATCGTCTGTCAGGCTCTGACGGTCAATAAAAACCCTGTGGTCGGTATAAGCAACTACCGAGTAGCCGCGTTTTTGATAGGCATATTTCGCTCTCTCGGGCGTGAGCTTTCCGTCAGAGTCTGTTGTATGGCAATGCAGATTCGCTTTATAGTCGTTCCCAAGTTCAGGCAGTAAATATCTCCTCATATCCCCCTACCCCTTTTTAGTTCTCAGAAGCCGCCAATTTCTTCGCTTGGTCGGTAGTAATGAGTGCTTCAAGCACTTCGTCCATGTCGCCGTTGAGAATCTGCTCCAGTTTGTGTAACGTCAAACCTATTCTGTGGTCTGATACACGCCCTTGCGGGTAGTTGTATGTTCTGATACGCTCGGCGCGGTCGCCCGTGCCCACTTGGCTCTTACGCGCGGCGCTCATCTCGTTCTGCTGGCGTTCGAGTTCAATCTCATAGAGCTTGGCGCGTAGGATTTTGAACGCCTTGTCCTTGTTTTTGAGCTGTGATTTCTCGTCTTGGCACGAAATGACTATACCCGTCGGCACGTGTGTAAGGCGCACGGCCGAGTCTGTCGTGTTGACGCTCTGCCCACCGTTACCGCTCGAACGGAACACGTCTACGCGCACGTCGTTCACATCCAGTTCAACGTCTACGTCCTCGGCTTCGGGCAGAACGGCGACAGTAACGGTTGAGGTGTGAATACGCCCCTGCGATTCGGTTTCTGGTACACGTTGAACGCGGTGTACTCCGCTCTCATACTTCAAACGCGCATACGCACCCTTGCCCGAAATCGAAAAAACAACCTCTTTGAACCCGCCCAAATCGTTCTCGTTCACGCTCAACAATTCTGTCTTCCAACGCCTGCGCTCAGCGTAATGCGCGTACATGCGGTAGAGGTTGTATGCAAACAACGCCGCCTCGTCACCACCCGCGCCGCCGCGAATCTCCATGATGACATTCTTTTCGTCATTCGCGTCTTTCGGCAGTAGCATGATTTTGATTTCCTGCAAAAGTTCTTCGGACGCTTCCTTATTCAGTTGAAGCTCTTCACGCGCCAACGCCCGCATCTCCTCGTCCAGCTCGCCCGATTCAAGCATCTCGCGGTTATCTTGCATTTCTTTGTTGACCTTCTGCCATTCCTTGTACTTCTCGATAATCGGCGTAATGGCCGACAACTCCTTCATCATAGCACGAAACTGCGCCTGGTCGGCAATGACGGACGGGTCGCCTACTTTCGCCTGCATATCCTCAAACTTCGCCAATAATTCTTCTAATTTATCTATCATACTAAACCCCTTTAATCCTTTAAACTAGCTTCTATCACGCGGGGTAAACCCGCTAAATCCAAGAACAGAGCCGTCTTAAAGCCTACAGACTCAAAAATCGCGCAAACGTCCTTGTCTTGGTTGTAACCAATCTCTACTATTATCATGCCGTTCTCGTTGAGAACATCATGCCCTACTTCTGCAATGCGCCTGTAGAATTTCAACCCGTCAACACCGCCGTCTAGCGCAGTATGCGGTTCGTAATTCTTCACGTCGGGCATAAGCGCCTCAATATCGTCAGTCGGGATATACGGTGGGTTACTCACAATCAAGTCAAACCGCTCGTTTGGTAATCGTGTGAGAATATCCTCATGAGCAAAAGTTATTCTGTCAGCCACACCATGCGGCGAAGCGTTTGATGTTTCCGCAATGGCGAGTGCCCTTTCGTCTATATCAGTCGCATAGACTTCAATATTCCTGCAATTATATGCAAGCGCAATGGCAACACAACCGCTACCCGTGCAAGGCTCGAACACCTTTCTATACCCACGTTCCCTAATAGCCACTATCGCCCTGTCAACCAAAATCGTGGTATCGTCACGCGGAATCAGCGTATGCTCATTGACCAGAAACTCAAGCGCATAAAACTCTTTCCTGCCTATGACATAGGCTAAGGGCTTAAACGTCAGCCGTTGACCTATCAAGGTTTCGTATTCGCCCAAATCCTCCGCGCTCATCACCGCGTCCATATCAGAAAACAGCAAGGCCGCCGTAGTATCTAACACTTCACAGAGAAGGAAACGCGCTTCAATCTCGGGCGTCTCAAAATTCATTTCACGCAGTCGCGTTGTTGCTGTCTTGTACGCTTCCCTGCGTGTCATCTTCCACCTCTTGTTTCTTTTCTATCTCTTTCTCAATAACGGCCGACATAGCGCGTATGGCGCACTCAATCTGCCCGTCGTCGGGTTCTTTTGTCGTGAGCTTCTGGAGCATAAGCCCCGGGTAGCTGATTGCGTTGACCAGCCAAAAGTCTGACTTACCCGCCCATTTGATGATTTCATAACTCACGCCCGCTATCAGCGGCACGAACAACACGCGTGTAACAAGCCTAATCCAAATGTCGCGCACGTTTATCGCCGTAAAGAAAATCATACTGACTATCATTACAATAAGAAGAAAACTCGTTCCGCAACGCTTATGAAGGCGTGAGTGTTTTCTCACGTTATCGACAGTGAGCGCTTCATTGTGTTCATAACAACTTATCGTCTTATGTTCCGCCCCGTGGTATTGGAATAAGCGTTTAATATCCTTTGACTGTGCAACAATAGCGAGATAACCAAGGAAGATGACGATACGTATTACCCCCTCGATGATACCCAGCGCCTGTGTCGGTATGTTGTCACCCAAAAAACTCGTCAGTCCAACGGGCAAGAGCATGAACAACCCAACAGAGAACACAATCCCCAATACCACGCCGATACCCATGATAATGCCCATGAGCTTGTCGCCAAACTTACGCTCCAGCCACAGGTCAAACTTTGACGGGTTCTCTTCTTTCAGGTCAATCCCCGCCATGTCAGCCGAATCATAGATGAGTTTCATGCCTAAGACAAGGCTGTTGATAAACGCCATAATGCCACGAATGATAGGGAGTTTCTGCCACGCGGGGGGTTCTGCTACGGCTTTCTTTGTTTCATTGATTTCACCGCTTGAATGACGCACAGCCATAGCATACATGGTCTTCCCGCGCATCATCACGCCTTCCATGACAGCCTGACCACCGATATAGGTATATTCTATTTTTTCATTCTTCAATTCTTACCCCTATCCAAATTTGAGTACAACAAAAGAGCTGAGACACCTCTCAACCCTATTGTCAACTTGCTATAAGCCCGCTAACCGAGCTTGTACTTTGTACGGAATTTTTCGCTACGCGTGCCTCTCTTTTGGCTGTTCTTCTGGCTGCCCGTGTAGAACGGATGGCATTGCGAGCAAATCTCGACGCGGATTTCTTTCTTTGTCGAGCCCGTTACGAATTCGTTACCACAGTTACATCTAACTGTTGCCTGATGATATTCGGGATGCAAATTTTCTTTCATCGTGTTCACCTCGTTTCGCTCTAACTTTAATATTGTAACATATATTATAACAAAACGCAACAGAATTTTTGGGGCTAATCTATTCTTTGGCGGAATGTGCCGTCTGTCTTTACGCGATAAAGATAGCTTTTGCCGTCAATAACGGTTCTGTAATAAATCCTATCCCCACAGATATTTGTGCCCCAGGCACTCTCCCTCCCCAACCGCATTCTGCCTGTGCCGTCTGTACGGACGCGGTATAGATAATTGTTATTGTTGTAGTTGCAGTAATACACCCAACCCTCGCTGACATTAACGCTCCATGCGTTGTCATTACACAGCTTCGTCTTGCCCGTGCCGTCCGTTCTCATGCGGTAGAGGTCATTGGCGAATCTCTTGTTGCGGCAAGCATAATAGACCCAATCACCGCAAACATTCACATAAAAGCAGTAATCGTAGTTTAGGCGTATTCTGTCTGTTCCGTTTATGCGTAAGCGATAGAGGTTGTTGTTGTCTTCTGCGTTTGTATAATATACCCACCCTTCGCTTACTGCTATAGATTCACAGCGGTCAGTGCCTAGGCGCGTACAGTCTGTTCCGTCTGTGCGAATGCGGTAGAGGTAACCACCGTCATCGTTGTTTCTATAATATATCCATTCATCACAAACATTTAAGTATCGGCTTGGGTCATTATTGAGTTTTGTCCTGGTTGTACCGTCTATCCGTATGCGATAGATACAGCCGCCGTCACTGTCATTTCTGTAATACACCCATTCGCCACTTACGTTTATGTATTGGCATTCATCATTCGAAAGCTCTGTCTTGTCGTCACCACTGGCCCGCATTCGGTAGAGATAGCCGTTACTGCTGAGGTTGTAGTAATAAACAAAGTCCCCTTGTTCCGCGACCCAGCCGCCATTGGCGATATTTCCGTTTGAAATACACAACCCCTATCCCCCCCTAATCAATGGAACTTTCTGCATTTGTGTGCGTTTATTATACAAAAAGCAGTGTAATTTTGCAACCCAAAACTCTATATATACGAAAAACGTCGTCAACAGGACTGTACGGCAGAATCATTACAGAAAATTCGACAAAACTTACTAATTTATGACAAATTACAAGAAATTATGAATTGACAAATTAACATTTGACGTGATATAATCATAAATTTTACTTGACGTGCATAGATATATGTGTTATATTATATGCGTAATGGAATAATTTGCGAAGGAGTGACCGTATGTTAAACGATATGCTCCGCATCAAGGAGGATATATCACGCATTATCGGAAGCCACGTACTATTGGAATCGACGAAGGGCCGCAGCCGTGTAGTTGTCACCAAGGGCGTCGTCGAACAGGTTTACCCAAGCATCTTCACCATTGCCGTTGACCCTGAACTGCCCGAGGAGATACACTCGGCCTTCGCCCCAAAAAAGCGAAAGATGACTTTCTCATACGCTGATGTATTAACAAGAGCAGTGGAGATTACGGTCTTGTAAGGTTATGAAAACAGCGTGTCTAATTCATGGAATAATTCCCCTGTATGACCTATATACTACTATCAAGAGTATATACGAATCGGAGGGGATTTTTTCATGGGAACAGAGCTGATAAAAGAAAAAATTGTTCTTAATAAACATATGGAACCCGAAAGAACACAAGCGCTGCTTGAAGGCGACATTATCGTGCCCGATGCGCAGCCCGACATGGCTTATCTGCTCAAAGCGGACGGCGAGTTCATCATAGACAGAACAGAGTGCTTAAACGAGCGCGTGAACTATACGGCGCGGCTTCGTATCGCCGTGCTCTATATGGCGCGGGGCGCTGAAATGCCGGTACATAGTATCAACCAAACCGCCACGCTTGATGATTTTATCAATATCGATGGCGTTGACAAAAACACCTGGGTCACCATGACGGGTGAGCTTCAAAACATAGAGTTTCGCCTCGTAAATGACAGAAAGCTTAGCTACCGCGCGGTAATCGACATAACCGCCGCCTGTGAAACCAAATGGGAATGCGACTGTGTGACAGACATAGCGGAGTCGAATATTCAACA
>CAZOVK010000095.1:0-7308 GCA_964583165.1 uncultured Defluviitaleaceae bacterium | reverse complement strand
TTTTTATGTCCGTTGCGGTAGATTTCACCGGCTTCCAGTATTACGTTCTGACCTATTAGTTCGTCTACGGTTACAAATACAAAATCTTGCTTTTGCAGAGCATCAACAACCATGAGCGACGCATCAACACTCGATTGATACAAATCGTGGAACAGGATTATATCCCCGTCCTTCGCGCGCTCTATGCAGTGTTGCGCGATAGCTGACGCATTCGAGCGGTTCCAGTCACGCGGGTCTATATCCCACATGATAATGGCCATGTCACGCTCGCGGCATGATTTCTGTAGCCCGCTGCTCCTGCTCCCATAAGGCGGGCGCAACAGGACAACATCTTGGTTCGTCAGATTTCTGATGAGTTCGTTTGTCTTGTCAATCTCGCTGTTCATACCCGCTGTGCTTAGTGACGTTAGCATCTTGTGGTTGAAACTGTGATTGCCTACGGCGTGCCCCTCATTCGCCATGCGCTCAATGATTTCGGGCTTAATCTCGGCGCGATAACCCAGAATGAAGAATGTCGCAACGGCGTTACGCTCCTTCAGTCCGTCCAGTATCTTTTCTGTATAGCTTGGGTGTGGCCCGTCGTCGAATGTGAGCGCGATATATTTCTTGTTCGGGTTCTTCTCGGGCATGAGCAATTCCTTAATGCTCATGTCAGCTTCAACAAACGAGTTACCGTCCGTTGGCCCCGCTTCACAGCTAAGGCCTACATGCATTGCAAAAACGGGTGTTGCGTTGATTGTTGCTATAATTAAGAGTATTGTCAAGACAAGGCTGATACTTTTTTTCATCACATATCCCCTTTTTTTGAGCATTGCCGTTATAGTATACTGTATTTTTCATTTTACTACAACAGACAATGCAAAATTTTCTATAAAAAATATGGAAATTATTTCGATGGTTTGTTATAATACTTGTAATGAAAGTATTTCAGGAGGTTGCTTTATGAAAAAGCAAAAAGAGGGTATCCTGTTACAAACCGGCACGAACGAGCTGGAGATTATGGAATTCACAATTTCGGGGCGACACTTCGGAATAAATGTTGCCAAGATTGATGAAATCTCACGCGCCCAGCCTGTTACGCCCATGCCCAACTCGAACCCGTTTGTCGAGGGTGTTTTTAAACCGCGTAATATCGTGCTTACGCTCATTAACCTGCCCGCCTATTTAGGTCTGCCCGAATCGTCAGATATCGACCGCGATATTTATATTATGACCAATTTCAATAAAAACCCGTCCGCTTTCCATGTCCATTCAGTGGAAGCCATTCACCGTATCTCGTGGACTAATATCGAGAAACCCGACCCGGCGATATATGGCGGCGAAGACGGTCTTGCTACAGGCATAGCGCGTGTGGATGATAGGCTTATCACGATTATCGACTTCGAGAAGATTCTCGTTGACATTTCGCCGAGCGCGGGTATTCAGGTCAATCAGGTCAACAAGTTCGGTGACCGCCCTGTTTGCAACCGCCCGATTCTCATTGCCGACGATTCACAGATTCTCGAGCGCATGATTAGCGAGAGCCTTGAACGTGCGGGCTACAAGAACCTCATTCACTGCACGAACGGTGAAGAAGCCTGGAATCTGCTCCGGCAATACAAGCAACTGGGCGGCGACATCTCCAACTATGTTTCTTGTGTCGTTACGGACATTGAAATGCCACTTATGGACGGTCACAGACTGACGAAGCTTATCCGTGAAGACCGCGAATTGGCGATGTTGCCTGTTATCGTGTTCTCATCACTCATTAACGACGAAATGGCTTCAAAGGGCAAATCAGTCGGCGTTACGGCGCAAATCAGCAAGCCCGATATCGTGACGCTTATCAACACGATTGACCATTATGTTCTGTAGGTTTTTGCGCTGAATCCGCATAATTCCTTCTAATTATATAGATACTACTGTTATCTATCGAATTAGGAGGAATCTATGACATATAAACGCTTTTTACCGATTTTTGTTGCAATGGCTTTAGTCTGGCTAACGGCTTGTTCGTCACGCAAAGAAACAGTAACGACGGAACAGCCAAACAGCTATACCGTGTCAAACAGTGTCGTTCGCGTTTCAAACTCTCGCAAACAGAGTATCAAGAACACAACCGCAAGCGCGAACAAAACCACAAACCCCGGCGTGATTGTAAACGACACAACACCAATGGGCGACAGTGATAAAATGACATCAAGAACCCGCGCAAAGCGCATAGCTGACCGCGTTACAGAGATTGAGGGCGTAAAAACCGCCCAAACCGTCATAACAGGCAACACAGCCATAGTGGGGCTTACGCTAGACAAAGAGCTGACGGACGAGCCTTTGATTGAGTTAAAACGCCTTGTTGAAAAGAATGTTAGAAAGCTCGATAACAGCATTGACCATGTATCCATTACGACAGCGCCCGATTTGGTTAGGCGCATAACCGATTTAGCGGCTGGCGGCATAAGCGACAACAGAAAAAATCTGGAAAACTACCGCGACGACGATATTTTGTTCCGTGTTGCGCCCACTTTATGATAAAAAACCCCGAGTTCTCGGGGTTTTTTAATTCCTACTAAAACACTTGACATTAACCCTCGTTGATGTTATAGTATGTTTACAACGAAGAGAAGCTGGTGTTACGAATGAGGGTTTCTACAAAGGGGCGTTATGGGCTTAAAGCAATGACCGCACTCGCGGCCACGCAAGACCGCCCGCTATCGCTCAAAACCATTGCCCAACAGGAGGGCATCCCGGAGAATTATCTTGAACAGCTCATGGCGGTTCTCAAAAAAGCCGAACTCGTAAGGAGTACGCGCGGAGCATATGGCGGTTATGTACTCACAAAGTCGCCCGCCGACATCACCGTAGGGGATGTTCTCCGCGTACTGGAGGGCGATTTGTCGCCTGTGGCTTGCGTGGGTGACGGTGTTGATGCTTGTCCGTCCGGATATTGCAAGACATGCTGTACAAAAACAGTCTGGGAGCAGATTTTTTCTAGCACAAACGCCGTCGTTGACGCAATTACCCTAGAAGATTTATCACGGCGGCAACAATAATTCACAATTCATTGTTCGTTGCCGCCGTGCCCCTCTTTAGAGGGGTGACAACTAAAAGCGTGGCTATTAGTTGTCAGGGTGCAAAAAAACAAAAGCCTGAAATAGAAGGATAGAGGGTGAACATATGATTTACCTTGATAACGCGGCGACAACCAAGCCGCGCAAAGAAGCTGTAGAAATAATGATGAAGTACCTAACCGAGAGTTACGGCAACCCCTCAAGCCCCTACTCCATAGGATATGAGGCTCATAAAGCCATAGAAACAGCACGTGCGCAAGTTGCGAAAGTGCTGAATGCCGACAGCAAAGAGATAGTGTTCACGGGCGCGGGCACAGAAGCCGACAACTGGGCGGTTTCAGGCGTTTGTGAAGCCCTCGCGCACAAGGGCAAACACATAATCACAACACAAATAGAGCACCACGCGATTCTGCACTCATTTGAGTATATGCAGAAGCTAGGTTATGACGTGACATATTTGCCTGTCGATAAATATGGGCAAGTCAAACCATCTGACCTTGAAGCCGCGATACGCCCCGACACGATTTTAGTTTCTATAATGTTTGCGAATAACGAAATCGGGACGCTTCAGCCGATTGAACAAATTGGGCAGATAACGAAATCACACAACATAGTTTTCCATACAGACGCGGTTCAGGCATTTGGGCATGTGCCGATAGACGTTAAGCGCATGAACATTGATTTACTCACGCTGTCAGCCCACAAAATCTATGGGCCAAAGGGCGTTGGCGCGTTGTATATAAGAAAAGGTACGCCGATTAAAACATTCATACACGGCGGCGCACAAGAAATGCGTAGACGCGCGGGCACAGAGAATGTCGCGGGCATTGCGGCACTCGGGCTTTGCGCTGAATTGGCGGCTAAGGAGATGGCACATGAGGCGTTGCGTATTTCGGCACTGCGCGACAAGCTTATCGACGGCTTCTTAAAACTAGTGCCGCATACGCGCTTAAACGGTCATCCGACACAACGCCTGCCCGGTAACGTGAATATCAGCGTCGAATTTATTGAGGGCGAATCGATGCTTTTGGCTTTGGATATGAAGGGCATTTGCTGTTCGAGTGGTTCGGCGTGTACGTCGGCTTCACTTGACCCGTCACATGTTCTGCTCTCAATCGGGTTACCCCACGAAATAGCGCACGGTTCACTGCGTATGTCTATCGGGCGATATAACACAGAAGAAGAGATAGACGAGGTACTGGCAGTCCTTCCCAATATAATACAGAAACTGCGGAAGATGTCACCACTCTACCACGAAAGCTAAACAGGAGGCTTAATATGCAATACTCAGAATTAGTAATGGACCACTTCGAAAACCCGCGTAACGTGGGAGAGATAGAGGACGCAAGTGGTGTCGGTCAAGTCGGCAACGCTAAATGCGGCGATATTATGCGCGTGTCGCTGTCGATTGAAGACGGCGTGATAAAGGACGCGAAATTCAAGACTTTCGGCTGCGGCGCGGCTGTCGCAACGAGCAGTATGGCTACGGAAATGATTATCGGCAAGACGATTGAAGAAGCGCTTCACATAACGAATCAAGCCGTGACAGAAGCCCTCGGCGGTCTACCGCCCGTGAAAATCCACTGTTCATGCCTTGCCGAAGAAGCCATCCACGCCGCCCTTTGGGACTATGCGAAAAAGAATAATATCACAATCCCGGGCTTAGAAGAACCCGTTGAACACGACGACGAGCACGAGTTTGAGCATGAATAAAAGGGTTTTACTCGGCATGAGCGGCGGCGTTGACAGTTCTGTTGCCGCTCATCTGCTTAGGCATGATGGTTATGACGTGATGGGTGTGTTCCTGCGCTTCTTTGAGGGTCAGAATTCCGAAAACGCTGAAATCGCCACTCGTGAGTTAGGCGTACCGTTCTATGTCGCCGATGTGTCGAAAAACTTTTCTGAAACGGTTATCCCCTACTTCATTGATTCGTACAAGAACGCCAAAACGCCGAACCCTTGTATTATGTGTAACCCACTGGTGAAGTTCGCGGCTCTTACAGCTCAAGCAGATGTTGTCGGCGCGGACTTCATCTCGACTGGGCATTATGCGCGTGTAACCACAACGGACAAAGGGCGTTTCGCGCTACAAATGGCTAGCGATTCACGCAAAGATCAGACTTACATGCTCTACCGGCTTTCGCAAGAACAACTGTCGCGCATAATCTTCCCTTGCGGTATGTACACAAAGGACGTAATCCGTCAAGTCGCCGCAGAAAACGGTCAGACAGCGGCTGAAACACCCGATTCACAGGAAATCTGTTTCATACAGAACGGCGATTATGTCAGCTTCTTGAAAGAAAACGGCGTAACATCCGAACCCGGCAACTTTATCGACACAAACGGGCGCGTAATCGGCACTCACCCGGGCGCGATTCACTACACAATCGGTCAGCGCAAGGGCTTGCAGATGGGTTTTGGTGAGCGGCGGTATGTAACAGCCGTCAATACGGTCAATAATACGGTTACTCTTGGTTATGACGAAGATTTGTTCACTGATACAGTTTATGTAACTGATGTGGTGTTCTCGGGCATGAAGACCATTTCCGACGGAACACCTTCACGCGCCAAAGTCCGTTACAGCCAGCGCATGTCTGATTGTATCCTTTACAATACAGAAAACGGCCTGAAAGCCGTCTTTGATACGAAACAACGCGCCGTCACACCGGGGCAGAGCGCCGTTTTTTATAGTGGTGATATAGTAATCGCGGGCGGGGTTATTCGGTAACCCCTGCCCCTTTTATTTACTGAAATACTCAACAAGTCCTAAATACAGCGCCCACGCTACCTTATCTTGGTACTTCTCGCTTGTAAGCTTGCTCCTGTCTGACGCGTTTGATAAAAAGCCACATTCCACAATGACTGACGTGAAGCGCGTGCGTTTGAGCATGTAGTAATCAGGGTTTGGTCGCGCCTCACGCTTTTTATTCTCACCAAGGACAGATTCGAGCTTGTTTTGGAGAACTTCAGCGAGCAGTTGCCCTCTCTCCGATTCATGGTCATAGAATACCTGTGGGCCGCTCACATCCGGTGTATGGTATGAGTTCTGATGTATACTCAGCGTGACTTCACAATCGGCGTTATTCGCTATTTGTACACGCCGTGACATATCAATTGCCTTAGTGTCACCCAGCGCCGAATCATCCACGCGTGTCATAAAAACCGTCGCGCCCCCCTGCTCCAGAAGCTCTTGCAGTTTCAGTGAGATACTCAAGTTTATGTCACTCTCGTTTACCTTCCCGGCAACCTTGCCCGGGTCCCATCCGCCGTGCCCCGGGTCAATCATAATAACGCGCTTGTTGACGGGCATGGAGAACGTTTCAACACTGTGTGCTCCGAACAACAGGTAAACAATGCCCATAAACGCGGCAACAATCACAAATGCGGCAACATATCGCTTGCGTAATATACTCTTCACGCTTTCCCTCCTACATATTACTGTCTGGCCTACAAGTAATATGTATTCGGATAAGCTTAGGCTTATTCAATTTTATGGTAAGACATGTGGCACGATACGGACGCGCATTATGTGCCCCTACGTTGTGGCTAGGGGCAGTTTGATTTCTATTGTCATGCCTTGAAAGAGGCCGTTAGAGTAGGCTTCTACTGTTCCGCCCGCCGCTGTGACTATATCTTTTACGATGAATAACCCTAACCCTCGCCCGTCAGCCGTTTCTGTGGCGCGTTCATAGCGTTCAAAGATAGTCGGCATGAAATCAAGGTCCACGCCTAGTCCGTTGTCTGTTACGCTGATATACGCGAAACCATCATGCACCGAAAGCTTGACTGTGACCGTGTCACCATTGGGCGAATATTTGATGGAGTTCGTTAGTATGTTCATGAGCACACGCTCAAACGCGACAGCATCCATGTTTACACTTGCCGCCGCGCATTCGCTATAGAATATAAAGGTCAAGCCACTTGAATCCGCAAGCACACGCGCCGAATCCAGAACCTGACCGATTGCGGTTATTAAACTGAGCTGCTCATTAGCCCCATGTTCTATACGCCGCGTTGTCTGCTCCTCAGGTAGTTCCAAGAGCTTCAAAACCTTGTCGCATTGCCTTCGGATAAGAGCGATATATTCCGTAAATTCGTTGTTTTGATTAGCCGACATGCCCATTAGTTGCACCGCCGAGTGAATCACGGCAATCGGAGCCCTTAAATCATGCAAAATTGTTTCCATATCGGCGCAAGGCGTGTTATAATATTTTGAATGAGGTTTCATATACTCACCTTTGATTCCCTGTGTATTAGTATT
>CAZOVK010000094.1:0-7397 GCA_964583165.1 uncultured Defluviitaleaceae bacterium | reverse complement strand
TGGACGAATGACGCGGCTATATAGTCAACATCCATTTCAATGCCAAACATCAGGTCAGAAATATCGCGCTCAGTCATGACCGGCAGTTTAACGTGAATCGTTGGCAGGTTCACGCCCTTGTTTGAACCCAACTCGCCGCCGTTTACAACGCGGCAGATGATGTCCGCGCCCTTAACCTCAACCACACGCAACTCAATCAGCCCGTCGTCAATCATAATCGGCGCGTCAGGGTATGCGTCTTTGTTAAGCTGTTTATACGAAACGGACGTGCGTGTTGAATCGCCCTCGCATTCGTCAACCGTGAGAGTGAATGTGTCACCTGTTTTCAGCGTGACCGTGTTGTTCAAGTCTTTGAGCTTGCCCGTGCGAATTTCGGGGCCTTTAGTATCCAAAATCAGCGGGACGGGCTTCCCCAACTCCGAGCGTGCCTGTTTCATGTTGTCAATCGTCACACGGTGTGTATCATGAGAGCCGTGTGAGAAATTTATTCTAGCGCCGTCAAGCCCCGCTTCGATTAGCTTTTTCATCATCTCAACCGTGTTGCAAGCAGGGCCCAGTGTGCATATAATCTTTGTCATTCTCATAGCATTACCCTTTCTAAACAGACAGCGCCTTTATAATCTGATACATTCTGTCATTATATTGATGTGTCATTTGCAGGCCTTCTTCGATATCCATGAGCATGTGTCTTCCGTCACGGAAAGCCGCGAGTTTATTCCGCTCGCCGTTCTTTATGGCTTCGACAACCATAAAGCCCATTGTTGAGGCGTGCATACGGTCAACGGCTGTTGGGTTACCGCCGCGTTGAAGATGCCCGAGAATTGTGGCGCGTGTGGCAATACCTGTCGCGTCTTCAATAATCTGCGCGAGTTTCGCACTGCCGCCTACACCCTCGGCCATTATGATTAGGTTGTGATTCTTACCTTGACTGCGGTTTTCGAGAATTTGGCGGATGACACTATTTGTGAATTCTTCATCATCAATCGCGTTTTCTTTATCCATTCGTTCGGGCACTATGACCTCTTCGGCGCCGCCCGCAAGCCCACACCACAGCGCGATAAAACCGGCGTGTCTGCCCATTACTTCAACAATGCTGCAACGTTCATGCGCGCTGGATGTATCGCGTATGCGGTTCACAGCGTCAACACCCGTGTTAACGGCCGTGTCAAAACCAATTGTATATTCCGTATAAGGCAAGTCCAAATCAATCGTGCCGGGAATGCCCATGACATTTACGCCGCGCCGTGACAGTTCTAACCCGCCCCTAAACGACCCATCGCCGCCGATAACAACCAGCGAATCAATGCCTAGAATCTTACAAAGCTTGGCGGCGCGGTCTTGCTCCTGCGCATCGTGCATCTCGGGGCAACGCGCCGTGTGCAGAATAGTTCCGCCGCGGTGGATGATGTCCGACACGCTCTTTGCGTTTAGTTCCATTATATCACTCGATAAAAGCCCGTCATAACCGCGCTTTATGCCGACAACCTTCATGCCGAAATGCAAAGCCCCGCGCACAACCGCGCGAATAGCGGCGTTCATGCCCGGCGCGTCGCCGCCGCTCGTAAGAACGCCGATTTTCCGTTCCTTCATTTTATTCAATCCGTCCTTTATGGTTTATGATAAACATTATAACTGTTCTGTTTCTGGCTGTAAACAGAAACTCGTGAAATCTTTGTAAATTATACCTTAATAATGCCCCACTTGCCACCGACGGCAAAAATGAGCATTGAAGCGCTGACCTTATCGAAACTACCAAGCGAGTGCTCATACACGGGTCGGCCTTCGCTGTTCACTATTATTGTTTCTTTGTCTTTCAAAACAATACCATACGGCCCAATCATATTATAGACATCGTCAAATATAAACGGAATCAGCGTGTTGCCACTCTTGTCTATCGCGCCCCATTTATCGCCCAACATAGCGGGCGCAAAGTCATCATTGTCGAAGTGACGTAGGTCGTCATAGATAATCGGTATGACCACTTCACCCTTTGTATTGATATATCCGCATTTTCCGTCCAATTCTACCCATATTATACCGTCCTCGATAAAGAGCATGTCATCGTAAGTAAACGGCAATACGACCGCGCCACTCCTATCGATTAGCCCCCACTTTTCGTCGATACATGCAGGTGCAAGACCGTCTTCAAACATGAATAGCTTATCATACTCGAGCGGTATAATGACGTTTCCATTTGTGTCGCAGAAGCCATATTTATAGAAATTATCGTCTTCGTAGGGGTTGAATTCTCTTTCAACAAGAATCTCATCATACCCGGCATAAAACCATACATTTACATACTCAGCAGGTATGATAATGTTACCGTTTTCATCTGCCACGCCTTCTAAAGAATCTTTCTTCAACAAGTAAAGCCGTGCCTCTTTATCAAAGTAAATGAAATCATAGATAGGCTCTATAATCACCTTGCCATTAGGCATGATAACGCACTTTTTATAATCCTCGCCAATACTAGCTATTACGGGTTTTTCGAGTATTGCGCCTGTTTTGTCTATCCAATATGGGGTTTTTTCTGATTGCACTTTCGCACAACCTTTTTCAAACGCGTCTGCATCTGTGTATATAAACGGCAACACAAGTGCACCCGTTTTGTCAATATAGCCCCAAAACTCGCCCATACGAACGGCCGCCAAGCCCTCGCTGAAACGAAAACGATTGTCATACTTAAACGGAATTACAACATTGCCCTCAGTGTCAACACCGCCCCAATGCCCGTTTTTCTTAACGGCGGCTATGCCCTCGCTAAAATGGTACCACGTTTGGTACTCCTCGTCTTTCTCATATTCAAGCGAAACCAGAACGCGCCCTGACGTGTCAATAATCCCATAATTCTGATTATCAAGGGATGCGCATACATCACTGTCATCTGCGTACATAGACAAATAGCTGTATGTCGGTTCCACAACGACCTTTAGACGCTTATTGGTTTCGAGTATGCCACCCGTGTTTGTGTTTTCCCCCAATTTTTCACCCTTAGCTTTCTGTTAAAACAAGTCCTCCATGGTATAAAAACCCGCCGGCTTTCCGCTTAAAAATTCGGCTGCCTTTAATGCGCCCACGGCGAAGATTTCCCTGGAAAGTGCCGCGTGTTTCAGTTCGATTACCTCATCAGGGCCACAGAACAATATACTGTGCTCACCTGCGATTGTGCCGCCGCGCACCGAGTGGATGCCGATTTCGCTCTTGTCGCGCTTGCCGAAGCGGTTTTGGCGTTCGTAAATAGGCGTTAAACCATCATTACTTTGTTGAATCGTTTGCGCGAACAACGAAGCCGTGCCACTTGGCGCGTCAGCCTTCTGATTGTGGTGTTTCTCGATAATCTCAATATCAAAGCCGCTAGACCAGAGGTATACTGACACGGTTTTCAGTATGCGGTTGATGATGTTCACGCCTATACTCATATTCGCTGAACGCAACACAGGTATATGCGCGGACGCGTCGAGCAGGCGTTGTTTCGTATCGGTTGAAAGCGCCGTTGTACATTCGACAAGCGCTATCTTATTCTTCACGGCATATTCAATCACGCCATCAACAGCCGAGGCCGTCGAAAAGTCAATAATCACGTCGGCGGGCATGTAATTTTCTTCTAAACTTGTAAAAACAGGGAATGTAAACCCAATGGAGTTATCCCAAGCCGCGTCAACACCAGCCACAACGCTCATATCTGACGCATTCTCGGCAAGCTTTAACACTTGCCGCCCCATGCGCCCCAACAGTCCGTGTATGATAATCTTCATAAATGCCTCAAATCAAGCCATATTCTTTCATTGCGTATTGCAATTTCTCGGTTGTCGCCACATCTGACGGAACAAGTGGCAGGCGGCAACCGCCAACGCCAAAACCCATCATTTTCAGCGCCGACTTAACGGGAATTGGGCTTACGTCACCGAACAATTGAGTTACAAGCGGTATTGCGTCCAGTTGCAACTTCGTCGCCGTTGCCATATCTCCGTCAAGGAAGGCCGCTACCATGTCATGGGTGTTTTGCGGCGCGACATTCGAGAGAACCGAGATAACGCCAACCCCACCAAGGCTTAGAACAGGCAGAATCTGGTCGTCATTACCCGAGTATATGTCCATTTTGCCGCGAACGAGGTGCGCTAGTTCGGCCACTTGTGAAAGATTACCACAGGCTTCTTTTATCGCGACAATATTCGGCACGTCAGCGAGCGCCAGAGCGGTTTTCGGCATGATATTACAGCCTGTGCGTGACGGCACATTATATATAATAATAGGAAGATTCACCGCATTAGCTATCGCCGTAAAGTGCGCAATCAAGCCGCTTTGGCTGGTCTTGTTATAATACGGCGTAACGAGCAGAAGCGCGTCAGCGCCCGCCTTTTCTGCGTTTATGGCCAGTTCGACGGCATGGTGTGTGTTATTAGAACCCGCACCGCCGATAATCGGTATACGTTTGTTCACGCGCTCGACCGCACGTTTGATGAGGTTGAATTGTTCTTCGTCAGAAAGTGTCGCGCTCTCACCTGTCGTACCGCAAACAATAAGCGCGTCTGTGCTGTTCTCTACCTGAAAATCCACAAGCTTGTCAAAAGCTTCATAGTTAACGCTCATATCGTCATTAAACGGCGTAACAATCGCCGTTCCCGAACCCTTGAATATCATAAATGCCCCCTCAGTCGGTTTTCTTTATGCGTTTCTACTAATTAACAGTTCCGCAATTTGGACGGCGTTTGTCGCCGCACCCTTTCTCACGTTGTCAGCGACAACCCAGAGGTTCAACCCGTTGTTGACGCTGAAATCACGCCGAACGCGCCCGACATATACCAAATCGGTGTCAGCCGCTGTCATGGGCATCGGGTAGAGCTTTTCTGACGGGTTATCCATGACAACAATGCCCGGGGCATTCTCAAGCGCTTCATAGATCTGCTCGATTTTGAACGGGCGGTCAAATTCTACATTTATTGACTCGCTGTGGCCGTGCGTGACAGGCACGCGGACGGTTGTTGCGGTTATCATCATTGTGCTGTCGCCCATGATTTTCTGGGTTTCGACAATCATTTTCCATTCTTCTTTGGTGTAGCCGTTGTCTAAGAACGCGTCAATCTGAGGTATCAAGTTACCCGCTATTTTATAGTCAAACTGTCGTGGCTCTTCACCGCGAAGTCCGCGCGCCAAGTCTTCAATACCGTTAAGACCCGCCCCTGACACGGCTTGATACGTAGAATACACAACGCGCTTAATGCCGAACAAATCATACAGCGGTTTCAACGCGACAACCGCTTGAATAGTCGAACAATTCGGGTTCGCGATAATGCCCTCATGCGTGAATGCCGCGTCCGGGTTCACCTCCGGCACAACCAACGGCACGTCATCGTTCATGCGAAAATGCGAAGAATTGTCTATCGCGACAGCCCCCCTAGCCGCCGCAATAGGCGCATAAACCGCGCTGAATTGCGCATCCACGCCGAACAACACGAAATCAAAACCCCTGTCAAACGCGTGTTCATCCAGAGCCTCGATATTGTGTTCCTTACCGTTAAAAACAATCTTCGCCCCTGCTGAACGCCCTGACGCGAAAACCCCCAACTCATCTACAGGAAATTGCCGTTCCTCCAACACCTTTAACATTGTCTGTCCAACCAAACCCGTAGCCCCCACCACGGCAACTCTATAACCCAAACTCATCTTCTCCAATCTGAAATTACGTTAATTCTTCGCGGCGTGTTGACCTGCTATAAGCCCCTCGCCTATCGCCTTTGATAGCTGATAGGGCTTGCCCGTACAGTCGCCGCAGGCATACAGCCCCTTGATATTCGTCATCATGTTGCGGTCAACTTTAATCGCTCCGTCCTCAATCTCTAAACCGAACACGAGGTTTTCCATGGGCATACTGCCCTTGATGATGAAAACACCTTCAACCTTGTATTTGCCGTTCTTCGTGCGTACGCCCAAAACGCGCTCATCACCATAAATGACCTCGGGGCTATCTTCTATAAGTATGACATTGTCAGCGAAAGTATGCGTGGAAGGTTTTTTCTGGTAATAGTAGACGGTCTTGCAGATGTTAGCCAAAAACTCCACGTCCTCATCGCCCTCGGGTATGTCGGAATAGACGAAAACATTCTTTTCTCGATATAAAAGACCGTCACAGGTGGCGCAATAAGAAACGCCCTTGCCCAAATAAGCCGCCTCGCCCCCGATTGTAGGGCCTTTTTGAATGCCCGTGGCGATAATGACACGCCGTGCTTCGATTATGTCTTGCTCGAAGCCTACAGCGAAGAATTCGCCCAGTGGCATCAGTTGCAAAACACGCCCTTCGCGTATCTCAACACCCGAATTTTTGGCGTGGTCAAGAAAACGCTCCAAGAGAGCCGCACCTGTAATATGTTCAAAACCCAAATGGTTGTTCACGTCTTCAGCCGTAAAGAGCCAGCTAGTTTCCATACCGCGCCCCAAGCAGACAGCTTTTTTGCCGCGCGCAATGACGTTAATGGCCGCCGACAGTGCCGCCGGCCCCGCGCCGACTATTGCTACATCATACACAAAAATCCCTCCACTCTACAATTATGTTTATTCTAAACAAAATTTCCCAATTGTGTCAAGTTAAATAAAATCGCGAAAATCGGTATTATCCGCAATATCCGTGTAATAAAGACTTAATCTTTTGGTACACGGCCGAAAGTGGCAGACCGACAACATTATAGTAATCGCCCTCAATGCGCGTAACAAAGCGCCCTGCCCTACCCTGTATGGCATATGCCCCGGCCTTACCGAATGGTTCGCCCGATTCAATATATTCGTCAATCTCATTGTCTGACATCTTTGCGAAAGTCACGCGCGTTTCTTCATAAAACGTATCGAACACAGGGTTTTCGCCCCCGCTCGTTATCGTCACGCCCGTAAAGACGCTGTGAACCCCGCCCGACAAAATTTCAAGCATTATCCGCGCGTCAATCTCATTGGAGGGTTTGCCGAAAATCAAGTTATCCATAGCGACAACCGTGTCAGCCGTTATCAGTATGTCCCCTACCCCACAATCACGCCATACCGCCTCAGCCTTGCGCCGTGATAAATGCGTGACAAGTTCATGTGGCATCAAAACCTCGTCAACCGTTTCGTCCACATTCGGCGAAACACAATCAAACTTTAGCCCCAGTAGCCCCATTATTTCAACGCGGCGTGGGCTTTCTGAACCCAGAATTATCCTCATTCTACAACCTTCTATACAATAATACCGATACACCTATGCCTAGAAGCCCCGAAACTGTCAGTTTTATTGTCAGAGTGAACGATAACTGAATGATTTCAAGATTCAAAACAACGGGTGACGAAATGCCGAAGTTATACCCAAAGCGCAAGTAATCCATAAAGCTTAAAAAGCTTACATTCTTCGCGAGCAACCCGCAAATTTCACCAAA
>CAZOVK010000093.1:0-7554 GCA_964583165.1 uncultured Defluviitaleaceae bacterium | reverse complement strand
GCTGGATAATGAAGATTTGAAGCGCGATTATTTCGAAAAAATCTTCCCGATAAACGAGAAAATCAAGTATAGTCTGGGGCTGTTCAAGAATCAGACTGACTTCTACAGTCAAGAGGGTAAGAATATTCTTTCTGATTGGGAAGAGAAATACTCAATCCCCAAGTATTCAACAGGAGCTGTCGGCGGTGAATTTTACCGCTCAAAGGGGTACACCGTCTCTGACATGGTCATGTGGGCTGACGAGTTTGGGCGAACCAACCAATTTAACGGCAAAGACGGGCGCAACTTCGAGATTGCGCCTAAACAGCGCGAATACCTAGAAAAAATCGTTAGATTATGCGAAGACAACGGAGCAAAACTCGTGTTTGTGACAGCCCCTATTGCCAATGATTCAATGGAGCGCATATTGTATTATGAAGAGATTAACAAGGTTGTCGCGGGTTTTGCCGCCAAGCATAATATACCTTATATCGATTACAACATGCCCGATTCACGACCGCCGCTGGAGTTTTACCATTTCCGCGACGACGCGCATTTGAATGATGCGGGCGTGCAGGTTCTGGATAGTTATTTCATAGATTTTCTGGTCGAGCATGAGATTTTTACAAAGGAGTGATAAAGTGGCAGATACGAAAGAGTATTTGAGGATGCTGGCTGTGTTTGAAGAACTGTTGGGAGAACATGGTTGCGCGTGGGATAAGCAGCAGACGCACGAGAGTCTTTGCCCACAAATGGTTGAAGAGGTCTATGAAGTCATGGACGCTGTCAAAAACGGCGATTTCGCAGGCTTACAAGAAGAACTCGGTGATGTGCTGTTGCATGTGGTCTTACAATCGAAGCTTGCGTCAGGTGAGGGGCGTTTCACGATTGATGACGTTATGCGCGGGCTTTCTGATAAGCTCATTTACCGCCACCCCCACGTGTTCGGTGATTTGAAAGAGAGCGACTCTGAGGCTTTAAAGACGAATTGGGAGAAATTAAAGCGCGTCGAAAAGGGTATCAAGTCCGCTACGGAGTCGGCCCGTCTTGTACCGGGCTCCTTCCCTGCCCTCATGCGCGCCCAAAAGGTCATCAAGAAGGCGACGAAAGCCGGAATGCCCTCCCCCAACTTAAACGACGGTGTAGACCGCGCAATAGCTCTGCTTTCCGGCATTAAGACAGAGGGTGCGACGTTGGACACTACATTCGGTGATTTGCTCTTAGAAATTGCGAATATCTCAACAAATCTGCAAATAAATGCGGAAATTGCCTTGACAAATGCGACGGAACAGTTTATAAATAGACTTGAAGGTTTTGAAACAGAACATGTTAAGGAGGAAAACCTATGAACAAAACCGAGTTAATCACCGCTCTTGCCGAAAAGACCGGTCTTAGCAAAAAAGATTCCGAGAAAGTGCTTAAAGCTTTTGAGGAAGTCGTTACAGAACAGCTCGTTGCCGGCGGCAAGGTGCAGTTGGTCGGCTTCGGTACATTCGATGTCGCTGAAAGAGCGGCGCATCCCGGCCGCAACCCCCAGACTGGTGCTCCAATCACTATCGAAGCTTCAAAAGCGCCGCGCTTTAAGGCCGGCAAAGCGCTTAAAGACGCTGTCAACGCTGAGTAATCAAATAGAATATCAGGCCGAAAGCTTGTGGGTTCCCCGGCTTTCGGTCTTATTTTTTGGAGGGCATATGCGTTTAGATAAATACTTGAAACTCTCGCGTATCATTAAGCGGCGTACAATCGCCAATGACGCTTGTGACGCGGGGCGAGTTTCTATAAACGGCAAAGTCGCGAAGGCTTCGGTTGAAGTCAAAATCGGCGACATTATAGAAATCCAGTTTGGTAGCAACATAACCCGCGCTAAAATCATATCAATACTGGAGAACCCGCGCAAAGACGACGCCGCAAGCATGTATGAATTGCTTTCATAGCAACAAAAAAGCTGTCAATCGACAGCTTTCTGGTTTCATAACTTATGTAATTCATGCGGTTGACAGGACTTGAACCTGCACGAGTCAGACTCACAAGATCCTTAGTCTTGCGCGTATACCAATTCCGCCACAACCGCTTACAAGACATATTCTACTACAACTTGACCCATTTGTCAAGGGGTAAATTCAAATTTTTTGGAGTGAGCTATGGTCATAAACTTGCCCGATAATGTAAGATTTATAATCAACAGATTGAAGAAGAGCGGCTTTGACGCATACATAGTCGGTGGCTGTGTGCGTGACAGCCTCATGGGGAAGACCCCCGCCGATTGGGATATAACGACAGACGCTCTACCCTCTGATATAGCGCGAATTTTCAAAGACAGAAACCTTGTGAGAATTGGCGAGCGTCACGGCACTATCGGCGTGATTCTAAGCCGCAAGGCGTATGAGGTCACGACATATCGCATAGACGGCGCATATTCTGACGGACGACGCCCTGATGCCGTGACGTTCACGGCTTCTCTGCATGAAGACTTGGCGCGGCGTGACTTCACTATTAACGCAATGGCATACAATGAAGAAACGGGGCTTGTTGACTACTTTGGCGGTGTTTCTGACTTGGAGAAGTCCGTTATCCGCTGTGTCGGTGAGGCACATGAGCGGTTTGGCGAAGATTATCTGCGTATGTTGAGAGCGTTTAGGTTCGCGGCAGTGCTGGGTTTTGAACTGGATAGCCACATTCTAAATGTGATTTGTGAAAAGGCTGATAACATCAAGGGGATTTCAGCTGAACGGATTATGACGGAGGTCAATAAGTTGTTGGCTTCGGGTAATGATGAGATTGCGGAGATGTTCGTTGCGTATTTTGGGAATACGCTCTTTGAAGGTATTTCTGATGAGAGTAAGGATTTGGGTATTAGTGTTATGAAGCATACGGGCAAAGATATTTCTATGCGTTTAGCTGCCCTACTCTGTGCGGCAAAGGGCGAAGTCGCCGAATCGGCTACATATGCAGAGAAGTGGCTTCGTAATATGAAGTATGATAATGACACAATTGCCGCCGTGAAACTAATGATTTTAGAGCAGGCGACACATTTCGTACTCGAAGAACCCGCCCTCAAACGGCAATTGAACCGCTTGGGTGATAGGCATATAGAAATGGCTCTTAATTTCAGGATTTGCCGCGCGAAGGCAGAATCGGATTTAGAAGCAAAGGCTTTATTCGAGGATTGCCTCACCATGATAGCAGATATTTTGGCTTCGGGCGAAGCCTATCGTGTCACTGACCTCGCTATCAACGGAAAGGACATCATGGACATAGGTGTTCCCAAGGGAAAAGCTGTCGGCGCGGCTCTCAATGCCTTGCTTGAAACCGTCATAGAAGACCCCACCCAAAACACGCGGGAAAATCTGCTTGAACGCGCGAAAAGCTTTACAAATTAGCGGTTTTTGTATATACTAGTAACATTGAAATTAGGAGGAACTTTATGGATAACCCTAACCCAACCAACAGCAACCTTTCATCAACCGGCAACTTCATACACGCCTTTATTCAGTCCGATTTGGACGGGCACACCGAGGATTTGGTGACGCGCTTCCCACCCGAACCGAACGGATATTTGCATATCGGTCACGCTAAGGCTATTTGCCTAAACTATGGGCTGGCGAAGCTTTACGGCGGCGTATATAACCTACGTTTTGATGACACTAACCCCGCCAAAGAGGACGAGGAGTATGTGAAGAGTATTATCGCGGATATTGAATGGCTTGGTTTTAACGTATCTAAGCGCACGTATTTCGCGTCTGATTATTTTGATAAATTCTATGAATGCGCGGTTTCGCTCATAAAACAGGGTTTGGCGTATGTTTGTGAGCTTACGCCAACTGAAATTAAGGAGTACCGCGGTTCTCTGAACGCACCCGGTAAGGATAGCCCCTACCGCGACCGCCCGATTGAAGAAAACCTTGATTTGTTCGAGCGCATGAAGAACGGCGAGTTCCCCGATGGCATGTATACGCTTCGTGCTAAGGTTGACATGGCTTCGCCGAATATCAACATGCGTGACCCGATTATTTATCGAATCGCGCATATACCACATCATAATACTGGCGACAAGTGGTGCATTTACCCGATGTACGACTTCGCACATCCGCTTGAAGACGCGATTGAGGGCGTGACACATTCGATTTGTTCGCTTGAGTTTGAAGACCACAGACCGATTTATGATTGGTTTGTTGACCATCTCGACTTCCCCGTGAAACCGCGTCAGATTGAGTTTGCGAAACTTGCGCTCACGAATACGCTCATGGGCAAGCGTTATATGCGTAACCTTGTTGAAACGGGCGTTGTTGATGGTTGGGATGACCCGCGTATGGCTACAATCTCGGGCATTAGGCGGCGTGGTGTCCGCTCCGAAGCGGTTCGCGCTTTCTGTGATTTAGTGGGCGTGGCTAAGGGTAACTCCCGCGTAGATTATTCTATGTTTGAGCATGTTATCCGTGAGGACTTACAGCCCATTTCTACAGTGGTTATGGCGGTTTTGAACCCTGTGAAACTCGTTATTACGAATTACCCCGACACAGAAGAAATGGTGACAATAGAGAACAACCCCCAAAACCCCGAGGCAGGCACGCGTGAAGTGCCGTTCTCCCGTGAGTTGTATATTGAGCGTGACGACTTCATGGAAGTACCCGCGAAGAAGTTCCACAGGCTCTATCCGGGGAATGAAGTAAGACTTAAAGGCGCGTATTTCGTGCGTTGCACGGAGGTTATCAAAGACGAGAATGGCGAAATCGTCGAGATTCACGCGACTTATGACCCTGAAACCAGAAGCGGCTCGGGCTTTGAAGGCCGTAAAGTCAAGGGCACAATTCATTGGGTGAACGCTCGGACAGCTGTCAAGTTCACGGCGCGGCTCTATGATTTCTTGCAGTTTGATGATGATACATCAGAAAGTGGCTACCGCCCTAACGATAACAGCTTGACTGTGGTTGAGAATTGCTACGGCGAACCCATTCTTGCGACTGCCACGCTTGCCGACCGCTTCCAGTTCATGCGCAACGGCTATTATTGTTTGGACAGCAAGTATTCTGCCGATAATAATTTGGTATTCAACCGTATTCTTTCGCTCAAGAGTTCGTATTAGAATTGGAGCATTTATGCAGAAGTTAATGCTTTTAGATGGTCACAGCCTGATAAACCGCGCCTTTTACGCAATACCGCCGCTCTCGAACGCGAACGGCGAGTATACGAACGCGGTTTATGGCTTTTTGAATATCCTGTTTAGGTTCTTGCGTGAGGAAAAGCCCGATTATTTGGCCGTCGCGTTTGACGTTCACGCGCCGACGTTTCGGCATGAGATGTATACGGAGTACAAGGGCACGCGCAAGTCCATGCCCGACGAAATGCGCCCGCAGATACCGATGGTCAAGAGCCTGCTAGAGAAGATGGGCATTAAGATAATGGAGAAGGCGGGCTTTGAGGCCGATGACCTACTCGGTACACTGGCTAAAGCCGCCGACCGCGACGGTCTGTCCGTCACGCTCATTTCGGGCGACAGGGATTTGTTGCAGATTGCGTCTGACAATATCCGCATTCGAATACCTAAGACGAAGGGCGGGCAGACGACAGTTGAGGAGTATGACGCGGCGGGCGTGATGTTGGCTTATGGCGTTACGCCGACAGAGCTCATTGATGTGAAGGCACTCATGGGTGACACGTCAGACAATATACCGGGTGTGCCCGGTGTTGGCGAGAAGACGGCCATTAAGCTCATCAAGGAGCACAAGACGCTTGACGCCGTGCTTGAAACCGCTTGGAGTATACCGCAGAAGAAGCTTTCCGAGAACCTTATGAATTTCGCTGAACAGGCGCGATTGTCAAAGGAGCTTGCGACGATAAACACGCAAGTACCGATTGAGTTTGATTATTTGAATTGGCGCGTTGACAGGGTGTTTAATAAGGCGGCCTATGACGAGATTGTAAGGTTGAATTTTCGCACTTTCTTTGCGCTGTTTGCGAACGCTAAAGATGAGAAAACAGAGGTTGCGGCTGAAAACCCGCATACTACATCGGTTGTTGAGTCACAAGCAGAGTTTGACAAGCTTATTGGTACGCTGAACACCGCCCCTCACTTCGCCTATCAGTTGATAACGCGAAAAGGCGAGGTTTTTGGCGTTGGCATTTGCGTAGGCGATGACGCTTATTTCGTGCCGTTTGAGGGTATGCTCGATGGGCGATTGAAAACCCTGCTTGAAAACGATACGAAGAAGATTACGTTTGACGCAAAGGCTGACTTTGTTGTATTGCATAACCTTGGTATAAAACCGCGCGCGATTGGGTTTGACACGCTCATCGGGGCATATATATTAAACCCGTCTATGGAAAATCACACGCCTGACGCGCTTGTGAATGAGATTCTAGGCGTTGCCTTGCCAACGGCTGACGAGTTTTTCAAGCGCGACAAACAGGGACAGGCCGCGTCAGACTATGTGGCGAAGCTGGCCGACTACGCGGGCTTGATAGCGCGAATGAACTTCACGGCTTTTGAGCGCATGAGCGCGAAACTTGAAGAACTTGGGCAGACTGATTTGTACTATAATATGGAATTGCCGCTCTTGTTCGTGCTCGCGGACATGGAATTACTGGGCGTTCGTGTGGACAAGACGGTTTTAGAAGACTTCGGCTCGAATCTGACTGGCGACATTGACAGGCTTCAAGCGCGAATTTATGAACTTGCGGGGCTTGAGTTTAATATTAACTCGCCGAAACAGCTTGCAGAGGTGCTGTTTGACCGACTTGGGCTTGAATCGGGCAAGAAGACTAAGACGGGGCGTTCGACGAATGTTGACGTGCTCGAGAAACTCGCGGCTGAACACGAGATAGCCCGCGATATTCTCGATTTTCGCTCGCTCACGAAGCTCATGAGTACCTATGTCAAGGGATTGGCTGACGCAATAGCCGACGACGGGCGCATTCACTCGACTTTCAATCAAGCCGTGACGGCAACCGGGCGAATCAGCAGTACGGAGCCTAACCTCCAGAACATACCTATGCGGACAGAGCTGGGGCGCAATCTTCGGCGGGCGTTTATACCGCGTGATGGTTATGTGTTTGTGGACGGCGACTACAGCCAGATTGAGTTACGCGTGCTTGCGCATATTTCAGGTGACGAGAATTTTATTGAAGCGTTTAATTCGGGCGCGGATATTCATAGATACACGGCTTCACTTGTGTACGGCGTGCCGCAAAGTGAGGTCACGGCCGCGCAGCGCCAGGCCGCAAAGGCTGTCAACTTCGGCATTGTCTACGGCATCAGTGCGTTCAGCCTGTCGCAAGACATTGGCGTTTCGGTCAAGGAAGCGCAACAGTTTATCGACATGTATTTGGGGACCTACCCGCGCGTCAAGGAGTATATGGACAGGGCGATTGACGATGCAACAAAGCAGGGTTTCGGTATCACCATGTTTTCTCGCCGCCGCCCGATACCCGAACTTGCGTCCAGTAACTTCAACACGCGTGCGTTCGGGCAACGTGTAGCAATGAACATGCCGATACAGGGTAGTGCCGCCGACATCATTAAGATAGCCATGGTGCGTGTTCACAACCGCCTTAAAGCGGATAAGATACCCGCGAGTT
>CAZOVK010000092.1:0-7774 GCA_964583165.1 uncultured Defluviitaleaceae bacterium | reverse complement strand
GCCAAGCGGTAAGGCACAGGACTTTGACTCCTGCATTCGAAGGTTCAAATCCTTCTAGCCCTGTAAATAAGCGGCTTCGGCCGCTTTTTTATTGCCTCGCGCCCTCTTGACGGCGCTTGCTTATCTCAATGAGCGCACGCATAAACGCCGTGACCTCGACGACAAACGCGGGATTCGCTCGCGATTGGGCCTTCGCAATAACCCTGCTTTCACGCGCCGCATCTGTCACAGGTAGGCGGTTTTTTTGTTTCTCTTCTAATATTCTATCGACAAGGCGCAATCTGGTTTCCAGAAGCGCCAACATCTGCTCATCAACCGCGTCAATCTCGGCGCGGATTAAGTCGATTTCTTTATTCATAGCTGACCTCCAATGCGGCGCGGACGGCCGCTATTTGTTTTATCAAGCGCGAAAACGCGTCAGTCGTGAGCGCTTGCGCCGCGTCACTATACGCACACGGCGGGTTCTCGTGAACCTCAAGCATAACCCCGTCAGCGCCAGCCGCCGCCGCCGCTAGCGACATAGGCGCTGTAAGCTCGGCGAAACCCGTTCCATGTGACGCGTCTACAAAAACTGGCAGGCGAGTCAGTGTTTTAAGCACAGGCACGGCGGCTACGTCTAAGGTGTTGCGCGTGGCTGGTTCAGCCGTGCGGATACCACGTTCACATAACATGACGCTTGTATTACCGTCAGCAAAAAGGTATTCTGCCGCCAACAAAAACTCCTCGATTGTGGCTGTAGGCGAGCGTTTGAGGATAACGGGCTTACCGATTTTCGCGAGTTCCTTCAATAAAGGCGTATTCGACATGTGTCTGGCTCCAACTTGAATAATATCCACATATTCATTGAACAGCTCCACATCCCGCGTGTCCGTAATCTCCGACACAACGGGCAAGTCCGCGGCGCGTCCGGCTTCTTTCAAGATTTTCAAACCATCTAGCCCCAGCCCTTGAAACAGATATGGCGATTTTCGCGGCTTAAATGCACCACCGCGCAAAGCCGTCGCCCCAACCGCTTTCAGTTCTTGTGCAAGTTGAAACAATCCATCCCCGGGCTCAACAGCACAAGGCCCCGCAATCAGCGCGAATTTGTCGAAAAACCTCGTGGGCTCCACATTACAAACAAGTGGAGCATCTGGCGCAAAAACGGCCTCCACACCCTCCATGCGCTCAAATTCCCCCCGAAACGTCTCCGGGAAAATCCCGTGCACGTCCAAAACCGTCTTTCCGTTCATCTCAACTGTTTCAAACTGCTGTAACCGACGCCAAATGCCAGCAGCCAACCGCTGTTTCTGCTCCGCCGTTATATCGTCATTAAGTGCAATCAGCATAGTTCCTCCAAGTATTGATAGTGCAAATCAAGCATACAAAGCGCGAGCGCCGCCTCAACCACAGGCACACAACGCGGCACAATGCAGGGGTCATGACGACCTTTCAGCGCAAGTGTTACAGGTTTACCCGCCGCGTTAACCGTCTGCTGTTCCTGCGAAATCGACGGCGTGGGCTTAATCGCAACGCGTAAGACAATCGGCGCACCATTCGCCAACCCGCCGTTAATGCCACCGTTGCTATTCGTCAGCGGTAATATCCCACCGTTCACAACACCAAGCGCGTCATTGGCTTCACTGCCGCGCATTGACGACAGCTCAAAACCTTTGCCAATCTCAACGCCTTTGACTGCGGGTATTGAGAACATCATCGAAGCAATCACGCTCTCCACACCGTCAAAAAACGGCTCCCCTACCCCGACACGCGCCCCGAAAGCCGCGCATTCAATCGCGCCGCCCATCGAATCGCCATGCCCCTTCATCTTCACTATCATATCGCGCATCTGCCGCCCGATTGCGTCATTCTTAACCGCGAAATCCTTCGCCGCAATCGCGAGCAACTCGCGTTCATCATCTAAATTTTCATCATATATATTGTAGATTTGAAAAATCCGCGCGGCTACCTCTATGTTCAAACGCGCGAGCACCTGTTTGGCTATCGCGCCAGCGCAAACAATCCCCGCCGTGAGCCTACCCGAAAAATGCCCACCTCCGCGCATGTCGTTCTTGCCCTTGTGCTTTACAAACGCGGGGAAATCAGCATGCCCGGGGCGAAACGGCATAGATGCGTAATCCGCCGACCGCGCGTCCGTGTTCTCAATTATGGCGCAAATCGGCGAACCAATCGTCAGCGCATTCAAAATACCCGACACGAACCGCACAGAATCGGCTTCACGCCGCGCCGTCGTAATATCACTCTGCCCGGGAGCGCGCCGCTTCATTTCCCGCGCAATCTTATTTTCGTCAATCGATAAACCCGCCGGCAAGCCATCTAAAACCATGCCGACAGCCGCGCCGTGCGATTCACCGAACAACGAAAGCTTAATATTCCTGCCCCAAACGCTCGACATTTTACCTCTTCACCTTACAAAAATCCGCCCAGAATGCGGGGTAACTCTTCTCAACCGATTCAAAACCTTCTATATGAACATCCCCGTCAGCGCGAATCGCCGCGACAGCCAGCGCCATTGCTACACGGTGGTCGTTGTTAGCTTTCACATGAGCCCCACGCAAACCATCAACGCCTTGTACGAGAATTTCATTATTTCTGACTTGAATATCCGCGCCCATCTTATTTAGTTCTTGCGCCATAACCAACGGCCTGTCGCTTTCTTTAAGTTTGAGCCGCGCCGTGTTAAAAATACGGCTTTTCCCATTGCAAAAGCTCAACAACACCATCAAAATCGGCACTAAATCGGGTATATCCGCCGCGTCAATGTCAACGGCGCGCATGTTGACGCCGCAACTCTCCAGAATGTCGAGTATACGCCTGTCGCCCTGTTTAGAGTTGGGGTTTAACCCCATCACGCGCACGTCGGCACCCAATGCTTTGGCAACAAGAAAAAACGCCGCCTGCGAATAGTCCGCTTCAATCTTAAAATCTGCTGGCTCATAAAACTTATGCGGAACGTGAAACACGCTGAAATCCTCATGACAAACCCTGACCCCAAACGCTTTCATCACATCTAATGTGAGCCCCACATAAGGGCGCGACGTCAAGACCCCTTTCACGCGCACGCGAGAATCCCTCGGTACAAGCGGCAACGCAAGCAACAGCCCCGACAGATACTGTGAACTGATTTCGCCGCTAACCTCATAATCCCCACACTCCAAAAACCCGTACGCGACAAGGGTATTGCCCTCAAAAACCGTCTGAATCCCATCTTGCGCGAACACATCATTATAACCCGCAACCGAACGCTCAAACAGCCGCTCACTGCCCCTCATCCGAGCGATTCCGTTTTTCGCCAACGCTATCGGCAACAAAAACCGCATGGTAGAAGCAGAATCTCCACAATCTATCCAATCGTTCGTGTTTTCCGTAATAACGCGCATACCGTCCATAGTCTTTTGCAAGTCAACGGACGCGGGCGTAAAACCGTCCGGCCCGTGCCCCGCAAGCGCCGAACAAATCAACGCCCTATGCCCGACACTCTTAGAGGGCGGGGGATAATAATCCCCCGCCGGAAAACGGTCAATTAACAGCTCACCCATGATTAAATAAGCACCTCGGGTTTATCTTGTTGGCGTTCTTTCTGTTTGACGTTGCGTTTCGCGCTCGAAAGCATGAGTTTGATTCGGTTAAGCTGGTTGACCTCACTAGCGCCCGGGTCATAGTCAATCGCTACTATGTTACTTTGTGGGTATTTGCGCTTGAGTTCCTTGATAATACCCTTGCCCGTGACGTGGTTCGGCAAACACGCGAACGGCTGAGTGCAGATAATGTTGTCTACGCCCGATTGAATCAATTCGACCATCTCGGCCGTCAAGAACCAACCTTCTCCCATCTGGTTGCCGAGTGATACGATACCGTCTGTGAGTTTCGCCAGCTTCTGGATTTCAACAGGCGGTGTAAACCGCTTCGATTCTGACAAAGACTTCTTGATATGGCGGCGGAACAGCTCAATCGTATAAATCCCCAAGTCAGAATAAATCTTTGACGAAAGCTTGCCGCCCAAATGTTTGTGCTTATAGGTCTGGTTGTAGAACGAGTAGAGGAAGAAGTCCGTCAAATCCGGCACGACAGCCTCCGCGCCCTCGCTTTCTAGCAGGCTCACGATGTCGTTGTTGGCTGTCGGGTGAAACTTAACGAGAATCTCGCCAACAACCCCCACACGCGGTTTGGTCACTTCGATGATGGGTAACTTATCAAAATCTTCAACTATATTATAAATCAACTTCTTGTACGCATTCAGATTGCCTGTCCGAACCACTTTTTGACACTGCTTGACCCACTTCTTGTAGAGCGTGTCAGCGGAACCCTTCGTGACCTCATATGGGCGCACGCGATACAAAACGCGCATGAGCAAATCTCCAAGGAGTAGGCTCATCATGGCCCGAGACAACATTTTCGGCGTAAACTTAAAGCCCGGGTTCTTTTCAAGCCCTGTTGAGATACTGACGACAGGGATATGCGCCAAGCCCGCTTTCTTCAACGCCTTGCGAATAAACCCGATATAGTTTGACGCACGGCAACCGCCGCCCGTTTGTGACATGAACAGGCTCACGTTGTCGATGTCATACTTGCCCGATTTCAACGCCGCCAGCAGTTGCCCAACGACAATGAGCGCGGGGTAACAAGCGTCGTTATTGACATACCTTAATCCGATGTCTATCGACTCACGGTCAATCGCGGGCATAATCTCGATATTATATCCGCTCGCCGCGAACGCGTCAGTCAAAATCTCAAAGTGAATCGGCGCCATTTGTGGGCAGAGAATCGTGTGGGTTTTACGCATTGCCTTCGTGAACACAACGCGTGACGGGCGCTTTTCGGGCTTTTTGAGCGTGTACTTGTTCTTCTTGCGCTCATTAACAGCCGCCAGAAGCGACCGAATACGAATACGCGCCGAACCCAAGTTATTGACCTCATCAATCTTAATCAGCGTATAAATCTTACCCGCTTCATGCAGTAGCTCAGAAACCTCATCAGAAGTCACCGCGTCCAGCCCACAGCCGAACGAATTGAGTTGAACCATCTCGATATTCGGTTGCTTGCGCACAAACATAGCCGCCGAATAGAGGCGCGAATGGTATGACCATTGGTCACGAACGACCAAAGGTACACGCTCACCCGACAGATGCGCGACAGAATCCTCCGTCAAAACCGCATAACCATAACCCGTTATCATCTCGGGTATGCCGTGGTTAATCTCCGGGTCAACGTGGTAGGGTCTGCCCGCCAGAACAATCCCCGGTATCTTATGCTCGTCCAAATAACGCAGGGTTTCTTCGGCCTTCTTGCGCATATCGACGCGGTACTTCTCCTGCTCAATCCACGCTTTATCAAGCGCGTCCGTAATCTCCTGTTGCGGTATGTTGGGAAACTCTTCACAAAGACGTTGCAGTAGTGCAAACTTGTCACCCAGTGTTACGAACGGACGCTTAAAGTCTATATTCTGTGTGCGTAGTTCTTCAACATTGTTCTTGATATTCTCTGGGTAAGACATAACAATCGGGCAGTTATAGTTCATCTGTGTCTGTTCGTGTTCCTTTTGTTCATAAACGACACAGGGATAGAAAATCGTCTTGCAACCCGCATCGATGAGTTCCATTATATGCCCATGCGCAAGCTTCGCGGGGTAACACACCGATTCACTCGGCATAGACTCAATGCCCTTTTCATACACACTTCTCGTTGTCGGCGGCGATAACACCACGCTGAAACCGAGATTGTCGAAAAACGTGAACCACAGCGGGTAATTCTCATACATATTTAGCACACGCGGTATGCCAATCAACCCACGCGGCGCGTCTTCGACCAGACGCGGGCGGTACGCGAATAACCTCTTATACTTATAATCGAACATGTTCGGGATACTCGTGTCGCGCTCCTTGCCGAACGCGCGTTCACAGCGGTTACCCGATATGAAGCGGCGGTTACCCGAGAAATTGTTAATCGTCAGCAGGCAGTTGTTTTCACACAACTTACAACGCGTCAAATTCGTCTTAACGACCATAGCTTCTATCTGTTCAGCCGTGAACAGCGTTGACTTTTGCCCACTCTTAAAGTTCTCCTTCGCCAGCAACGCCGCGCCCAAAGCACCCATAAGTCCGCTTACATCAGGGCGAATGGCATGAACGCCCGCGATTTCCTCAAACGCGCGGAGAACAGCGTTATTATAGAACGTACCACCTTGAACAACCACATAATCGCCGATATCTTTCGGGTCAGTCACCTTGATGACCTTCAATAACGCATTCTTGATGACCGAATACGCCAAACCTGCCGAAATGTCGGCTACAGACGCGCCCTCTTTTTGCGCCTGCTTGACGCGTGAGTTCATGAACACCGTACAGCGCGAACCCAAATCAATCGGGTTCTCCGCAAACAAGGCGATACGCGCAAACTCTTGAATCGACAGCCCAAGCGAAGTCGCGAATGTTTCGATAAACGAGCCACAACCCGCCGAACACGCTTCATTCAATAGCACATTGTCGATAACGCCATTACGTATACGTATACACTTCATATCCTGACCACCGATGTCTAAAATAAACTCAACCTTGGGGTCAAAGTGCGCGGCGGCCTTGTAATGCGCGACGGTTTCAATCTCGCCCATGTCAACCATAAAGGCGGCTTTCATCAAACCCTCGCCATAACCCGTCACACAAGAATTGCGAATAACTGCGCCTTTCGGCAACTTTTTATAAATCTCCAATAACGCCTGCTTAACCACTTCAAGCGGATTCCCGCGGTTGCCCTCATAATGCGAATACAACAACTCGCCCTTAGCCGAAACCAGCGCAAGTTTCGTCGTCGTACTGCCCGCGTCAATGCCCAAGAATACATCACCCGTGTAAGTCGTCAAATCACGCTTAGGGTAACGCGCCTTACTGTGCCGCTCTTCGAACAAATCAAAGTCATGCTTCGTCGCAAACAGTGGGTTTAAGCGGTTGATTTCGAAGTTTATCGTCTTATTATATTTTAAGTTATGTAAAAGTCCATCAAAGTTGTATGTCTTGTCCGATTCCGTACTCGCCGCCGCCGCGCCGATGGCTGCGAAAAGGTGTGAGTTCTTCGGTACTATGACCTGCTCTGGTGGAAGCTTTAATACGTCAATGAATCGCGCGCGAAGTTCCGTCAAGAAATGTAGGGGCCCTCCCAAGAACGCTACATTACCGCGTATGGGCTTCCCACAAGCCAGACCGCTGATAGTTTGAGCCACAACCGCTTGAAGCACAGACACTGCCAAGTCAGACCGTTTCGCGCCCTCGTTAATAAGCGGCTGAATGTCACTCTTAGCGAACACGCCACAACGCGCCGCAATTGGGTAGATTGTCGAATACTCCTTGGCGAGCTGATTCAGCCCGTCAGCGTCTGTTTGAAGTAATGTCGCCATCTGGTCGATAAACGAACCCGTGCCACCAGCGCAAATACCGTTCATGCGCTGTTCAAGACCGCCCGTGAAATAGATAATCTTCGCGTCCTCGCCGCCGATTTCTATGGCAACGTCGGGCTTTTCACCATGCACAAAGGCGTGCGTTACAGCCACAACCTCTTGCATAAACTCAACGCCTACCCAGTCAGACAGATTCAATCCACCTGAACCCGTGATACGCGCTGTGAAAGTCAAATTGCCGAGTTCCTTCCGCGCATCCTCAAGCATGGCTGTAAGCGTGCCCGCGATATTTGAGAAATGCCGACCATAACGCCAGAAAAGAACGTTGTTTTGAGCGTCCATGACGGCCAGTTTGACGGTGGTTGAACCTATATCCAACCCAAGGCT
>CAZOVK010000091.1:1448-7818 GCA_964583165.1 uncultured Defluviitaleaceae bacterium | reverse complement strand
AATCATGCTAATATATAACCAAGTTATTCGGCATGGGGCGTGCCTCGCTGATTCCTTCCCTCTGTGTTTTGCCAAGGCATACGCGGGAGGGGGTGAGAATTATGGAAATCACCGTTTTTGAGGTTATCATGTTGATACTGACGACGTTGAGTGTTTGTGCCTCATCAATCATCGGTATCATCATGTTAGTCATAACCATCATGATGATGAACAACCAAAACAGCGAAAAGAAAAAATAGCCGCCCCAGCATCTTCAAAAGTGGGCGGCTATTTCTAACTAAGTGAAGGAATCAGCCGACCTAAGTCGGATAACCCACAGGGAGAGTTCCGCTACTCTCTCTGTTTTTATTATATCACGACGATTACACATGTCAAGGCATTTATTCGGAACGCATAGCTATTTTTTAGTCATACCTTTATGATGATGAACAATCAAAACAGTGAAAAGAAGAAATAGCCGCCCCAGCATGTTCAAATAGTGGGCGGCTATTTCTCAGTAAGTGAAGTAATCAGCCGACCTAAGTCGGATAACCCACAGGGAGAGTTCCTCTACTCTCTCTATTATATCACACCGATTACACATGTCAATGCGTTTATTCGGCGCGTATAGCTGACAATGCCGACAGCTTCATGGCGCGTCTTGCGGGCAGGTAACCCGACACAAGCCCGATAGCCGCCGCGAAACCCAAGCCGCCCAGCGCCAGCCACATCGGTATGACACTGATATCAGAGCCCCCCATACTGCTGACTAGCATTGAGAAAAATGAAATACCTACATTGTTAAGGATATATGACACAAGGAATGACAAGCCTATGCCGAATATCCCGCCCAATAAGCCAATCAAAGCCGCTTCAATAAGGAAGAGCTTCTGAATGTCCTTGAGCGCCGCGCCTATGACCTTCATAACGCCGATTTCGCGCGTACGTTCGTAAATCGACATTATCATAGTGTTCGTGATACCGATAGCCGCAACGAAAAGGCTTACGCCGCCGATTGCGCCGAGGAGCGCTTGAAGGCTTGCTGTCATCTCTTGAAAGCTCTTTATATACTCAATCGGCGTGCTTGTGTTCTGGAAGCCGTAACCCTTAATGACTGCCAGAACGCGTTCGACTTCTTCAATCGACGTACACTTTACAATGGCTTGTTCATAGCCATAGGTCTTTTGCGGCCGCCAGCCCGAGCCCTGTTGCCATTTATTGATTTCGCGCTGGAGTTTCAGCACTGTGTCGAGGTTCATGAAGCTGTAGTACACAGATTCATAGTTGTTCTCGTTGCGCTGAAGAATGCCCACGCCCTTGATGTTGATGGGCTTGAATGGCTTCATGCTTGGGTCGGGTGTATAGTTTGGCTCACCGAAATTCCAGTCGGGTGAGATTTGTATACGGTCTTTAAGTACGTTCACTTTAGCCTTTCTGTCGGGGTCGGGCGCTTGCCCCCAGAAGAACATATTGCGGCTTCGTGAGCTTTGGAAGTTGTAAGGTACGTCCGCGCCGAAAACGACTTCATACTCATCATCGGCTTCTAGTGAACGCCCTTCGGCGGGTATGAAACCCAGATAACCGAGTGCCTCGGGCTTCATACCGCGTATCTGTAGCTGTGTCGAGTAGCGTCCCGACACAGCCTTGATATAGATTTCGACAACAGGCGTGGCGACTTCAACGCCTTCATCCTTTTGAATGTTGCGTATAAATTCGTCATCGAGAGTGGGCGCGCCTTTTCCGCCGCCGTAATAGCCCTCCCAGTTATAAATACGAATCAGCGTCACGTCACCCATTTGTTTCATCTGTTGCTCAAAGCCCAGATTAACGCCTATACCTAGGCTTACCATGATAATGATAGCCGCCGTGCCGATTACAACGCCCAGAACCGTCAGAAATGTGCGCACCTTGCGCTTGAAGAGGTTTTTTAACGCCATTAACAGGCAATCCAGATTACTCACCCAGATTCATACCCTTCTTTTTTCTGACCTTAATAACTATGAATGTGACCACGCCGCCGATAACGAGCACACCGGCACCGACAGCCACCCAGAAAATCCAGTTAGTGAACAGGCTCGGTTGTTCCATAGGCATACCCATGCCAGGGTCCATCGGGAACTTATCGCCCGGGAAGCCCGCGTTCATATCGCCGCCCATCATGCCTTCCATGACGTTGATTTCAAAGTCCTTAGTGACTTCCATTGTTTCGCCCGTGTCTGTGTCAAATGTCGCGACCACGGTTACTGTCTGCGCATCACCCGGGTTGATGGCCGTAGCGGAAGCGTCATAATAGTCATAACTGCCAGACTGGAAGTTACCGTAGATAATCTCTGTACCATTCGTATCGAGCGCGTCAGAAACGAGTTTGACCTTTAGGTTATTGAGCGTGACCTTGCCTGTGTTTTGGATATTGAAGTTGATGTACATCATATCGCCTACAGACAGTGTTGTTGGGTTCGCGTTGATGTCACCTATATCGAATTTCGCAACCTGTTTGACATTCACGCCGACCTCAACCTTAGAGGTGTATTGTGTATCTGATTCGTCCTCATACTCCAGCTCAAACGTCACAATATAGTTTTTCGGGAGCGCGTCGGGTACACAGTTCATTGTAAGAACCTTGTTCAGAACCTCTTTCGGCCCCATGCTGTCGATATAGAACATGTTACTGGAGTCAAATGGCGTGAAAACATTACCCTTGACGGTTTCAGTACCGATAACCGACCATGATACGCGAATATTCTTGATTGTTTTGTCGATATGCGTGTTTTGAAAGTCGATGTTCATGTCAAACGTGCTACCAGCTTGAACGAGTTCAGGCTCAATCTTGTAGCGGCTGACAATGATTTTCGGTATTGACTTGCTGGTTTCTTCGTCCTTCTTGTCCTCTTCGGGGTTAGATACATTCGCGCCCACATATTGAGTGAATGTATCCATGATTTTCGCGTCCTTGTCGTCTTTTGCGCCTGTATCATATTCTACCGTGAAACCAATCGGGTAGTTCTGGGTTTTGGCGGCGCTGGTTGCGGCGAATGTGAATGTAAAAACCTTGTTCGTGCCCGGTTCAAGGGTTGCAAGTTGCTGAATATTAGCTGACTTAGGTACAACAGCGTCACCGCCGACGGCTGTAACCTTAATCTGTTTTGCGGCCAAAACGCCGTCATTCCAGAGTGTGAAGCTTACCGTGAAGTCCTTACCCGGTAGGTGTGTGCCGCCGGGGTTCGGAGCTGTGGCTACGAGGTAGGCGCGTTCGATGTCATCACCTGTTGCGCTCGGCTTTTTAGTGACGTTAACATAGAAAGTGTAGTCTGATTTATACTCCTTGCCGTCTTTGTCATAATATGTGGCGGCTAGCTTAACAGGGTAAGAACCCGTGGCTGTTTTCTCATTGCTCGTAAGTTTGAAAGTCAAATCCTTCGCGGCTTTGCTGTCGAGGGTGGCGTGATATACAGAACCCGAAGCGTTATAGAACGACAAAGCGGGGTCAAGTGTAGCCACAATCGTTAGATTACTTGCGTTGACAGCCGCCGTGTTTTCTATAACCGTTGAAATATCAAACGCATTACCAGCGATAAGCCCGGTGGGCGCGTTGAAGTCACGGATAACGATAAACGGGCGTTCGGTTTCTGTGTCAGATACAGCCACGCGAATGTAAAACGACACGGTGGCGGTCTTCTGCACCTTTTGAGCGTCTTGATAATTGACGTTCAGCTTGACTAAATATGGTCCCGCTTTAACATCCTTGGGCACTGTCACGCGAACCTTCGCGTCCTTGCTTGCTTTGGAGTAAAGATTGCCCATATCGTTCGAGTTGTTTAAGAAGGACACCGAGAAGTTGGCGTCTAACTCGCCTGTCAATGTTATCGAATTGGCAGAAGCCGTGCCGCTGTTCTTAATCGTAACATTCACGTCAACGCTCTCACCAGCCTTGACGGGTACGAAGGTTGACGGGCTTGTTAGCGTAAAAGTCGGTGAGCCTGTGGGTGTTGATGTGCTGCCGCCTTCGTCTATTGCGCGGAGGGTAACGTTAAGGATGGTTGAACCATATTTAGTTTCAGTGCCGTCCAGATACTCATATGTTAAATCGAGTTTTACGTTATGCTGGGCTGAACCGCTAGGTGCGGTATAAGACAAAACAATCGTGTTTTCGCCATTTCCCGTTATGATGGTCATGCCTTGCGCTGATACATTTGACAAAGTTGAGCTTGTGGCATCGATATTGACATTTATTGCATCTATTGATGAATAATTCTTAACTGCAAAACCCACCGTGCCGCCATCATTTGCCTTTATGTCACTCAAAGTACCACCATATATCTTCAAATCAGGTGCATCCGCCGCTATAACCTTAGTTGAATCTACGACTGTGCCGGTGGCAAAAACCAACAACGTCACTGCCACTAAAGCTATATACTTCTTCACATTTTGGAACAGTTTGTTCATACCCCACTCCTCTTATAGAAACTATACAGATTCTGTTTCGCTCGTTGATTCTGTAGCAACCGCTTCTTCGGCTATCTCTGCATCTTTTGGCTTTGCGGCCTCTAAATGGTGATAGGGCGCAAGCGCCTCATTCTCTTCGACCTTTTCGACCATACCGTCCCTGATATGAATGATTTGGTCAGCGTATGCGGCCAGTTCAAGGTTGTGCGTGACGATTATAAGCGTTTGATTGTGTTCACGCGCAATACTGATAATCAGACCCATCATGTCGTATGTCGTTTTGGTATCGAGATTCCCTGTCGGCTCGTCTGCAAACACGACGCTCGGGTTGTTCACGAACGCACGCGCTATCGATACGCGCTGTTGTTGACCACCCGACATCTGGTTTGGCTTGTGTTTGGAGCGATTCTCTAAGCCAACTGCCTTTAACATCAATTTTGCCTGCTCCTTGCGCTTCTTAAAGCCCACTTTCTTGAATATCAAAGGCAAACTCACGTTCTCTAAAGCCGTCAGCGTCGGCAAGAGATTGTATTGTTGAAATACAAACCCTATGTAGCGTTGTCTAAACAGCGCAAGCTTCTTTTCGCTGAGCTTCTCCATGTGTTCGCCGTTAAAAATTATCTGCCCTTTAGTCGGTTTCTCCAGACCGGCTATTAGGTTCAACATCGTGCTCTTTCCTGAGCCAGACACGCCAAGAAGGCAATAAATCTTGCCCTGCTCAAACGAAAGATTGATGTCATTGAGCGCGACAATACGTTCATCGCCCATCTTGTAAATCTTTGAAACATTCTTCAGTTCTACGACAATATTTCCCATCCTCACCTCCGAGCAAACTTCACCATATAACAATAAACGCTATAGATAAGCATATTGTTTCACTCAAATATTAAGAAAATACTAAAATCCGAACATGCCCGGTATAAAGTATGTCAGCGTCAGCATGATAACTTCACAGCACAAAACACCCGCCGCAATCGTTAAAAACGTGCGCTTCACGTCCATATTCAACAGTGACGCTATGAGAGCGCCCATCCAAGCGCCCGTTCCCGGTATCGGCAGTGCCACAAACAAAAACAATCCCATATATTTCTTGTCAACAACACCGGCGCCCTTTTTATCGGCGCGTGCTTCCAGCCAATCCACAAGCCTCGGGAAAATCCCGAATCGGCGCATGAGTTTGAAAATCTGTTTAATAAACAGCAAGATAAAAGGTATGGGCAAGATATTCCCTATGTAGCAAATGACGGCCGCTTCCCAAAACGGTACCTTCAAAATCGCCGCCGCGACAAGCCCCAAACGAAGCTCCAGCAGCGGCAAACATGAGATAATGAAAACAATTAACCCGCTATTCAGCCCAAAGCGTGATAAAAAGTCTATTACTGCGTGTGACAAAACAACCCCTCCTAAATCCATTGCTTGTTCAAACTATTATTCAACATGCGGTATTATTCCTATTTAGTCGGTTGACATAAATTGCCATATTGTGATATACTCGTTGTGCACAGGCGCAAAAGAGCGGCAATGGTTGAGCCTCCTTATGAACGGAGGTGAAAGCCATGACTAAGACGTATAAAATACTGATTCTGTTGTTTACAGGGGGTACATTCTTGTGCTCGCTGATAACGCTGATAGTATTCATAATACAAGTAGCAATAAAATAGCCGCCCCACTCGCCATAGGTGCGCGGCTATTTCTGTAGTTTAGAAATAAAAGCCAACCTAACCGCCTTTTAAGCGGTCGTGTACTGAGGGAGGGATGGTGCCACCCATCACTCTCTCTTTTAATCTAATCACATTGTACCACATTATACTCACGTTGTAAACATCGAAATCAAAAATCTCTTAATGCGTTTAATCGTTTGACATAAAATGCCAATTTGTGCTATAATCATTATGCACAGGCGCAAAAGAGCGGCAATGGTTGAGCCTCCTTATGAACGGAGGTGAAA
>CAZOVK010000091.1:0-1348 GCA_964583165.1 uncultured Defluviitaleaceae bacterium | reverse complement strand
ACTCTCTCTTTTAATCTAATCACATTGTACCACATTATACTCACGTTGTAAACATTGAAATCAAAAATCTCTTAATGAGTTTAATCTTTTGACATAAACAGCCATGTTGTGCTATAATCATTATGCACAGGCGCAAAAGAGCGGCAAAGGTTGAGCCTCCTTAGAACGGAGGTGAAGGCCATGACTAAGACATATAAAATACTGATTCTGTTGTTTACAGGGGGTACATTCTTGTGCTCGCTGATAACGTTGATAGTATTTATAATACAGTTGGCAATAAAATAGCCGCCCCGTGCCTTAGGTGTGCGGCTATTTCTGCAGTTTAGAAATAAATGCCAACCTAACCGCCCTTTAAGCGGTCGTGTACTGAGGGAGAGGTGGACGCAACCATCACTCTCTCTTTTAATCTAATCACATTCTATCATAATATACTCGTATTGTAAACAACAAAATTCATGCTTTGACAAGCCGGAAGCTCTCTAAATTTCCCGTGTATATCGCGCAAGGAAGCTTCTTTCTTCCTCGTTCAAGCACGGCGATAACTTAGCGTAGACAGTCTTGTGGTACTCGTTTATCCACAGTTTTTCGTCGGCCGTAAGCATTTCGGGTAGAATGCCGTCAATGTCTATCGGGTTGTAACTCACTGTAGCGAACTGCATAAACGTGCCGTCCGGTGTTTTCATGTAGTCTGTTGCGAGTATGATGTTTTCTGTACGGATGCCCCAAACGCCCTCTTTGTATATACCGGGTTCGTTCGTGAGCATCATACCCTTTTCAATCGCGACGTCTTGACCGTCTTTGGCAAGGCGAACAGGCCCTTCGTGGACGGCGAGCATGAAACCGATACCGTGACCCGTGCCGCATTTGTAATCAATGCCCAACTCCCAGACAGGTTGGCGCGCGATAACGTCTAAGTGGCGGCCTGTTGCGCCGTAAAGGAATTTTGCGCGTGCCATTGCGATATGTGATTTTAGCACGAGAGTGAAGTCGCGTTTAAGCTCTTGACAAACGTCACCGAGCATGTACGTGCGGGTAGTATCGGTTGTGCCGTCTAGGTATTGACCACCTGTGTCAACGAGTAGAGAGCCACCCGCGACAACCTGTGCGCAAGCGCCCGGTTGAGGGCTATAATGCATCATCGCGGCGTTTGCCATATACGCGGCTATGGTGTTAAAGCTGGGGCCGTGGTAGTTTTCGCCCATTTGGCGGAAACTGTCAACCTTTTCATGAATATCAGACTCATAGATTTCAGCGTCAGGCTTGACAGCTGTTTCTTTGAGCCATTTCATGAAACGTACCATAGCCACACCGTCACGAATCTGACAGTTTTCGTAATTCGCGATTTCTG
>CAZOVK010000090.1:0-8145 GCA_964583165.1 uncultured Defluviitaleaceae bacterium | reverse complement strand
CCCTCAGGCGCTGCCAGTACCAGACGCCTTATAGGCGGATAGCAAACCACCCGCTGAGCGGGTGGTGTTGATTGCCCTCCACGCGGGGGCATGGATTGAAACTATCCCCCCAAGAATAACTGATTTTGCCCCTCATTGTTGCCCCCCACGCGGGGGCATGGATTGAAACAACACCCTTGTTAACGGCTAAAACCCAGCAATTCTGTTGCCCCCCACGCGGGGGCATGGATTGAAACTCAATTTGACTGTGATATTTCACAGCACATTCTTTGGATGCCACTCAAGGCTATGAATGTTCACGGGGTTGAAAGCGCATTTTTCACATGTGATGTGATTCTGCTTCTGTTCGGTGTGGTTCTGTCTGTTGCTGCTCGTCATATTTAAAAACGAATGAGGAGAAAAGCCGGCTATGACGACTAAAGCGAACGACAGAAAGCTTGCGATATACTCGGGCCTTATATATTCATGGCTTTCCATTGCCATTGTTGTATGTGTGTGCTTGTTTATTATCTTTACTGTCGCCTATCAAGGCACGTGGGCTATTTCATTAGATTTTCTTATTAACGAACCTAATCCATCGGTGATGGATACAGAAGTGGGAGGGATTTTAACGCTGCTAATCGGAACGATGATACTGACGATTATTGGCATAGTCATTGCGTTCCCGTTTTCGTTGACACGATTATCTATTTATGCTTTTATTCAAAAAAGGCATGTTTACAAGCTCCATACGCTTTGCAATGGATACTGTAGGGCGTACCTACGGTTGTTATCGCACTCTTCGCGCTGTCTTTCTTTATATTGCCGTTTTTGACGTTTTTATCAACCCCTGTTGAGGGCGTGGAGGGCGTATCGTGCGCATATGGGAAGAGTTTCTTTGTATCGGGCACTGCTATGGTGATAATGATTCTGCCGTTTATGCTTTAATCTATGGAAGAAGCCCTAAAAGCCGTGCCAAAGTCATACGCAGAAGGTTCTTTCACTCTCAGCGCGACTAAATGGCGCACGGTGTCTCAAGTGGTTTGCGTTCAGCCACAAAGGCGCTTGTCATGGGCGTAATCCTTGGCATGGGGCTCATTGTGAGCGATACGACTATTGTTTGGATTGCGCTTGGCGGTACTTTGAGAATGACAGGTGTCCAACCGTGGTACTTGCCGCATAACTGGCAATCGGCATTTCGAAACACGGGTTCAACGATGACTACATACATATACTACACATCGCTAGCGGGCGAAGGCTATAACTATGCGGTTGATTTCGGCGCGTCGCTTGTGCTGATGGTTATTATAATAGTATTAAGCGCCTTGACTGCGTTATTGATTCTATCTATTGCCTTACAGGTAGTGTTGTCATTCCCCTATATTATGAATGAGCTGCTATCGTTGGGAGGATAGATTATGCTTATATGAGCTATTGAACTCGTGAACTCTTAGGATGGTGGGCATAGTGTTTTTGTTTATACGATGAATGGTTGTGGTTAAGAATATTTCACTTTTGAAAAATACGGTTGATTTATTGCGAGGAGTATATTCGTATGCAATACGTTTGATAAATAATTCACAATATTAGCTAAAGACAAGCTACTGAAAAATAACACATACAAAACATCAATAATAACGTGGAAAAGCCCTAATTTGCGCTTTTTTTCATAACAAGCTAGTGCCCTTCATATATATTACAGAACGATATGAAGGGGAGGGCAATTTCTTGAAGGACTATATAGAGGAAAGAGCCATCGAGGTTGCGAACTTCATAATTACCGAATCCGCGACAGTCAGAGAAACAGCCAGGCGATTTGGCATAAGTAAATCTACGGTACATAAGGACGTAACCGAACGTCTTGCAAAGATAAACCCTAAGCTCGCCCGAGAGGCACGGCGCGTGCTTGAGGTCAACAAGTCAGAGCGGCATATCCGCGGCGGTTTGGCGACGAAGGAGAAGTACATGACCACAACTGGTGTAAAGAAGGTCTAAGAGGTCTTGAAAATACTCCCCATAGCTTACATAACAAAGGCGGCCGCGGCACCCCCCGCGGCTGTTTTTTTGTTGAATGTGAGGTTGGATAGTGATATAATATGGTAAATTGGGGGCGAAGCGCATGAGTGACACGGTTTTGATTACGATTGTGGGGCTTTCGCATTATTATGGCAAGAAACCGTTTGAAATCGGTAGGACGGTTAGGCTGGTTAAGGATAAAGCGAATAACTATGACAGCGAAGCCATACTTGTAGAATTACCTGTAATTGGGAAGATTGGGTATGTAGCGAACAGTACGAATACGGTGTACCAAGGGACCTACAGTGCCGGGCGGCTTTATGACAAGATTGGTGACACGGCGTTTGCAAGAGTTTTGGTTATTACGCACAGTTCTGTGATAGCCGAGATTGTCAAAATGGATTCGCAGTATATGGAAATGTATGATATGCTGAACATGAAAATAGCCAGTGAGAGTGACCGCTCCTGATGGGGGCGGTTATTATTTTGATTTTTTGCCGAACCTTTTTGATGTAGGTGACAATATATATCAAGGGGAGTTGGTGATATATGAGTGGAAACGGTCGAAATTAATGCCTTAATCAATGAATATGGCGACGCGGTTTTGAGTTTTTGCGTGTATCTCGCGAAGAATAGGGCAGACGGCGAGGACTTATTTCAGCAGACCTTCCTTAAAGCCATTGAGAACGCCCACAAAATCGATTCTAATAGGAATCCCAAGAGTTACCTCATTTCTATAGCTATTAACCTTTGGAAGAATGTAACTCAAAAGAGGGCGCGGCAATGGCGGTTGTTCAGGTTATTCGATACGAATTCTGATGAAGTGGCGGCTGTTGCTGATAGCAGCGTCGATATTGAGGGGGGCGTTATTGCTGGGTTTGAGAGTGATGTGTTGCGCCGTGCAATCAACAGTTTGGACGAGAAGTACCGCGTGCCGATTATTTTATTCTATTCAGAGAATATGAAGATTGCAGAGATTGCTGACATACTTAATAAGCCCGAGGGCACGATTAAACGGCATTTGCACGAAGCTAAACAGAGAATTAAGACAGAGATGGAGGCATTGGGCTATGAATGACGAACGTCTGGAACAAGCATTGAAGGCTCAATTTGCCGAGAGACATAAGGTTAGCGGTGTTTTGAAAGTTGACACGATACGAAAGGCAGAAGAGAGGCGCGAACGCCGTATGAATATTGCGCTCATTTGTATACAGGTGGCGTATATCTTGATTAGTCTTGCATTTCTCGCGATTATGGCGTTTATATTCGATTTTCAGAGTATTGCGCTTGTTGGTTCAATATGTTATGTGTGCGTGGGTGGGCTAATCGGAGCGGTTTATTTGTTAAGTAGCCGTGAAAACAGAGAGGGGATAATAAATGACAACTAGTATTTTAGTTTATATGTTCATTTCGGTCGGGCTTATGCTCGCGTCTATGGTGTTTTTGGGCATGTGGGTTTATAAGGACGCGAAACAGCGCGGCCTATCGGCGGGGTTATGGACGCTTCTGGTTATTGTAAGCGGAAATCTCATCGGGTTGATTCTATACCTGATTGTTGGTAGAAAGCAGACGCGCAAGCAGTGCGCTAACTGTGGGGCGTTCAATGATGCGCATTCACGGTTCTGCCCGAATTGTGGGTCGCAGGTCAACCCGGTGACTGTGATGGTTAAGCCGAACAGGGGGTTGTTGGCGGGTTGTATTATCAGTATTTTGCTTGCGTTTGGTTGTCTTGGTATCATGCTAGTTTCGGTGTTTTCGGCTGATGGTTTTACGTTAAACAGAAGTATGTCGTATTATTCAGGCAATTTGAGCGGTAGCGCGCAGTATGTCGCGGAAGTTTCTTCAGGGGATACGTGGCGACTTAGTTACAATGAGGCGACAAAGGGTTATGAATGTAAGAAAACATTCAACGCAACCAAAAAACCCGTTTCAGTAACTGTCGAAGCTATAGAATGTGATGGAACTGTGAAACTGAGAATTACGCAAGGTAATGAGATTTTGGAAGAAACGATTGAGCAGGGTAAACAGACGTTTAGTTTAACCAGATTCAACAAAGGCAAGCTAAAGTTCAGTATTATCAACGTCAGCGCAAGTAACTTTGACGGCGTTATCACTGTAGAGAGCGGCGAATAGGGAAAGGCGGTCAATTGACCGCCTTTTTATGTTGCTATTCCGCGCTTCCACTTGCCTAAGTAGTAGTAGGGGATTAAGATGGCGAGCCCTAAAACCCAACCGATTGGATAACACCAGTGCATATTTGCCGCGCCGAACCATGATGAGAGCAGAAAAGCGGCGGGTACCCGTGCGAGCCAGAGGCTCAACATTGTCGCGATTGTCGGCACAAGTGATTGACCGGCGCCGCGCAAAACACCTACATACATGAACTGAATGGTCGATAGAAAGTACAAAGGTATGACGCGTATTAGGTATTCGTTCCCCGCGGACACAACGGCGCTTTGGTCTGTGAACAGATACATCAGTTGTGACCTAAGGGGTATGACAATAGCGCACATCAGCACGCAAAGCCCCATAGCAAGCCACATTGTCGCACGAAAGCCCTCTTTTACACGGTCAAGCTTTTTCGCGCCTATGTTTTGCCCTACGAAGGTTGTGACAGCCGCCGCCAAACTTGTCACGGGTATGAACACGAAGCCGTCTACCTTGATTGCGGCGTTATAACCCGCAATGAACACATAGCCGTATGAGTTGATAAGCGGTTGCATGACCATCATGCCCACAGAGAAAAGGGCATTTTGGAAGCCGATGGGTAGGCCTACTTTGAGGACTTGAACGAACGAGTGTCTGTCAATCTTTAGCGAGAACGTGGGCACGGCGATTTCATTGTATTTACGCTTGATTACGATTATGCTTAGAACCCAACTTACGAGTTGTGAAAAGACTGTCGAGAACGCGACACCCGCCACGCCCCACGGTATGACAACAACGAACAGGAACGCAAGCGCGATATGTAAGATACTGGAGATGATGAGGATGTTAAGGGGCGATTTACTGTCGCCGATACCCTGTAGGACACTGGCGTTCACGTTGTAGCCGAATTGAGGCAGAAGCCCGAGATAATACACGACCATGTAGAGTTTCGCGTCACTGAAAATGTCTTCGGGCACATTTAAGAGGTTCAAGAATGCGCCGGCGCTGACAATGCCAAGGATTGTCAGCGGTAGTGACACAATGAGCAGGAACGCATTCATGGTTTTCGCCACACGCCTAACGTTGTCTAGGTCGCTGTTGCCATAATTCTGGGCGATTAAAACAGACGCGCCCAGCCCCAGCCCCAGAAACACGGATGTGAGCATATAGGTCACGGGAAAACCGGCCCCCACAGCCGCAAGGGCTTGGGGGCTGATGTTTTTGCCGACAACAATGCCGTCAACGACTGTGTAAAGCTGTTGAAAGATGTTCGCAAGCAGTATGGGGAGTGAAAACCTTACGATAATGGGTAGTACGCGCCCCTCTGTCATAGCTTGTTTATTGCCGCGAACGCGCTTTCAATCTGTATGCGGACGAGTTTTTGAATGGGTATGACTTTGTAGTTTGTGTTGGCTTCTAGGTAGGTGATGCCCTCTTTGAGCAGAACATCTGCTTTGGCAATGACGGATTCGAGAATCGCCTTGTCGCCGTTGCCGCGTTGTATCTCTAAGTCGCAGGCGCGAATCAGTAGCGCAAGGTTCAAGTTCTCGAAGATGCGTTTTAGGACGGTGTTGTCGAAAACTTCAGAAACTGTCGCCATGATGTGTATAGGTGTATCAGCGGCGGCTTTTTGGCGTTCGCTTGTTATTGCGTCACGGGCGTTTACCCAGTCTTTGACGAAGCCCGCGAATGGGTCATCGTTTGACATGAATTCTGAAACACGGCTGTAGAGGGCGTGGAGGTTTTCGAGATGTTCGCGTATAAAATGAGCGTCAATCTCTAATGCCTTTCGTCTCGGCATATCGGATAGGCTTGAGTCACCGATACTTTCGTCATAGAAGTAGGGCAGTTCAGCCATGAGCGCCAAGCATTCACATACTTCGCTTACATAGTCAGCGCTACAGGTGCCCGAATTGCCGAGAGACGGTAGTTTGCCCGTTTCGCGCTCGATAGCGTCTATGTAGGCCTTCATGCTTAACATACTGAACACAGATAAGCTGTATTTCTCGATATAATTCGCTTCGGGTTCGCCCATGTGTAAGGGGATATTCTGGCGAACCGCCGCGTTTTCGAGGGCTTCACAGAGAGCGGGGTCAGAATCTGTCGAATACCAGAACGCGCCACCGAACGCGCAGTTATGAAGCGAGAACATAAACTCGGGTTTGATTTCTTTAATGAGTTTCATCAAAGCGCGTGTTTCGGGTATCGGGCTGTCGAATTTCAAGCCCTTGTAGTTAATCGGGAAAGTCCACTCGACTTGCGCCGAACCGGGTGGTCTGTAGAAGCCACGGATGTAGTTTTCCAGCGTGAACGGACCTTTGAACCAGTTTTCGTTAAGCTTCGTGCCGTCTGGGTCAATGCAGAAAATCATGTAGAAAGTCATGTTTGTTGACGCAAGCAAAATCGAATCTTTGGCGAGTATTCGCGCCAATGTGACCAGCGTCATGGCGCCAATGGGTTCGTTCGGGTGAGGGCAGGCGAAGAGTAGGGCGTTTTTGCCGCCGTTGCCGAGTTTTACCATTTTTATTGAATGTCCCGCGCGGCTTATGCCAACCTCTGATACCGAAACTATCTGCGGATATAACGCGGCGAGCTCAGCCGCCGCGTTATCCAACTCGTCTGTCGTGTAGAAACTGTCATAGTTCGGTACACGCGCGAGGATTTCTTCTATTTTATCGTGGCTCATTTGTTTATCCACATATAGGTAAATTCGGCGAAGGCTGTTTTGTCAACGACGGCCGGGTCAGCCGGGTGCCCTTCGATGTAGCTTTGGTAGGGGATATAACCGAGCCATTCAGAAATGATGACCATAGGCACGTCGTCAGCCAGAATCTGTTGCGCTTCTTTATACTTAGGCGCGCGTTGCTCAAAAGTCGGGAGCTTGCCGCCCTCATCCCAGAGTGTGTCAAGTTTGGGGTTCGAGTAGTTTAAGAAGTTCAGCGGTGCGTCCGTGATGATGCGCATACCGAGGGCGCTGGCTTCAGGACCTTGATAACCGCCCGTAAGCGTCATTGTATAGTCCTTGTTCACAGCGACTTTTTCATCCCACGCCGCATATTCAAGCATGTTGATGTTTACGTTGATACCAACCTTGGCAAGCTGGTTTTTCATAACCTGCGCCAAATCGGGGAACGGCTCGTAGTTGTATGTGTCAACGTCGACAGTCAGATATACGCCGTTTGCGTCGGGTGTAAGCCCTGTTTTCGCCATGTATTCCTTGGCTTTTTCGATGTTGAACGCGGGTATGCGCGCTGATTCATCCTTGTTCACAGCCCAGTCATAGAGCGGCGACAGGTAATATTCAGCCTTCATGCCGATATTCTTTAACGCCTTGTTAATCATGTCGTCAGAATCTGTCGCATAAGCGATTGCCATGCGGAAGTTATGGTCAGCCATTACAGGGTCGGCGAAGTTGAAGCCGATATAGAAGCGTGACGGGTAGATAATCTTTTGCGCCGTGATGTTCGGGTCGCTGAGGAATCTCTCTGTTTCAGACGCAGGCGGGATTATGCCGAGGACGTCGAGTTCGCCATTGTAAAAACTCTGAACAGCCGTGTTTGAGTCGGCGATATAGGAGAACACAACCTTGTCGAGATACGGATAGTCGGGGCCGAGGTAGAAGTTTTCGTTTTTGATAAGCGTTATGCGAGAACCCTTTTGCCAGTCGCCCCACTTGAACGGGCCACTGCCAACAGGCAACATGTTGGAGTCTTCAAGAATCCAGTCTTTGCCTTCATAGATGTGGCGCGGGAGAATGAATGTGCCGTTGTAGGCGAGATTACCGAGGAAGCCCGAATCAATGCCGGCGAGTCTGAACACAACAGTCGTTGGGTCGGGGGTGGTGATTTCTTCTATCGAAGCCAACGCGGCGACAGCGTTGCCGCCTTGTTTCAAAATCTCATCAAACGTAAACTTCACATCATCAGATGTAAGCGGTTGACCGTCATGGAATTTTACGTTGTTAGGAAGAGAACCTCCAACTTGTTGCCAGTGTACATTATT
>CAZOVK010000089.1:0-8167 GCA_964583165.1 uncultured Defluviitaleaceae bacterium | reverse complement strand
CAAAGAGCAAATCAAGGCGAATTACCTTATGGGGCAGGAGAGCACCTCGGGCAGAATGGGCGCGGTTGGGCGTTCGGTGTTGCTGTTGAACCGCATTCTGTCAGAGGATGAGCAAGTCGAGAAGGTCGAGAGTATAACGATTGACAGTATAAATGAAATGGTTAAGAACATTTTCCGCGCCGAAAACGTGAGCCTTTGCACGATTGGGCAGTGGGAGAATGATTTGAGCGAGTATTACGGCATTTTAAGGGGATAACATGAACCACATACAGATAAAGATTGCGCGGGCGGGCGGGAATTCGGATTTGCCGCTCCCGCGCTATATGACGGCGGGCAGTGCGGGGTTCGACTTGCCCGCTTGTTTGAGTGAGCCTGTGACGCTGAAACCGGGAGGGCGTTCAATGATTTCTACGGGCTTTGTTTTCGAGATACCCAATGGGTATGAGGGACAAGTGCGCCCACGTAGTGGGCTCGCGGCAAAATATGGAATAACGACACTGAACGCGCCCGGGACGGTTGATTCAGACTATCGCGGTGAGGTTCGCGTGATTCTGATTAACTTGGGGGATAAGGAATTTGTTGTAAATCATGGAGAGCGAATCGCGCAGATGGTGATTGCGCCCGTTATTCAAGCAGAACTGACAGAGATTTCGCATGACGAGATGACCGAAACAACACGCGGCAGTGGCGGCTTTGGGCATACGGGCGCTCACGCCACACACCAACACATTAACGTCCGTCAAGAGTCGGCGGGCGACCGTGAGCACATCAAGTGTGTGGTTTACGAGGCGTTCAAGACAGCCGCTCACGCTGACGGTGATGAACATAACCTAGTGGGGCGTTTGCGCGATTCAAACGCGTATGTGCCTGAGTTGAGCCTTGTGGCTGAACTGGGCGGCGAGATAGTGGGGCATATAATGTTTACGAAGGTTGATGTCGGCGGAACAACACAACTTGCGCTTGCGCCATTGGCTGTTTCGCCCGCTCACCAAAAAAGCGGGGTAGGTTCGACACTCGTCAAGCGTGGGCATGAGATTGCGCGGGGGTTGGGTTATAACTACAGTATCGTTTTGGGTGATACGGCATATTATTCGCGTTTCGGCTACATAGAAGCGCGACATTTGGGCATTGTCGCGCCGTTTGATGTGCCGAGTGAGAACTTTATGGCGGTCAAGCTGAACCCGAACGCGCCCATTGTGAACGGAGTAGTCAGTTACGCGAAGGCATTTTTTGAGAAGGCTGAATAACACATGAGTCAGCAATGTATTTTGATTGTGGAAGATGAAGCTATGATTGCCGAGGCGATTGTGGCTTATTTGCGTAGAGATGGGTATAGAATATCGGTGGCGCGTGACGGTAAGCAGGCGTTAGAGCTGTTCGGCACAGAACAGCCCGACATGGTGATTCTCGACCTCATGCTTCCGTTTGTGTCGGGTGAGGAAATCTGTAGGTTTATTCGCAATCAATCGAGGGTGCCGATAATCATGTTGACGGCTAAGGCAGGCGAGGACGACAAGATTGAGGGGCTGAACATGGGTGCGGACGATTATATTGCGAAGCCGTTCAGCCCACGTGAACTTGTGGCGCGGGTCAATAGCTTGTTTCGGCGTTGTAATGGCGTTTCGCCGCTGTTTCGTACAATATCATGGGGCGGCGGTGACCTTGAAGCCGATTTTGAAGCGCATTCGGTAAAGAAGCAGGGTTTGCCCGTGAATCTTACGCAGAGTGAGTTTAAGCTGTTTTCGGCTTTAGCGAAGCGCCCAAACAAGACGTTCACGCGCGACGAATTGATTGAATTGGTGTTTGGCGCTGACTTTGACGGCTACGACCGCACGATTGACACGCACATAAAGAATCTGCGCGGCAAGATTGAAACTGATACGTCAAACCCGATTTATATACTCACTGTACGGGGTGTCGGTTATAGATTCGGAGGGGCGTTGACATGAAAATGGGTTTGAAGTCGCGGCTGATTCTGTCATATACCTTTTTGTCGCTGTTGCTTGTTTTGTCGTTGCTCATTATCTCGAATACACGGCTTGAAAGAAATTTCAGTAACTATATACTCAAAAGGCAGGAGAAAAAGAACGCGTCCTATGTTAAGGCAGTGCTCACAGAGTTTGAGTTGGGCACTGATTTGACTGAGGACACGTTTCTTGTGTTGGGGCAAAACGCCTTGAATGAGGGTATTATCCTCATGGTCAACGACAAGTTCGGTAACGAGATATTCTGTATGAGCTGTTATGACAACTTGAAATGTGACGACATGATTGACGCAATGGAACAGACCATGCAGAGCCGCTACCCCGGCTTTGAGGGCGAGTATACGGAGAAGAAGTACCCGCTTTCGAGCGGGGGCAAGAATTATGGCACTGTGACGCTCGGGTATTACGGCCCCTATTATTTTGATGAAGCGGATATTACATTCATCAACATACTAAACAAGGTGTTTGTTTATTCGGGCGTCATATTTCTGATTGTAGCCGTTGTGTTGGGGTATGTAATGGCCGTGCGCATTTCGAAGCCCATCACGGAGGTCACACAAAAGACGCGCCGTATTGAGCAGGGCGATTGCGGCTGTCGTATTGACATTGAATCGAACACGCGCGAGATACAGGGCTTGATTAACAGCGTGAACGCGCTGGCTTCAACGCTTGAAGCGCAACAGAGCCTCAAAAAGCGCATGGCAGGTGATTATGCGCATGAATTCAGAACGCCACTGGCTGCCATTTTGTCGAATATCGAGGGCATCATGGACGGTGTTTTCGAACCGACACATGAACGCCTTGAGAGCATCCGCTCAGAGATTTTGCGGTTGTCGCGTATGGTGTCACAGCTTGACAGGGTTATAGCGCTGGAGAGCGAGAATATAGAGCTTACTAAAGAAAATTTTGACCTTGGGGTATTAGTTAAACAGGTGGCGAGCACATTCGAGGCGGTCATAAACGAGAAAAGTATAAAGTTTTCGATTGAAACTCTTCCTATTATAGTAGCCGCCGACAGGGACAAAATCAGCGGTGTTATTGTTAATCTGATTTCAAATGCGGTTAAGTATACCGATAGGGGAGGGGATGTAGCGGTTACTTTGCGGGAGGTCAAGGGCGTCGCCGTTTTATGCGTATCTGACAGCGGCGTTGGTATCGCCGAAGAAGATTTGCCGCACATCTTTGAACACCTCTACCGCACAGACACATCACGCACGAGGGATACGGGTGGCTCGGGCATAGGGTTGGCTGTGGTTAAGGCCGTTGTCGCGGCTCATGGCGGGTCGATTGACGTTAAAAGCGAGTTGGGGGGCGGCAGTGTGTTTTCTGTCGTTTTGCCTAAGTAAAATTTTGGGTTTCTTCATACAATCTACACATTTTCGTATTAAAATAACGAAAAGTATGTTTGAATTTTCGGGGGTGTGTGATTGGAAATGACTAAGAGTGGGGCGGCGCAACAATTAGCGGTAAAAGGCATGACCTGTAGCGGTTGTGAGAGAAAGATTGAGAGAAAGCTCAAAGCCGTTGATGGCATAACAAGCGTCAGCGCAAGTTATCTAAATGGCACGGTGAACATTAGTTTTGATGAAAACAAGGTGAGTTTGTCAACTGTTAAGCAGAGTATTTCTGCGCTGGGTTATGAAGTGGTTGACGCGGGGCGCGAAAAGGTAAATTATCCGCTTCTTGCCGTGATTGCTATTATCATACTGGGCACATACATACTCATCAGCCGTTTCGGCGGTCTTGACATTTTCAATCAATTCCCCGAAGCCGAGGTGGGCATGGGTTATGCCGCGCTGTTTCTAATCGGTCTGATGACTTCTGTTCATTGCGTGGGCATGTGCGGTGGTATATGCCTGTCACAATGTGTCGGGGTAAAGGGTGAGAGCAAGGCCGAGCGCATTCGCCCGAGTTTTCTCTACAATCTCGGGCGCGTGATTTCATATACGATTATCGGCGCGATTGTCGGCGCAATAGGTTCGGTCATCAGCTTCAACGGTATTATGCGCGGGGCTGTGGCGCTGTTCGCGGGTGTGTTTATGGTTATTATGGGGCTGAATATGCTAGATATTTTCCCGTTTCTGCGGAGATTCAGTTTGAGAATGCCTAAGTTTCTGACGGGAGATTTGCAGGGTAAGAGCAACAGCCCGCTGTTTGTCGGGCTTCTGAACGGGCTTATGCCATGCGGCCCATTGCAGGCCATGCAACTTTACGCGCTGTCAACAGGTGACCCGATTCGGGGCGCGATTTCAATGTTTTTGTTCAGTGTGGGTACAATGCCGCTGATGTTTGGCTTGGGCGCGGTCAGTTCGTTACTCTCGAAGAAATTCACGGCGAAAATTATGGCTGTGAGCGCCGTTCTTGTGATTATCCTAGGCGTTGGGATGTTCAACACAGGGCTTTCAATGTCGGGGTTTTTGGGCATTGGCACGGAGCAGAGCAATGTTGAAGGATTCGAACCGATTATGGAGGATGGTTACCAAGTGGTGACTATCGAAGTAGCGTCAAGGTCATACGCCGCAATCACTGTTAAGAAGGGCATACCCGTTAAATTCAACCTTCACGCCGAAGCCAAAAATCTTAACGGCTGTAATAACGCTATTATGATACCCAAATTCGGTATTGAAAAGCCGTTAAAGCCCGGCGATAATATTGTCGAGTTCACACCCGAAGAAACAGGGGTCATCCCGTATAGCTGTTGGATGAACATGATTCGAAGCAGTATAACGGTTGTCGATTAGCGCAATTCCGGTTTTAATCGACACTTTTCCTTGCCACAACACGTTGAAGCGTTCGTGATTGTGTCTTCGTCAACTGTCGTTAAAACATGAAATTGCTATCGATATTAAGTCATTAAGTCATTAAGACGGAGGAAGCTATGAAAAATAAGCGATTGGTGATATACTTAATATGCGCGGCGGCGATAGTTTTAGTCGGCGTGACGGCATTTGGCGCAAACAAGTTCATGAACTGCGGGGGAGTAGCGAAAGCCCCAACAGTGAGCCAAACGGCCATGATACAGGACGGCGTTCAGAAGATAATAACAGAGCTTGAACCCGACAGTTACCCCGCGATTACGCTTCAAAAGGGTGTACCCGTGAAATGGGTAATCAATGCCGACGAAGAAAATTTGAACAGTTGTAACAACGAGATTGTGATTGAAGATTTGGGGATTACCAAAGAGTTGATTATCGGCGAAAATGTGATAGAGTTTACGCCTGATGAGTCTGGGGTCATCCCGTATAGCTGTTGGATGGGCATGATTGACAGCACAATTGCGGTTGTTGATGATTTAAGTAATTATAACGTGGCAGAGATTCAAGAGCAGATTGACAACCTCCCAAGTAAGGGCGGCTGTTGCGGCGTTAAACGATAGATTGGTTGGAGGAACTTAGATGCGTGAAACACTGAAAGTCACGGGCATGACATGCGCCGCGTGTGCTTCAAGGATAGAAAGGGTTGTCGGGAAGGTAGACGGCGTTACGTCTGTGTCCGTCAACCTTGCCACAGAGAAAATGACGGTTGAAGCGGACGATAGCAAGGTCACGCTTGATGACATTACGAAAAGCGTAGAGAAGGCGGGGTATAAGGCCGAAGCCATCGTGCCGCAAGGGGCACATACGCTGAAAATCATTGGCATGACCTGCGCCGCCTGTTCGGCCCGCGTTGAAAGGGCAGTCGGTAAGCTAGAGGGTGTAAAGAGCGTGTCGGTGAATCTCGCGACAGAGCGGTTGACCTGTGAACTGGACGGCGGCAAGACTAACATGGCGGCAGTGCGCCAAGCTGTCGAAAAAGCGGGCTACAAATGGGCAGAAGTCGCAACAAAAAACTCCGTAGATGAGGATAAAATCCGTAAGGAAAAAGAAATCAAGACACTGTGGACGAAATTCATTGTCGCGGCTGTGTTTACCGTGCCGCTTCTTTATATTGCTATGGGGCATATGATACCGGGTGTGAAGTTGCCGGTTCCGGGGATTATTGAGCCGATGAACTACCCACTGAACTTCGCGTTGACACAGATTTTTCTGACTATACCGATTTTGATAGCGGGGCATCGCTTCTATTTCGTTGGCTTCCGTGCGCTGTGGTTGCGCTCGCCCAATATGGACAGTTTGATAGCCATAGGCACGTCAGCCGCCGCGATTTACAGCCTTTACGGCACGTGGCAGATAATGCAAGGGCATTTCATGTTCGCCGAGAACCTATATTTTGAAACATCAGGCGTCATCATCACGCTTATTCTATTGGGGAAATCGCTCGAAGCCGTATCAAAGGGCAAAACCAGTGACGCGATTAAGAAGCTCATGGGGCTTGCGCCCAAAACCGCCATTGTCATCAAGAACGGCGCGGAGATTGAAACACCAATTGAAGAGGTTCTCGTTGACGACATCATTCTTGTCAAACCCGGCTCGAAAATTCCGGTTGACGGCGTTGTGGTTGAGGGCGTGACAGCCATTGACGAGGCAATGCTCACGGGCGAGAGTATGCCTGTTGACAAGAAGGTGGGCGATAAGGTTTACGCCGCGTCTATCAACAAGAACGGGCTGATAAGGTTCAGGGCGACAAAAGTCGGTTCTGATACGGCACTTGCGCAGATAATCAAGCTCGTTGAAGACGCGCAAAGCTCGAAAGCGCCGATTGCGCAAATGGCAGACATTGTGTCGGGATATTTTGTACCGATTGTATTCATCATCGCCGTACTCGCGTTCGGCGGCTGGATGTTGGCGGGTAAGGACTTTGTGTTTGCGCTCACGATTTTCATCTCTGTTCTCGTTATCGCGTGCCCATGTGCATTGGGGCTTGCGACACCAACGGCCATCATGGTAGGTACGGGCAAGGGCGCTGAGAACGGCATACTTATAAAAGGCGGCGCGGCTCTTGAAACCACCCATAAGATCCAAACCATAGTATTCGACAAAACGGGCACAATCACCGAGGGTAAACCCGAGGTCACGGACATAGTGACAGCTAATAACATGGACAGACAGCGCCTTCTTCAACTGACGGCTTCGGCTGAAAAGGGCAGCGAACACCCGCTGGGTGAAGCCATTGTGCGTGGTGCAGAAAAAGAGAATCTCGCGACGTTCCCTGTGTCGGGCTTTGAAGCGTTGACGGGGCGTGGCATTAGGGTAACAATTGACAATGCCGAGATTCTTGTGGGCAATATTAAGCTGATGAATGAACAGGGCATTTCTATAGAGCATTTGCAAGCGGACGCGGACACATTCGCAGGCGAGGGGAAAACGCCCATGTTTGTTGCCGTTGACAGAAAGATTTCGGGCATTATCGCCGTTGCGGACGTTGTGAAAGAGAGTAGCGCAAAAGCCATTAAGAAGCTTTCAGAAATGGGCATTGAGGTGGCTATGATAACGGGCGACAATCGGCGCACGGCTGAAGCTATCGCGAAACAGGTCGGTATTACGCGGGTTCTGTCAGAAGTTTTGCCGCAGGATAAATCTAACGAGGTTAAGAAGCTTCAAGCCGAGGGTAAAAAAGTGGCCATGGTTGGCGACGGCATCAATGACGCGCCCGCGCTCGCGCAGGCCGATATAGGTATAGCCATTGGCAGTGGTACAGACGTTGCGATGGAAAGCGCCGACATTGTGCTCATGCATAGTGATTTAATGGACGTGCCTACAGCGATACAGCTTTCAAAGAGCACGATTCGTAATATCAAGCAGAACCTGTTTTGGGCGTTCGGTTACAATGTCGCGGGTATACCCGTCGCCGCGGGGATTCTGTTTTTGTTCGGCGGCCCTCTCTTAAACCCTGTATTCGCGGCGGCCGCTATGAGCCTATCGAGCGTATCGGTGCTTACGAACGCGCTAAGACTCAGACGCTTCAAGGCTTATAAATAAGGGGGAGCTATGAAAAACAGGGTATTTACCATAATAACAGCTATAATGATTCTTGCGCTTTCTGCTTGTCAACAAACGGATGTTGTCGCGAACTTCGGGGTCAAGTCGTTTGACGAGATAGCCGTTACAATCGCGGACAAGATAGTTAAAACAGACAACGGCTACGAGATTATATCACCTAAAGGAACAGAAAGTTTTGTTTTCGGTGAAACGTTGTCGTTGAAGCTTGCGCTTGAGCCGCTTGTTGTCGCGGGGCTTGATGTGGATAGATTACCGAAAAATATTACGGTTGAAAATGATATGTTAGTAATACAGTCGGAGGGT
>CAZOVK010000088.1:0-8745 GCA_964583165.1 uncultured Defluviitaleaceae bacterium | reverse complement strand
ATAGTTACCCCTTAGTAAATTTGACATGTTTCCAGTATATAGCAACTATGTCAATTTGTAAACATTGCACTGTTTATTTGTCGGAATTTGTCAACCCCTGCCCGATACTCTAAGTTTTTTGACGCGTATATGGGGCGTAGAGTTACCAACAGGGAGATTGCCCGATTCTGCGCCGCAATAGCCCCCTCCGAATTTGCCGAGGTCATTACCGACCATGTCGAGATTTTGCATTGTATCGAGTGTCGAGCCGATAAGAGTCGCGCCGCGAACACGTTCACAAAGTTTTCCGTTACGTATCAATCGCCCCATAACCACTGCAACAGTGAACGCCCCCGTGTATCCGTTCGCACAACCGCCGCCGATTTCTTCAACATAAAGCCCCGTATCAATGGCTGAGAGCATGTCATCAAACGTATCATTACCGGGTTCGATATAAAGCTGGTGCATTCGGGCTTGTGGGAGCATTCTGTAGCTTTGCTTACGTCCGTTGCCCGTTGGCTTCATGTTTAGCAATCTGCCGCCCATGCGGTCAATCATGAAGCTCTTGACTACACCGTTCTCAACCAATACCGTCCGCTGTGACGGTACGCCCTCGTCATCAACGGCTGTTGAACCCCAACCGTCCGGGTATAGTCCGTTATCCGTAATACTGACCTTGGGGTTACACATCTGCTTCCCGATTGTGCCGTAGAACAGCGTGTTTGGCTTCGCGGCATACCCCGATTCAAGCGGGTGACCGCAAGCTTCGTGCAAAAACGTGCCGCCCGCGTTTGGCGCGAAAATCATAGGCATTTCACCACTCGGGCAAGCTATCGCGTTCAGGCTCTCAACAGCCTTTCGGGCGGCTTCACGCCCAATGTCGGCGGGGTCAGTCCGCGTTAGACATTCGAAACCCAACGCCTGTGTGAAATCTTCGAAACCCATGGCTGATTGGCCGCCACTCGCGGCTGAAAGACTGACAGTTATGCGCGTGTATGGACGGGTTTCTTCATATATATGACCATCTGTCGTGGCAATCTGAACGTGCTGCTCAATATCGCGATAAGTCGCAGTCACGCCGGAACAGAGCGTGTTATCACTCGCCGCGTTGTAGGCTTCTGTAAGCGCGTTCGCCTTCGCGCGATTGTTAACCCATGTGGGCATGAGCAGAATCTTATTGGGTGGGGTCAATGTTCCCCTTACGAGGAGTGGCGTTTGGGTAATCGCCCTGCCCTCGCCCACTGAAGCGGCTATCTCTTTCGCCAACGCAATCAAACCCGCTTCGCTTGTGTCAGTCGTGAACCCGTAATATTGCGAAAACCCCGCAAACACGCGGATTGACATACCCGCGTCACGCCCTGTCGCGGCTTGATTTATACGTCCACCCGTCATCGTGATGGTGTTGGCTGTCGTGTTCTCAGCGAAAACCTCGGCATAGTCGCCACCTGTTGAAATGGCGGCTTCGATTACCTTTGATAGAATGCTGTCCGTTATCATTCGCTCGCTCCCTCAATAATCACATCTGAAACAAGCAAATCGGGGCTTGCGTGACCGCCTATGCGCATGGGCATACCGGGAATTAAGCAACTCGGCAATCCGTAACCCAAGGTGTCACCCACAGCTTCAACCTTACCCAATATTTCATAAAGATTCCCACTTACGGAAAAGTCAACCGCGCCGTCTGTAAGTCTGCCGTCTTTAACGAAGTAACCCCGCGCGGGCATTGAGAAATCCCCCGTGATAGGGTCGGAGCCATGGCGGTGAAAGTAGTCTGAAACCTCGGTGATAAACAGTCCGTTACCCAGTTTTTCGAGCAATTCATCGCGAGTGTTTTCGCGCGGCTCAATGAACATGTTCGTGACTGAAATTGCGGGCATAGTGTTAATGCGGCTTCTCGTGAAACAGCCCGGTTCAAGGTTTTGGCTCTCGTCAGCTGTCGAGAGGTCACAGCATAAAGACGTGAGAATACCGTCTGTAATAAGCTTACGGGTTCTGGTTGGCACGCCTTGCGCGTCAAACGGGACACTGAAAAAGCCGCCGTCCATGAGCGGGTCATCGATTATTGTCACACAATCGGACGCTACACGCTCACCAAGCTTCCCGCAAAAACGCGTGTTTCCGCTGTCTACATAATCTTTCGCGAAGAACAACGCCGTCACCATGAGTAAATAGCTGTAACATTCCCCCGAAAAAACCGCACGGTACTTGCCCGATTTCGGGCGAATTCCGCTCACATACGCGTTCATGTGGTCGATATTTTCGCGCAAAGCCGATTCAAAACGAATTTGCGCCAGCGTGTTGCCATCAATATAGAATTGACTGTTGCTTACAAGACCATCCCTCGAATAAATCAGCCCACAATGCGCATGAATGCGGCTTGTGGTATACGTTGTGTCAAGCCCTCGGTCGTTAATCACGCGAACTGTGCGGATTTGGCTTTTAAGATTAACCCAGCTGTCCTTAAATGCCTTGTCATAACGCGAAAGCACTGTTGAAAATTCTGTCGCGTTTTCCTTAATCTTAGCCACGTCTGCACAAGCGCTGTCAAACGACTCGTAAACTTCCTTTTCGCCACTGCCCGCATACAACGGACGCGCGGGCATTGCTTCAAGAAACGCCGCATTTTCGGCACATGTTTTAATAAGGAAATCCGCGTCGGAAGTTGTGAAACTCTCGGTATACGCCGACACATTTCGCTCGTTTATTCTGCCCTCAAAACTCACAGACGCCGCATTACTCGTTATTTGCCCGTTATGCGTGTGAATAATAATATCCCTATCCGCCGTGTAATAAAGCTGAATGTCAGTAAAACCGGCGACCTTAGCCTGTTCAAAGATGTATTGCACAAACTTATCGTCCATTCTATACCTCCGCGTGACAGGATATCATATGCCCATCACCCAAACTCCTAAGTTTCGGGCCTTCTTGAGAACAAATGGGCATAACCCGCTCACAACGCGCCGCAAAACGACAACCGGGCTTAGGGTTTATCGGGCTGGGAACTTCCCCACGCAAGGTCACGTGCTCGCGGCTCTGTTCATAAAACGGGTCTGCCAGCGGCACACTTTCAAGCAAGCCCTGTGTATACGGGTGGCGCGGATTCTTAAAAACTTCCTCCGTAACGCCCTGTTCAACCACCACGCCCAGATACATAACCGCCACTGTGTCAGAAATATGCCGAACCATGCTCAAATCATGCGCGATAAACAGGTATGTTAACCCAAATTCCTTTTGAAGCTTAACCAAGAGGTTGATAATCTGCGCCTGAATACTCACGTCCAGAGCTGAAATCGCTTCATCACAGACAACAAAATCGGGGTTCACTGCCAAAGCCCGCGCAATGCCCACGCGCTGACGCTGACCACCCGAAAACTCATGCGGAAAGCGGTTGGCGTGCTCGGAGTTAAGCCCAACCAGCCCAAGCAGTTCATCAATTCTCGCCTTGCGCTGTTCTTTCGTCGTGCAAAGCTTGTGTATGTCCAAACCCTCGCCAATGATGTCACCGACCGTGAAACGCGGGTCAAGTGACGCGTATGGGTCTTGAAAAATCATCTGCATACGGCGCGTGAGCTGTTTTGATGTCTGCTTATCTGCCTTCTTTATATCAATACCATCAAAAACGACACTGCCGTCGTCAATCGGGTAAAGGCGCAATATCGTGCGCCCGACAGTGGTCTTGCCACAACCCGATTCACCGACAAGCCCCATTGTCTTGCCCTTTTCTATTGTAAAACTCACATCATCAACGGCTTTCAAAACACGCCCGCGCCCTGCCGAAAAGTATTTCTTTAAGCCGTTTACTTCAAGAATGTTTTTACTCATAAACAGCCCCTTCCATGCGAGAAGTGAATATGGGCGCGTTTGTTTTCGGCGCGCGTCTGTCAAGCAACCAACAGGACGCGAAATGGTTTTCAGAAACAACCGTTTCCGGCGGCTGAAAGTCCATACAAACGTCCATGCAATGAACACAACGCGCCGCGAAGGCGCAACCTTTCGGTGGCGCGAACAAATCGGGCGGTGTACCCGGTATCGCCGTCAAATCGCGACGTTCTTCACCCTGCGCGACGTCAGGCATAGAGCCTAGAAGCCCCCATGTGTACGGGTGTTGTGGGCGGTAGAATACACGCGCCGCCGTGCCCGTTTCAACAACCTTACCCGCGTACATGACGGCCACTCTCTTTGCCATTCTCGCCACAACGCCTAAATCATGTGTTATCAGTATTATCGCCGTACCCATCTCGCGTTTGAGTTCGTTCATGAGTTCCAGAATCTGCGCCTGCATAGTCACGTCAAGCGCGGTCGTGGGTTCGTCAGCGAACAAAATCTTAGGCTCCGTCGCAAGCGCCATTGCAATCATTATGCGTTGGCGCATACCACCGCTGTATGTATGCGGATAACGTATCATGTTCTCTTGTGGGTTCGGTATGCCCACAAGCCGCATCATCTCAAGAACGCGTTCGCGCTCTTTACCGCGTGGCATCTGCACGTGCTTGCGTATGCCCTCCCGAATTTGCTTGCCCACGCGCATAGTCGGGTTCAAACTCGTCATGGGGTCTTGGAAAATCATAGAAAATTCCTTGCCGCGCAAGTTTTGCATCTGTTTCTCTTTGTGATTAACTATCTCTGTGCCGTCACATAAGATAGAACCGCTCTTAATCCGCGCGGGTGGGCTTGGGTTCAGCTTCATTACGGTCTGCACGGTCACGCTCTTGCCGCAACCCGATTCGCCCACAATCGCAAGCGTTTCGCCCTTTTCGAGATAGAAACTCACACCGCGCACAGCCTGAACCTCGCCCGCGTAGGTGTCAAACGAAACGAATAAGTCCTTTACTTCTAAAATTCTCTCGCTCATTTTCACACCTCCTACTGGCGCAAGCGCGGGTCAAGCGCATCGCGCAACCCATCGCCGAACAGATTAAAGCCCAGAATCGCCGCACAAATGACGGCTGACGGTATGAAAAGCTGTGACGGGAACGCGCGGAAATTACCAATCCCGCTTTGAGCCATCTGCCCCAGACTCGTCATGGGCGATTTAATACCTAACCCCAAGAAACTCAAATAAGCTTCATAGAAAATCGCCGAAGGCACAGCCATTGTTATGCCAACTACGACAATGCCTAATGTATTCGGTATCAGGTGTTTCGCTATTAGCCTAGCAGGTGAAGCCCCCAGCGCGCGGCTCGCAAGAACGAACTCTCGGTTTTTCAGCGACAACACAAGCCCGCGCACACTACGCGCTGAACCCATCCAGCCAGTTATCGCGAACGCGAGAATAATCGGCCCGGGGCCGCCGCCCATGTAAATCATGATTAGAATAATGTAAATCAAACTCGGTACACACATTGCTATATCAATAAAGCGCATGATGAGCATATCTAGCTTACCACCGAAGTAACCCGAAATCCCGCCAACAATAATACCTATAAAGCTAGGTATTATCGCGCCCAGAACACCGACAATGAGCGATATTCTCGCCCCTACCCAAACACGCGCGAAGATGTCGCGGCCTAACTGGTCAGTGCCGAACCAATGCACAGAATCAGGCGCGATGTTCGGTATTGCCATATCTGTCTGATTATAAGGAAACGGCGAAAACAACGGTACGAACACAGCCAACAAGCCTATAATCAGTACGGCCACAAGGCCTCCCATTGCGACCTTATTTGCCCAAAGCCGACGAGCCACGTCCTTCCAAAATGTGATAGACGGGCGCACAATCATGTCCGTTTTTTGACGCGCGGGGTCAACGGGCTTAAACATTGTTTCGTTGATACTCTCGTAATTCACTGTCCGCCCCCCTATTTTGTAATCACTATGCGTGGGTCAACTATGCCGTATAGCAAGTCAACTATGAGATTGGCGACCACTAGCATGATACCGAAGAAAATGGTCAAACCCATCGTCATTGTATAATCTAAGCTGGTTATAGACTGTATGTAATAACGCCCTAGCCCAGGGATTGCGAAAATCTGTTCAACTACGAAAGAACCCGCAAGTAACCCTGCCACAACAGGTCCCAAACTCGTCACAATCGGTATCAACGCGTTTCTCATCTGGTGGCGGAAGACGATTTGTGAACCCGACAGACCTTTTGCGCGGGCGGTTTTCACATAATCTTGGCTCGTGACTTCAAGCATACTCGCGCGCATTGTTCGCGTTGTACCCGCTATCATAGAGAGCGATAACGCCAGTGTCGGGAGGATTGCATGAAGTGGCGTTTTCCATTGGGCTATGGGGAGAATGGCAAGCTGAACGCCGAAAAAGTATTGCAAAACCGTAGCAAACACAAAGCCCGGCACACTTACACCGATTATAGCGAACAAAACACAGGTATAATCAATGACCTTTCCGCGCTTTCTGGCCGAAATGATGCCCAACAGCAAGCCAATCGGGTAGCCCACAAGCAAAGCATAAACGCCCAACGAAGCCGAAATCGGCGCGGCTGACGCGATTATGCTATTAACCGAACGATTCGAGTATTTAAGCGAATACCCGAAGTCACCTTTGAGCAGATTCGTCATGAAGTTGATATACTGCTCTGTCAGCGGCTTATCCAGCCCATAATGCGCCTCCATCTGCTTCTGCATTTCTTCACTCAACAACTTCTCACCCGAATTAAACGGTGAACCCGGGATAGTGCGCAACATGAAGAAAGTAATAGTCGCTAACAGGAAAATCGTAACAACCGAAATGCCCAACCTCTTTAATATGTATATCGCCATTGATACCCTCCTTTTGGGGTATTTTGAAAAAGGCGGGGAAAACCCCCGCCCAGCACGGTGTTCACCGTTGCAAGTCTATTCTTCGTAGCAATACAGCCATTGTTGGTAACCGCTCGCACCGTTGCCGTTGTAGTAACCCTTGATGCCGTCGCGAATTAGGTAGTAACCGCCCGGTAGGTTAATCGGAATTTGCGGGCCGTTGTCAATGAAATACTGTTCGGCCTTCGCAAGTGCTGCCATACGCGCGGCTGGGTCAAGGATATCGTTGGTGTCAAACACCATTTTATCAAATGTTTCGTCGGCCCAACCCGTCCAGTTCACACCGCCGTTTGATGTCCATGATTTAAGGTAGTCATAGATGTCAATACCGGCCGAGAAGCTCTGTAGGTAGAGGTCATACTTGCGTTCAGCACATGTCTGAATCGCAACGGGAATCGGGAATTGTTCAAGTTGAATGTTACTTATGCCCAGAACCTGTGACCATGTGTCGATATAGGCTTCGGCAATGATTTTCCAGTTGGGGCTTTCAAATGTAACAAGGCTCACAGCCGGCAGCGTATCACGCGTGAGGTTCAACTCCTCTAACGCCTTATCTAAGTATTCATTCGCCTTGTCTTTATCGCCCGTGAGCGGCACAAGGTTTTGCATTGGGAACTCTTCAACATACAACTTACCTTCGGCAGTGCCGGGGAAGCCTGGGAATGCGAAACGGTTGTATGGTTGGCTGAATTTGCTGATTGTGGCATTCGTCAGAACCGTGCGGTCAAGCGCGTAACTAAGCGCGTTGATGAAGTTACGATTTTGCATGAGCGTAGTGGTCGCTTCGGTTTTGCCATTTACGTTAATCTGAATCGAGCGTATTGTCGAAGAAAGGCTCGCTTCGGCACTCGCGTAATTGTCAGCGAGAGCGGCGACTGTTTCGTTGATGCCATCTACTTCACCCGCGTCGAACATCGACATACGCGTGTTTGCGTCTGCAACTGTCAAGCGCGTTATCTTGTTGACTGTGATATTGTCCTTATCCCAGTAGGTGTCGCTCTTTTCCATAACGATTTCTGATTCGGCTACCCATGTTTTGAGCGTATAAGCGCCGTTTGTCACGAGTGTTTCGGGTGATGAACCATAAGCCGCGCCGAATTTTTCAATAACGTCTTTGCGGACGGGCATGGTGTTTGTACTCACGGAAAGAGCCGTGATAAGGTAAGGGTGAGCATATTCCAGTTCCATGACGAAAGTCTTGTCGTCAGGCGCAGACACACCGAGTTCTGCTGCGTCAGTGATTGCACCCGTGTTGAACGCTTCGGCGTTCTTTATGTAATAGTAACCATCCGCTTGGCTAGAGCCTGTCGCGGGGTCAAGCAGACGTTCAACCGCATAGCGGAAATGTTCGGCCGTTACGGCCTCGCCGTCAGCCCAAACCGCGTCACGCAACTTGAACGTGTAGGTTTTGCCGTCATCGCTGACTTCATAACTCTCGCAAAGGTCATTCTGAACCTCGTTGTTATAGTTGCGGAACAGGTTCGCGAACGTGTAATAGATGATTTCGCCCGAACGCTGGTCGTTTATCATCTGTGGGTCAAGCGTTATCGCGTCCATACCACACGCGAATGTGATGTGGTCAATGGTCTTAACCGTCGGCGGCGCGGGTGTTGGCGTTGTGGAAGCGCTCGGCGATTCGCCGCCTTGGAATGTGCAACCCGTGAACAACGCCGCTGAAAGCGCGACAGCGACTACGGTTGCAAGCAGTTTCTTCATAAAACATCCCCCTTTATTTGTGCGCGGTCAGCTTCATTAGCTTGCCGCCTAGAAGTACAGCTGTTATATTGTCCTTGTGTGCCAAAAGGCTTATGTTCTCCAGTGGGTTACCCGATACAACGGCAATGTCTGCGAGCTTACCGACTTCGAGTGAGCCGGTTCGGTCGGCTGATTTCATGAGGTATGCGCCGTTGATTGTGCCGATTTTTATGGCTTCCATTGGCGTATAACCCGCTTCGACAATGGCTTCAAACTCGCGCCCGTTCGTGGCATATGGTGATGTCGGCGT
>CAZOVK010000087.1:0-9042 GCA_964583165.1 uncultured Defluviitaleaceae bacterium | reverse complement strand
CATATCCAGTGACGCCATAGCCGCTTTACTCTCTTTTTCAATCGAGGATACGGCGAACTTAAACACGTCTTGACCCTCCATATGGGTAAAGCCGGTTGTTTTCTGCGGCGCAAACGGGCTGTTGCCACTGCCGACAGACATAGTCAAAACCTGTGTATTGCCATCTGCTGTCAGTTTCATATACTTTATAGAGCTACCCTTTGACACAACACAAGCCGCCGCTCCGTCACCGAACAACACGCATGTAGAGCGGTCAGTCCAATCCACAAGCCTAGACATCATTTCAGCACAGACGATGAGAATATTCTCAGCCTTGCCTGTTCCTAGGTAGCTATCAGCCATATCAAGCGCGTATAAAAACCCTGAACAACCCGCGTTTATATCATAGGCGGGGCGGCTTATGCCCAGTCTTTCGATGACACAACACGCAAGCGACGGGAACACATAGTCACCACAAACCGTAGAACAGATAACCATATCTATATCGCTAAGGCTAATTTCTGCGTTTTTTATAGACTTTTGCGCGGCCTCAACGCATAAATCCGTCAAGCTTTCTGTGGTGGCTATGAACCGATTGCCAATTCCCGTGCGTGACGTAATCCATTCATCGCTTGTTTCTAAAAAGCAAGACAAATCGTGATTGGTCAAGCTTTTTTGTGGCAATGCCGCGCCGATTGAAACTATTTTTAATCCCATTCTACGCCTCCACCCTTTTTCTGAAGAACTCACGCATCTTTTGCATAGCCGCCATAAGTACGGCTCTTTCGTCTTCCATAAACCCACTGCTGATATTGCGTACCATTTTTCTATGAAAAAGATTGTGAGCCCTGTTGATTCTTTCTCCAAGTGCCGTAAGTGACACTATAGAGCGTCTTCCATCTTCTGTACACTGTTTTTTGATAACAAAACCTTTCTTCTCCAGCTTCTTTAGCGCAACCGTCGCGGTAGGCATAGCGATACCCAATTGAGCCGCAATATCGCTGACAGACGAAATACCCGCCCGCTTTGATATGACCTCAATCATATGAGCTTCGGTCACCGTAACGGGCATATCTGAAATCGTTTTGAGTGAGGTTTCTTCATATTTCAAAATATAGTTAAACGTATCAACCAAAATGTCGTTTAGACTTTCTTCAAAAGCGTCCATATGTTCCTCCTCTCTCAAAGATTAGTTAGTTTAACTAATTATATCACTGTTTTTATGTTTGTCAATGGGGCTTTTGAAAAACATAAAACTTACGCCAAAAAAAGTGAGAGAGTACAACCACGCTGTACCCCCTCTTACTTCATTATGTGTTCCCTCAATCATTTCTTCGACGATAAACCTATTCTGAATATACATTCGTCATCGCCGTTTAACACGGTTTGAACAGGCTCGATTACAATGTCTTCACCAAACAACGGAAAGAACAGCGGTTCAAAGAATGATGCCGCACATTTACAATACGACATCGGTATATGCTCCGTTAAATGATTCACATACACACAATGGCATCTTTGCCCTATTAAGCTACTGCATAAAGAGGCTTGTTCATCACATTCGCAAGCATATTTCTTGGTCAAATAAATCGCGTTCTCCTGTGGCTCATACCAAATCTTTCTGCCGATAACTTCTTGCCTGCCCATTTCAGATATAAAGTCCTCGATACTACTGCTTTGACTGAAAATCAACTTGGCCTTTTCAATCTTGTCGCTTTCTATACGGCAGGGGCAAGCTTTTTTATGAACGCTCTTCCAGTCACAGGTTGCAACAACGCGCTTAAAGAGTTCCCTAAAGCCCAATCGTTTATAAACACCCACACCGTCAGGTTCTGCGCGAAGTGAAATCGTCTTTATGCCTTTCTGCCGCAAATCACTTAATGCTTTGTCAATTACCCTCGTTCCAAACCCCTGCCTACGGTAATCTTTAAGGGTTGCGACCATCTCTAAAACAGATGTGTCACCCTCAGTAATAGTCATGCAGGCAGTTACGGGCTTATCATCAATATAACCGAGATAAAAGTATGTATTGTCAAGCACGAGAACATCATGGAATTGTTCTACGGTGACAAGTTCACAGCCAAACAGCGCTCTATTGACAATATCAAGCCAACACGCCAGTTGTTCCTTGCTTGTCACGTCAGAAACCACAAGATTTTCGTTTTGTGATATAGGCCTTTGATAATCATCCAGATACATCATCATACAAGGGCCACTGTCGTCTATAATAAACCCCTTCTGTGACAATATCTCCGCGAGGTTTGACGGTTTTGTACTGGGGGTAATCAATAACGAATCGGGTAAAATGCCCGCCTTGATTAATGAAATCATCTGTTGTATCTGAAATTCCGAATCCTCTTCAATATTTACAGAGAATATCCGTTCAAAGCCACCCTCTGTTTCAGACTTTACATAGTTAATTGCCCCAGTGACCAACCGCTCACCACTCATCTTGCCCCATGTTTCCCACGACATATCAATGCCTTTAACAATCGTTTCAAGTTCATATTCTGACAGCATACATCCCCTCCCCTTTCTTTTTCCCGTTGCCCCATTATATAACCCTCGTCCAACCAAAACTTAACCAAAAATATCATGATTTTACGCTTCGTCAAATGGGGTCAGCCACTCCATAATGCAATAGTTATCGTCGTTTATTCTCGTGTCTATGCGCTCAAAGTGAAAGGTGTCATGCGCCTTAAATCTTGGCTGACTGATAAAGAATTGTCGTATAGATGAATACATCTCGTTAGCTATACCTAAATTGATGTCTGAATAATGGTGATTGCCGATATAAATAAACCGTACACACATTGAAGAATCAACCCTAACACCCGTAAACCCTTCAGGAATCTTTGTTAGGTCAACAGTCTGAACCGAAGGCAAGTAATATGTGTAGCCCTCAGGTGTGTTTTGTTTGTCGGTCAGACCAAAATAAATATGTGGATTAACAACGCCATCCAGTTGCCCTTTATCTCTAAAGAAAAACTCCTTAGCAAGACGCGGCGCCTCAGTAATCGACTTGTCTAGGGCAATTTTATGACGCCGCCCGACAACAAAAAACGCGGGGACTATAACAATCTCCGGCTTACAGACTATGCCGCTGTCCAATTCTTTCATGTTCAGCATAGACAGCGGTGGTGTGGCATTCAAAAATCTTGTTCCCCTACGAAATTCGCCCGGTGTTATGCCATACTCGCGTTTGAACGCGCGAATATAACTTTGTTCATGCTCGAAGCCATATTCACAGGCTATATCGATAACTTTCAAATGGGTTTTAAGCAAATCCTCCGCGCTTCTTGTGAGTTTTCTCTGCCGAATATACTTGATTATGGGCATGCCAAACGCGAATTTGAATATCCTTTGTAAGTGTACAACAGATATATTAAAGGTATCGGCTATAGCGGCTATTTGTTGTACGGATTTGATATTTTCTTCAATATGCTCGACAATACACAAGAGTAGCCTATACATACTCATTTTGTTTGCCCCCGTATGTGAAATGTTCTACCCTAATAAAAGCATTATACCATATCCGCAAACGGATTTCCAGCACTAGTGAAACAGCGCCCCCATCAATTCAATGATGGAGGCGCTTATCCGTCTATTCAGACACTACTGTTGTGATGAGATTCTTTAATACCTGCGCAACACTCGCCCGATTAACAATATCCTTTGGCGCGTAATTGTTGCCGTTAACACCGCTTATCAGCCCCAGACGTTTCATGCCCATTACGGCATCTTTTGCCCAGTCGCTGACAAACTCAGAATCGGCGAAATCGGTATTGTCAATCATCTCTAGCGTTATACCCTTCTGCTGTATATATCTGTACAGCATAGTTGCCATTTCTTCACGGGTTATGCCCTTGTTGGGGTTAAAGTTACCGTAACTGCCGCTGACAATATTCATGTCCGCTGCCCAAGCGATATACTTACCGAACCAATCGTCGATATTGACATCATTAAACGCCGAAGCTTGATAAGCCGATACATCAGCGTCATCCAGTTTACCCAATACAACTGCAAACATTGCTTTTGTCATATGGCCATTGGGGTCGAACAGACCGTTGTAACCCTCGAACAGCTCTCGCGCCGTTACAAAGTCAATGGTGCTTTCTGCCCAGTGCCCGTTTGTGTCGGTGAAATTTTTCTTGTTGTCGCGGTAATCATATAAACCATCCGTCGTTGTCCAGAATGATGGCGTGTTGTTAATAACCGCGCTCCATTTGACGATATTCGTTTTGCCGTTGTCATTTAGATAGGGCACAAGGGTATTTAACCCGCCCAATGCTTCGTTTTGATCGGCTTTTACCAATAGACCCTTCGGTAATCTTACGGGCACAACATCTAACTTGGCTATACCCATCGGCTCAGTTGAAAGCACATACTTAGAAGCGTGACTAAAATCAAACGTAACGTAACCGTCCTTATCCACGATAGACTCACCACAGTATTCCAAATGATTCCCGTTGAAGTAACTCATATAGATATGTTTATAGATTGGAGTCATACCTACATTCCATTTGAGTTTAGCGGAGAACGGTAACGCCCCATCATGCGCAAGCTCAATGATAGCCACAGCCTTGTTTTTCGCCATTTCTAACAGGGCGTTATCGTTAATCTTGGTAACCTTTAAGTCAACCCCAATTAACGAGGGCGATACGTCTTGCGCGATACTCTTGCCTTTAATTGACCACGAATAACTTCCCATATCCAAAACAAGCGTAATGTCCTTACCCTTTAGCGCATTGATTATAGTGGCTGACAGGGTGGTATTGTCGTCTGTTTTCACGGTGATAGTGTCGCCGTTTTTAGCGGTGTTAATCTTATTTAGAGCGCCAGACAGTGATACGGTTGTATTAACAACAATATTACCGCTCGTGTCTTTGCTAGAGCCTGTGTCATCTTTTACGTTCGACTCATCTTTAACAGGAACAAGGGCGATGTTAATATCAGTACGCGGCGGCGGGATTATGATAGTGCTTTGACCGTTTTCACCTCTGAAAAGGGTGTCGTTAATCGTATCATAATCTTGATAACCCGCTTTTTTAGCTGTTACCTTATAAACACCGTCAGGAACCATCCAACCATAATTACCGCTTTCATCTGTATACATGGGGTTAATTTGTCCGTAATTCTCCGCATCCCAAATTTCCCATTTTCCGTTTTTGAACACATAGCAATACATCTCTACGCCCGATACGGGCTGACCCGTTACCTTATTTGTGACTGTTCCGCTGGGGTCAATAAGGATAGTGGCTTCGGCTATGATGAAGTGAAGTTCCCTTCCGTCTTTGGCTGTGACTGTAGCGGTCAGTTTTTTAAGCCCCGCGCCATACCAATCGCTGATTTTGGCGTTGTAGATATCACTCTGCGGTATAGCGGTATAATCCACATCGCTGAAGTGATAAACCACTTTTTCAATATCTTCGGCATTATTAAACTTAACGGACAGGTCATAGTCAAAACCTTTAAGGTTCGTATCAACCCAAGCCGAGAATGTTCTTACGCCGATGATTTTGTTCAGCGGTAAGCTTGCGCCGTCCTTTTTAACATCATTAAGCGTAATCTGGTTTGCGCGAACATCTACAGCGTGGATGTTCGATGTAATCGTCAGCGCATCAACAGTTACCTCTGCTACGAACAGATATGAATTTTCTTCGCTTAACGGACCTATACTGGTTGAGAAGAAGCGACCGTTTGTCTGAACCGTTTTAATGACTTCGTTTGTTACGAAATCCTTTATCCTAACCGTACTGCCTACGGGCGCATCACCGTATAACTTGAAGGTCTCAATGGTACTTGCGGCTCCCGAGCCTGTTAGGTTGATACTCTCAATGGCGATATCCGTTTTGCCTAAAATATACCAAAGCTTGCCCCCGTCAAAGCTTACTTGTACCTTAATCTGCGCTATATCCGTATCAACGTTTATCACATAAGCCGTCGCCATATGATTGCCGATACTGCCCGGTGTTAAGGGTTGCTTTGGCGTGTAAAACTCATAAGTGACCGCTTCACCGCTGTTCTTAAAGCTCATGCCGTCCGGTAAATCAATACGGAATGTCGGCGGCTCTAATGTCACCGAGCCCTCATAGACATAATGTAACTTAACGCTTACATGTTTGCCGTTTGCTGTGGTCTTAACGTCTGTTGTAACATAGACGTTCATATCTTTCAGTAAGTCATGCTCCGACTGTGGGTCACTGTAGGTCAAGTGTTGCTCCATGATGCCCGTCGTATCGTTCACAACAAAAATCTTGGGCTCCGAAACAAACAGCGGCATGGTGCTGTTTCTATCTTGAATATACTGAAGCTCCAGCTTATAAGTGCCCCTTTCTTTGATAACGCTGTCAAAGTTAAAGCCACCAATGCCCGAATATGTTCCCGCTATCCAATTAAAGGTCGCGCCGTCTGCTTCGGCTTTATACAGATTCACATAGGCCTTAAAGGCTTCTACATTGTCTTTCATGACTTTTCCGCGCAAATCAGCCCACTTTGTAGCCACAAGGTTTGCTTCAACGCCCGAATCTGTCAGCGTGACAGTAACCGCGCTACAGTTATACCGATTATCCCACGGCGCAAGGCTGACGGTGTATGTGCCTTTCGGAACATTGTTAATCTCATACCAACCGGCGGCCGAAGTATATCCGTAGTAGGCCTCGTTGGTTGTTGTATTGGTAGCGACAATCGTCATCCAAGGCACTGCGCCTTCATCAGAGAACGAAACATTGCCATAGATATATGTACCCTTCTTATTGAGCGTGAAATCCTGTACAATATCCCTGTCTGTTATAGAAATCGTGACGGACATTACGTTGCCGTCTGTAGTATAGATGTGCATTCTATACTTGCCTTTAGGCAAGAAAGCGGAATAGTTGCCGCCGTTAATCTGTGCGCCGAAACTGCCCCCATCGTTTAGGCGCGCAAAGCCGATTGACGACAGCATAGCAGGTAGGTTTGTATCCGCGTTCTTAATAAGCCCCGATATGGTATACGCGGGTAATCTCTTGGCCTCAAGTATAACGCTCGTTTCATTTGGAACAGAAAGAAGCTCAGTCCTTGGAGTCACTTCATAGTAAGTCGAGTTATGGCCATAGAGCCGATAATCGCCAGCAGGTATATCCTTAAACTCAAACGTACCATTGTCGTTTACATACGCATAAAAATAGTGGGTGGTGTTTGGATGTGATGCTGAGTCATACATGACAACAGTTGTATTGAAATACCGCCTATCGAAATCCCCGTTTGTGATGTTTACCCTGCCCGTCACCGTGTGTAGGTTATCCTTTTTGGTAACCTTCATGTTAACGGTCACATTGGGTTCTTCCTCAGAAACGGTATATACGATTCCTCTGGTGTCGGTGTAGTATCTGCAATCTTCAATAGTCGAAATATCAACCTTATAGCTCCCGTAAAGAAGATTGTATACATTGAAAGATTCACCGCTAAACCAGTATGTTTGCCATGATAGGTCGCTGTTAGTGGGCGTTATAACAAATTGGGTTCCGCTCACCAACGTACCGCCGCCCTCAACGCTACCATTGATTCTCAGTGACGTTGACGCTCTTGTGTAGAGCTGTAAGTCAATTTTTTGGTCAGAGTAGCCCAATTCTATGGTCTTATGGTCAAAGGTATACTCTTCATAAAAAATATTCGGGGCGATGATGTATTGACCGGGTTCCAGCAAAAACTCATACTCGTAGGTCTGATAATTGATTGACGCGTAGATTCGATTATTGTCGCCTCCGCCAATCTTATGCGCTAAGACACTGGCATACACGTTATCTATACCACTGGGAGGGATAAATTTTCCGCTTAGCTTAAACCGCTGGCCACCATAACTGACCGAGCAACCGTTTTCTTCCAGTTGATTAATAAATACCATTTGGTCTGAGCCTTCGGAAGTGTCTATCTGATTGCCCCCAATATACAGGCTTTTCAACACATTCACAGAACCCATCAGCGGAAGAATACTGTTGAGCTTATTGTCATTTAATCTTACAGACTCTAACATATGAAGATTTTCTAGAAAAACAATATCCGTCAAACCCATATAAGTCAAATTCACTGAAGTCAATTTCGTAAGATAACCTATGGGTGACATATCTATAGGACCGTTACTGCTATGTAAATTATAAAGTGTCAGACTGTTTAGGTCGGTTAACGACGATAACACGGTCAGGTTGTCCACATTTAGCAAGCTTAGGCTTAGTTTATTCAGCAAAGGTATAGTCGCTAAAAAGGATAAGTCAAGGGGTTTGTTATACAGACTCGAACTATAAATATCAAGTGTAGTCAACCCCGTAAATGAGCTAATAAACGAGAAATCTTCAAAACAGGAGTGATAGATTTGTAGCCTTGTAATACTGTCTAAGCTCTCATAAGGCACAATAGTTGCGTATGGGCTATTCGAGAAGCTCCCCGAGTTATCGATTGTTAGCGAGTCTAGATTTGTCAGTGGCGACAATACCTGTAGGTCAAGCGGCACCGAAACGGAAATACTTAGACTCGTCAAGCCAACCAAGCTCGAAACAGGCGTTAAATCTTCGATATAGTTCCCCGCGATGTTGAGTGATTGAAGACCTGCCGCATACTCTAGTCCCGATAAATCGGTTATCGCTTTGTATTGCAAAGATAAATTGGTGATAGATTCCATCTCACCTAAACTGATTGAGCCGTTTTCGTCTTGGTCATAACCGGCCTCTATTATAGCTTTTAACAGATAGGGGTCGCCGAAAATAACGGTATCTTCAGCAGCAATCAAGGGAACAATACTTAATGTTTCATCGGAGGAGATTATTTCATCGTCTTCATTTGAGATGTCGATGTCTTCGCTGTCGTTTGGATTATATGTATCATCTATATTATCGGCTTCATCAGAGTTGTTAATATCTTCGCTGTCATATAAAGTGGTTGTGTCATCGGTTTCAGAGGATGTGATAAGCCCTTCGGTTTCGGCGGCGGCTATAGAAAGCGGTTTCACCGTAAACAGCGTAAGGACAAGCAGTAGAGAAAGTGTCAGAGTAACAAATCTTGTTGTTAGTCCCGTTTTCATAGATACTC
>CAZOVK010000086.1:0-9074 GCA_964583165.1 uncultured Defluviitaleaceae bacterium | reverse complement strand
AATAATATCACTATGGGGGCGCGTTGTCAATAGGCATTACGGAATTACGTATGTACACACAAACTCGCAAGGCTTGAACAATCGGAGGTTTTGCGGAAAAATTTTATCAAAGTCGATTATTCCTCCAACTCTACGCCCGTATTTTTATCTTTCTGGTACTGATAGAGTCTTTCTATTCTGTCACACGGGAACTTTTTGCACTCGTGGCAACGGCTTGTCGCCATTGTTTTATTGCAATCTCGGATATCACATATACTGCACTTACCAAACAATTCATCGGATAAACACCCGCGGCAATGGATTTCGGCAAGCGTGAAAGTTTGGCCGTACATTTTGCCCCATTCTTGTGCGATTTCTGCCTTAAGTGCCTCGTCATTTGTCGCCGTGGCTATGTACGTCTTGCAGGTTTTGCAGTTAATACCGCAATAAGAGGTATACTCCAAATGCTTCATCTCCTTAATTATTGATTATGCGCTTGGGTTTTGGCAACAGGTTCTTCAGTGAAACGCTAAACCCGACAACAATACAGCTATAATAAGTTATAAGCCGCCACACGAGTATCGCCGAAAACACCAGCGCACGCGACGGAAAGAACAGCTTGAAGAATAGGTAAAACCCGCCCTCAGCCGCGCCCGAAGCCCCCGGCAGTGGCACAAACGCTGTAATCATACAAATCAACGCGTTAGCGGCTACCATAATCACGAGTGAATCACCCTTTAAGCCGAACGCGAGATAAACCATATACGGAATGGCGTAGAAAACGCATAGTTGCAACATTGTAAGCAGTAGAAGCGAAAACAGCAATGCCTTGCGCTTGTTCACAAACTTCATGGCGTTATGAAACAAGTCAATTTGACGCAACGCCCCCGCAAGAGCCTTTGTGCGGTTCTTGATGAGTTTGAATTTGACACCGATTGTGATGATACAAATAGCTATGCGCTTTGTTAGTTTTTTCATAAATGAAATGAACAGAATAAACCCGATAAAGATGAGGTTACAGGCGAAGCCGAATAACACGAAAAGCTCAAAATCTCCGATATGGCCGTCAAAAAACGTACCTGCCACCAACAGTGCGAAAACGGCGAACGCGACCATGCCCGTCTGATAAAGCAGCGACTTAATAGTAATGACAGAAGCGCCGTCACCCGCGGGCACGCCCTCTTTACTCATCATATAAATCTGCATAGGTTGACCGCCTGCCGCAAACGGCGTGAGCGCGTTGTAGAGAAAGCCAATCAAAGTGACCTTTAGCGCCGCGAAAAAACCTATAGGTGCGTGTTCGCGCGTAAGAGCCACGAGTACACAGTTGTCCAATATCCAGTAAACCACGATAAGCCCAAAACCCGCCGCAATCCATAGTGGGTTAGCGTCAGCCAATGTTGAAACGGCGCTTTTAAGTCCGCCCGACGAAATAATCGTTATTAGCAGGATAGCAAACGCAAGCCCCGCTGTAACAAGCCCAAACCAGTTCTTTTTAAGAAATTCCTTCAAACCGACTACCAATCCCATTCCAGTTATTCATTCAAAAGCGCGGGGCAGACCTACGGTCTACCCCAAATTGCCTCGCAAACGCGTTTATTTCACGCGTTTGTCCTTACGCGTTCTTGCCTTCTCTAACGCCTTTGTATAGAAATTCTCCCACATTCGCGCGATATTTTCTTCTGAATATATCTTATGGCATTCCCATGCCTTTTGGCTATACTCTTCGCGCACGGCTTCGTCGTCGCGCAGGCTTTCGAGAGCTGTCGCAAAGCTCGTGGGGCCGTCACCCGCCATATATGAGTTAAACAGAATATCGCGGTAAATGTCTATATCGCGCAAAAGACAAGGCTTTCTACAGCAGAGCGCCTCCAATATAGCCATCGGGAACAATTCGTCATAAGACGGTAGAAACATGACATCGGCGCTGTTATAAATCGAATTCATGTCCTCACGCTCAACCATGCCCAAAAATTTCACATTCGGCGGCGGGTTTTCTGTTATTGCCTTGATTTCGGCGTAACCGTCCGTGAATTTCCCGAATGAGAAGCCACCAGCCCAGACAAATGTGACCTCGGGTAAGAGTTCGGCCGTCTTCACGAAATCCAAAACGCCCTTGCGCGTCTGTAACTGACCCACACCGAGCGCGATAAACCCGTCCTCGGGCATGTTATACTTGCGACGTGTCGCCCTAATCGTTTCGGCATCTTGAGGGAAGAAGCGTTTTTCCGACACGAAGTTGGGTATACAAAGCACAGTGGGCTTATATATCCCATACTCCTTGATTTTCTCAATAATCATTGGGTTTACGGTGACGAGATAATCCATGCTGTTATAGAATGTCAATAAATACTTATAAAACGCCCAACGCGCAATGCGCGGGAGCTTTAGAGAGTCGTCAACGGTATCGGGTAAAAAGTGTACATATCCTACATGTACAGTCTTATTCTTGCGTAAAATAATCTCAAAGTAATGGTTTAAATCTACCGTATGATAATGCGCAATGTCGCATTTTTTAGGGCTGTTCTCATAAACAGTGAAGCCCTCCAGATTCTTTACAAGCCCCACCTGTTCTTCATAACATGAACCGACACCTTGACCCTTGACCGTATATGCTGATGAGCGCATGTTGATAGAGGGTTGGGCTAATGGTTTCCGCTTTCTGGTCAGTGTTGGGGTGCTTGTATCTTGTTTTATCGGCATAAGTATTCACCTATTTCAATCCCCGCCTGTGGGGGCGGACTTAATTTTGTCTATTGGGGCGGACATGATATGCCCGCCCTTCTTGTACCAGCGCAATTCCGGTTTTATCGGCAACTCCTTATCACAACACGTTAAAGCGTTCGTGATTGTGTCTTAGTCAATTGCTGTTAAAACGTGGAATTGCTATATATAACGAAAGAGTCACGCTAAAGTCTTGTACTTTGAATATTATTAGTAATTTCCGATTAAATCATTCTGATGGCGAACTCGGGGCAAGAACCTACACAATATCCGCAACGCAAGCACTTGTCGGGGTTGATAACGGCGCACTTTTCTTCGTAGGTGATGGCATCTGAATGGCATTCTTTGATACATCTGCCACATTTTTTGCAAATTGAACCAAACACGAAAAATGCCTTTGACGGGGCTTCTAAGCGTGCGAGTTCTTCGCTGATGTCCTCGCCGTTGAAAAACTTTAGGTTCATGTCCAGTTCTGCCATGTTGACCATACCGAGCGCAATCGGGGCGCGGTCTTTGATAATACGGCGAACATATTCAAATGAACCCACATAATCCATAACTGATGTGCCGCCCGAAAGGGCTTTCATGACGACAACGCCCTTGTTGTTTTCAAAACAGAGTTCAACGGCTTCTTCCATGTCAGCAAGAGTGCCTTCGCGAAGCCCAACGCCCGTTTTGTTAATCAGCGGGAACACCACGTCAACCTCAGGGTGAACGGCGGCGGCTCTCGTAAGCGGAACACTGTGTGTGCTGATACCGACAGCGCGGATTAAGCCTTTGCGTTTCGCGTCATAGAGGGCTTCCATGCCACCCGCGTAGTCTGTGAACACTTCGTTACCGATACGCGCGGCGTGCATGTAGAAAAGGTCGATATAGTCCACTTTGAGGGCTTCAAGCGCTTCGTGTATGGCGGCTTCCATCTTCTCGTATGTCGCGGACAAAGATTTGCTCGAAATCATGGGGCGTATGCCCGTCATGTCCATAGCGCGGCGCAAATGCGGGTAAGTACGGTACATCTGGGCTGTGTCAACAAAATCAACACCGCGCTCTAAGGCGCTTGCGATAATCTTTGCGCTCTCTTCAACGGACACATTCTTCTGAAGCGGCCCCATCGGCAGGGTACCAAAAATCATTTCGGCTGTTTCCATGCCGGTTCTACCCAAAGTCATACGTTTCATAAATGTCACTCCTATTCCTTATAAAATAGTTGATTATATCCCGTCTTTAGTATATCATATAGTTTGAATACGGACAAGAATTTACTGCAATTTGGAGGAACGTATGAATTTACGTCAGCTTTTGAGCTATACAAGAAAAGCTGTTGAAATGTATGACATGATACAGGACGGCGATAAGGTAGCGGTGGGTCTGTCAGGCGGCAAAGACAGCCTTGCGCTTGTCACGGTGCTTGCGCATTTGAGTAGGTTTTACCCCAAGAAATTCACGGTTGAAGCGATAACGGTCGATTTGGGTTTTGAGGGCGCTGATTTCAGTGGGATACATAGATTTTGTGACGATTTGAACGTGCCTTTGTCTATAGTCAAAACCGATATAGGCTCGGTGGTGTTTGATATAAGGAAGGAAACGAACCCGTGCTCGCTCTGCTCTAAAATGCGCAAGGCGGCGCTCAATAACCGCGCGAAGGAACTCGGCTGTAGCCGTGTAGCCCTCGGGCATCACAAGGACGACGCAATGGAAAGCTTCTTCATGTCACTGTTATACGAGGGGCGCATTCACACCTTCGCGCCGGTGACTTACCTAGACCGCGTGGGCGTGTATGCCATTCGCCCGCTGTTACTGTTAGACGAAAAACAGATTATAGACTATCAACACGCCGAAAACATACCCGTAATGAAAAACCCATGTAAAGCCGACGGTGTGACAACACGTTCAGAGATGAAGGCGTATATAGCCGAACAGACAAAGATTTACCCGCTTTTCCGCGAAAAGGTGTTTGGGGCAATCATGCGCTCGGGCATCAAAGGCTGGAACGTGAACGGTTAAACCCATTGGGGGGCGAAACGAATGAGCTATCAACAAGAACTCAAGGCAAAACTCACTCAAGACTTACGCGACATACAAAACGAACTGCCATATTTCTGTAAGGAATTTTTCCGCGGTGTTGAGGAAAAACTTATGGTAAGGACGAAGATAGTCTACGCCCAAGATTTAAGGCTGTTCTTCACCTTTCTGACAGAGCAGATACCGATGTTTCGCGGCACAGCCGTGCGGGATTTCTCGATTGAACAGCTAAGGCAGATAACCTTGACCGAACTCGAAGAATTTATAGATTACTTAAATCTCTATGTTCAACACAAAGAAGGCGGGCGCGAGCGGGAATATACGAATGAAAGAAGCGGAAAACAGCGAAAGATTGCAACTCTTCGCACACTTTTCTCGTATTTCTATAAGAAGCAAAAAATTGATAAGAACCCCGCCGAACTGCTCGAAACGCCGAAGATACCCGAGAAGGTCATAGTCAGGCTTGAAGTGCAAGAAGTCGCGCGTTTGTTAGACGAGATAGAGAGCGGCGAGAACCTCACAAGACAACAGCAGAACTTTCACCAATACACAAAGGCAAGAGATTTGGCGCTTGTGACGCTCCTTCTCGGCACGGGGATGCGTATTTCAGAATGCGTGGGGCTTGACGTAAAAGATTTGGATTTTGAAGAACTGGCAGTGAAGGTTACGCGCAAGGGCGGTGACGAGGCCATTTTACACTATGGCGACGAGGTGGCCGAAGCGCTCGAGGCCTATCTGGTCAAGCGTGACGACATGCGCCCTAAGCCCGGGCATGAAGACGCGCTGTTTTTGAGCCTTCAACGGTCACGCCTAACGTCAAGAGCTATTCAGAACCTAGTTAAAAAGTATTCTCAACTCGTGACACAGTTGAAAAACATAACGCCGCATAAACTAAGAAGCACATACGGCACGAATCTTTACCACGAGAGCGGCGACATCTATTTAGTCGCTGACGCGCTTGGGCATAAGAATATCGAAACCACGCGTCGCCACTATGCCGCCATGAGTGAAGACAGACGCCGCGAAGCGGCTAAGTATATAAAATTACGTAAGGAGTGATTATATGTGGTATTATGACTGGACGATAATCCTCGTCATACCCGCCGCGCTGTTCGCGCTCTACGCGCAAGGCCGCGTAGGCAGTACATTCCGCCGTTTTTCGGAAGTCGGCAACCGCAACCGTCTGACGGGCGCGGAAGTCGCCAGGCGGTTGCTTATGAGAGCGGGTATTACGGATGTTAAGGTAGAAAAAGTAGCGGGGAATCTGACTGACCACTATGACCCGCGCACAAAAACGCTAAGACTCTCTGAACCCGTCTATGACAGCGAGAGTATCGCCGCGCTCGGTGTAGCCGCGCATGAAACGGGGCATGCCGTTCAGCATGACGAGGGTTATATGCCGCTCTCGATTCGCTCGGCCATTGTGCCTGTTGCGACTTTCGGTTCGACACTCGCGTTTCCGCTTGTGATTGCGGGGTTTTTCTTAACCAGCATAATCGGCGCAAGCATGTCAACTTTGCTTATCAATGTGGGCATTGTTTTGTTCACGGCTGTTGTTGCGTTTCAGCTTATCACCCTGCCTGTTGAGTTTAACGCCTCGCGCCGCGCCATAGCCATGCTTGACGAAGGGCGCATTTTAGCGGAAGACGAAATCGCGCCGGCAAGAAAGATGCTTAACGCCGCCGCCCTCACCTACGTTGCAAGCGCGGCTGTAGCGATTGCGAATTTACTGCGTATCATACTTTTAAGCAACCGCAGGCGATAGTAAAAAATAAAAGGCGAACGCGCACTGACAAATTTGTCCGCTCATATAGTTACTATATAGTGCTTTCTTTCTATTTTGGAGGGGTTTTGTATGGGCGGAAATAACATGATGTTTATGATGATGCTTATGATGATGATGCAGGACGGTATGGGTGGCGGCGACAACAGCATGATGTTTATGATGATGATGTTAATGATGATGCAAGGCGGCCCCGGCATTATGAGCATGGAAGCGAAATGACCTAAAGCGCAAGGGGCGGTCTAGCCGCCCCACAATATCAAAAAATTGCCTATATGGGGGAACGTGAATGAAATTTTGCCCGCAATGCGGAGCGCAGTTAGACGACACCACTGTCTTTTGTAATCAATGCGGGGTACGCGTGAATACGCCCGAAACGCCGCCAATGCCGCCAGCACCGGCACCTTATGAACCAAAACCGCCTATGTCAACGCCACAGCAACAAATGCCATACTCAAATATGCGGACACCGCCACCCTACATACCCCAACCGGCCAAGAAAACAGGTAGCGGTTGTGTTATTGGCATTGTCATTGCAGGTATTGTCATCTTCTTCGGCGTTGTCGCGCTCGTCATTATTTTCGGCCTAAGCTTCTATAACGCCAATAGGGACGCTGTAAATACGAGTACGCCAAGAATAACACAAGCACCGCGCGTAACAACAACGCCCGCGCCCACAGCGACAATCGCGCCGACAACAGCACCCTCGCCAATTTCTCCGCCAAACGTCCAAGCAGCAAAATTTGTCATCATCAACAAGCTTGACATGGACATTTATCTTCTTTATTTCGCGCTTGACGAAGAGGATAGCTGGGGCGAAGACCGACTTGGCGACGAGATTCTCTATGCGGGTGATTCATACGCGATATTTATGGAAGACTACCAGGCGGATAAACTCTATAGTATCTATATCGAAGGCCTTGACGACGAGGACTATACATTCTGGGAAGGCATCGACCTAAACGGCGTTACAACGATTACGATTGATATTGACGAGGATGGGGATACATCCGTTTATTTGAAATAATTTTCAAACTTGATAAACTTTTGCTTGCGTTTGTAGCCAATTTATGGTATAGTGTCACGCAAGGGGAGTAGTCAGCCATGATTTTGCGGCTCGATGTTCGTCAGCACAGCGATTTTTTTCGCTCGGACCAGATTAAACGACAAGACCTTACAGATAATATATCTATCTGTAGGCTTGTCGTTTTTTATTATAAGTATAAATTTACTAAAATCTTAAAGGAGAATGTGAATGGATTACCACGGTTTACCCATTGACCAGACGGTGAAGGCGTTGGATTCTGCCACGACCGGGCTTACGTCAACACAGGCGCGGGAACGGCTATCTAAGTATGGCAAAAACGCGCTCGCCGAGGCAAAAAAGAAGTCATGGATTGTGAAAATCTGGGACCAGGTAAACGACCCAATGGTGCTGGTTTTGTTGGCCGCGGGCGTGATTTCTGGTGTATTGGGTGAGATACCCGATATGGTCATTATTCTGGCTGTTGTCGCGCTGAATACAATTATCGGGCTGGTTCAGGAGTCAAAGGCGGAGGCGGCTGTTGAGGCGCTTAAAAAGATGACGGCGCAATACGCGAAGGCCGTGCGTGACGGTGTGACGATAAGTGTTGACGCGTCAGAGCTTGTCCCAGGGGATTTGGTGCTGTTAGACGCGGGTGACATGGTGCCGGCCGATATGCGGCTTGTTGAATCGTCTAACCTAAAGATTGAAGAAGCGTCGCTAACGGGTGAGTCTGTGCCGTCAGAGAAGGACGCGCGTCTTGTGGTTGAAGAGAACGCGCCGATTGGCGACAGAAAGAACATGGCATATTCGGGCACGGGTGTGACGTATGGGCGCGCGAGGGGCGTTGTTACGGCTACCGGCATGGATACGGAGATGGGGCGTATTGCCGCCATGTTGAATGTGACCGAGAACGAGGGCACGCCTATTCAGCGCAAGCTAGGCGAGATAGGAAAGTTCCTCACGATTGGCGTTTTGGCGATATGTGTGGTCATATTCGGTGTCATTATCTTGCGTGAGGGCACATTCAGGACAGAACAGGTTCTCGATGCGTTCCTCATTGCGGTAAGTCTTGCCGTTGCGGCCATACCCGAGGGCTTGCCCGCGACCGTAACGATTGTTATGGCGATTGGTGTTACGGTTATGGCTAAACGCAAGGCCATTATCAAGAAATTACCCGCTGTTGAAACGCTTGGTTGCGCCGAGGTTATCTGTTCTGACAAAACGGGCACGCTGACACAGAACAAAATGGACGTGCGCGGTATATACATCGACGAAGTCAGCCAAACGGCGGACGAATGTCTTCAAAAAGTCAAAGAAAACCTACTGTACAAAATCCTGTTTCTATGTAATGATAGTGAGGTAGGGGAACAGGAAATCGGCGACCCCACCGAAACATGCCTAAAGCGGTTCGCGCTCAAAAAGTTTAAGAAAGAAGATTTTGCTACACAGACGCGCATTGAAGACTTGCCGTTCGATTCTGAGCGCAAGATGATGAGTACCGTTAACGAAACCGAAAGCGGGCGGCTCGTTCTCACAAAG
>CAZOVK010000085.1:0-9190 GCA_964583165.1 uncultured Defluviitaleaceae bacterium | reverse complement strand
TTTCTGATGGCTACCTTTGTGTCTTCGCCTTTTTTCTTGATGTCCTTAACAATGGCCTTGCGGCGGTCTTCGTCAAGCTCGGGGAATACTAGGCGTATAACCTTGCCGTCATTGGACGGGTTTATGCCCAAATCTGAGGCTTGAATCGCCTTCTCAATCGCCTTTAGCTGGCTGGATTCCCACGGTTGGATAACGAGAATACGCGCCTCGGGGATGCTGATGTTTGACATCTGGGCTACCGGTGTGGGTGTGCCATAATAATCCACCATGATTTTGTCGAGTACATGCGGATTCGCGCGACCAACGCGGATAGCGGCGAGTTCCTTCTCGAACGCCGCGACTGACTTCGTCATTTTCTCCTCAAAGGCTTTGGTGTGCTCACTCATTATTCTTACCCTCCTATTATTTGCTATTATTTCAATGTAATAACACTGCCGAAAAAGTTTTCTGATTCGTCGGCGCGTACAGCCGTATAAATCGCGTCCTTCGCCACGGCATTTATAACCACGGCATCGATTGTTTCGCCCGCCGCGTTCAGATATGCCGACGATGCGACATCGATGACCGAAAGGGTACGCTCTACCATTTCTTTATATGTCACGCGCGGGATGTGCACAGCTTCGTTGCATTTTATTGGGTCTTTGTCATACACGCCCGATATGTGCGAAGTGTCAACCGTTATGTCCTTACAATAATCCTTTGTATAGATTATTGCGTCTACGTGAAGTTCAAGCCCACGCACAGCCGTTATCATGTCCGTTGAAAAATACGGCAGACCCGTGCCACCCGCGAAAATCGGGATAACCCCGTTTTCAAAGTCTGCGCTTGCGTCTTCACGACTATAGAGCTTTGTCATGCCGCCCACCGAAAACGGTGTGTATACAACGGCGTTTAACCCCGCCAATTTCATCTTCTGCGCCATAAACATGGCGTTAATCGTTGACGCAAGCATACCTATTTCGTGTGAAGCGGGTTTGTCGATACCGCTGGTGTCTTGATTTCCGCGCCAGATATTACCGCCGCCGAAAACAATCGCGAATTTAACACCCTCGTCATGCAGTTTCACGAATTGCGCTATACATGAGTTAACGACACTCACGCTGTAAAGGTCTTCTTTCTGCCCGCCCGCGAGCGCTTCGCCCGAAAGCTTCACAATTACCCTTTTGTACATAAATCCCTCGCTATTAGTTCATAAGTAACATTTCGCGCACGAGCTTACACGCTATCGCCGTTGACGCGCCACTGTGGTCATAGTGGGGCGACAGCTCCACCAAGTCCATAGCTACAATATTTAAGGGGCTGATGGTTTTGAGCGCGTTCATGAGTTCTTTGAATGTCACGCCGCCGCCCTCTGTCGTGCCCGTGCCCGGCATAACGGACGGGTCAAGCACGTCTATATCGAGTGTGAAATAGACGGGGCGGTTCCCGATTATGCGGACGGCCTCTTCAAGCCCCGTGAAGTCATACTTATTCAAGAATGTATGCCCCTCAGCCGCCCAATAAAACTCCTCACGCGCCCCGCTTCTTATCCCAAACTGGAAGATGCGCCCGTCGCCCGTCAAATCCCATACCTTGCGTAAAACCGTCGCGTGGGAATAGTCACTGCCCCAGAAGCTTTCGCGCAAGTCTGTATGCGCGTCAAAGTGTATGACGCAAATATCGGGGTATTTCTCAATCGCCGCCCTAAACGCCGGAAGTGTCACAAGGTGTTCGCCACCTATCATAAACGGGCGCTTGTTATCGGCGTGAATCTTCTTCGCGGCATTACCTATCATGTCTAGCGCGGGTTCAATTACGCCTGTCGGCAAATCTAAATCGCCATAGTCACATACCTTAATATCCGATAAATCTCTGTCAAAGTATGGGCTGTACCACTCGACGCCTATGCTCTCGTTTCTGATAGCCCCCGCCGCAAAGCGTGTGCCCGAGCGAAACGATGTTGTTACATCTAACGGCGCACCAAACAGGACTGTGTCGGCTTCACTATATTCAGCCGTACAGCCGTAAAACCCGCGCCCCTTAAAACCCTCTAACATGCCATCACCAAAACCCATTTTTTATTCTTCACTGCCCAAAACCCGAATTAACCCGGGTTTATCTTCGATACTGATGAGCCGCCCACCCTGTTCACGGTAGAAGTTGTATATATTGATAACCTTCTTCGTTATGCGCTCGCCGCAAATAATCAGCGGTATGCCGGGCGGGTAGACCATGATTGACTCGCCCGAAATCTGCCCAAGGGCGTTGTTAATGTCCATTGTGATTTTTGGGCTGTAATACGCGTCGCGCGGTAGGACAATCTGCTTAGGTTTGTCGAAGAAATCCGCAATTTCTGTTTTGAACGGCGGCCTTTTGCCGTAGAAGCGCTTCGACAAGTCCTTAAACACCTCAACGAGCCGCGAAATCGAGGCCTCGGTATCACCCGGGCCCACAATGGCAAGAACAGCGTATGTTTCTCCGAGTTCCAGTTGTAGATTGTATTCTTTCTTAACTATATCATAAACCTCAAAGCCCGTAAGCCCCAGTTTATTCACCTGTATAACGAATTTTGTGTCGTCAACATCATAAACGCCCTTGCCGTTCACAAATTCGGCCGTTATGCACGATATGCCCGGTAGTTGGTTCAGCTTCTTCTTCGCCCTATTACACCACTTCAACAACTTCGTGTATATCTCTTCACCATATACAGCCAGTTGTGAGCGTGCTATATCGAGCGAAGCCATGAGCAGGTAAGACGCACTTGTTGTCTGCATGAGCGTGACCGTCGCGCTCACCCTGTTTATGTCGATGATGCCCTTGTTCACAAGCAAAGCGCTACTTTGTGTGAAAGAACCGCCCGTCTTGTGCATACTGATTGTCGTCATGTCGCCGCCAATCTCTGTGCCCGACAGCGGTAAATCTTCGTGGAAGTTGAAATGCGCCCCGTGAGCTTGGTCAACAAGAACGGGTACGCCGCTCTTATGCGCTATCCTGATGATTTCTTTCAAGTCAGAAACAACCCCAAAGTACGTGGGGTTCATTAGGAAAACAGCCTTTGCGTCTGGGTTCTGTTTGAGCGCCTTCTTGACGGTTTCAACCGTTACGCCGTTCGAGATGCCATATTGTGGGTCAATCTCGGGCTGTATAAAAACAGGGGTAGCGCCCGACAGTATGACAGCGTTTATCGCCGATTTATGAACGTTGCGTGGCATGATAATCTTGTCTTTCGGCCCGCAAACACTCATTATCATTATCTGTACGCCAAATGTTGAGCCGTTCACGAGTAAATACGCATAGTCCGCGCCGTAAGCGTCGGCCATGAGTGTTTCGGCTTCCATGATTACGCCGCTTGGGTTCGCGAGGATGTCGAGTTCTTTGGTCGAGTTCGCGTCCATCATGACGGCTTTTTCGCCGAAAGCCTCTGCCAGCGGCGTGTACTTGCTCTTTTTATGCCCGGGCACATCAAAGTGTGTGATGCCCGCTTCCTTGTATTTCTTCAGCGCCGTAAAAATCGGCGTCCTTTGCTGAGCCTTAATATCCATAGACCGCCCCGCATACAATATTTTCCGTATCACTATTACCTTTTTGTCAGTATAACATATTTGCAAATTTTTTCAATACGATAGATAGAATTTTAGTAAAAATCCCCAAAATAAAGTCCGCTCAAATCGGCGGACTTTCAATCATCTCTACTTCGTATTCAGTAAGTCCGCAAACATCTTGTCATTTACCTTAACGTCATAGTTCAATTCCCACTCCGCGTAGGCTGTTTGCATAAGCGTCTGCTTCTGATTGTTGTCATACTCGTCGGCTTTTGTCGCGCGAAGCCCTTCTAAATCAGGCTCTGTTTTGTTCACGAGTTTGAAAACAAGGTAACCGTCAGTGACCTCAATGGGTTCGCTCACGTCGCCCACTGACATAACATAAGCCGCGTCAGTCGAAGCCGCGCCAAAATATTTACCCTCTAAGTCAACAGCCACAATCTCTTTTTCTTCCTCACCCTCGGCGGGCGCTGTGTAGTCTGTGGATACTTCCTTATAGAGTGTCGCATAGTCCTCGCCTGCTAAAATGCGCTCACGAGCCGCATTAGCCGCTTCTTCGTCAGCCACTTTGACATACTCTACGTCATACTTCGTTAATGTCGTCTTGTTGTCTTCAACATACCCGTCAAAGAATTCGGTAAATGCCACTTCGTCACGCGTATAATCCTTTGTCACTTCATCAAAAAGGTTCTGTGACAGATAACCGTTCTCGACAATCGTTTTGATGTCGCTGTCGGTAGCGCCCGTTTCTTTGATGAAATCAGCGCCGTAGTTCTCTTTGATTTTGGCTATATCCTCTGGAACCTTAGCCGTCTGCTCTTCTGTCAACCCGATATTCATATTACCCGCTTGTAACGCCATGATGTGGCTTTGAATCATGGTATTAAGCGCGTCATTCTTCAACAAATCCCTATAGGTGTAGCCATCTTGTGTCACATCATTCAGGTTTATGCCATACATTGAGTAGACATAGGCGTTTTCATAGTAAAGCGTCTTAAACTCTGAGTTTGTGCCCACGGTCACGCCGTCAATTTTAATAAGGTAATTATTCATAATAGAATAAATCACCAAAAACGCGACAATGCCCACTATGAGCGTACCGAATACGCTCCCTAGGATAATCTTCTCTTTCCAAACATAGCTGCGCTTCTTGACCTTTTTTGCCATTATTGACCCTATCCCCTAACATGATTTTTATTTTGTTATTATACATAATCCGCGCGGATTTTACAACATATTTATACCAAATCTTCCAATAAACTTATCATGTCGCTTAGGTTCACATCATCGTTGTCGAGTTTGTATGTCAGATATGGCACGGCGCCGTTCGTGAAGAGCAAACGCCCCGTCCGTTTAGATATGGCATTTGTGAGCTTCACAATATCGGCTTGAGAATCGGGTAAGAAGGTCAGAACGAGGTTCTTTCCCTTTTGCTTAATCTGCGTAATGCCGATGGAATGCGCCAATGCCTTGATATACGCCACAAGCAAGAGGTTCGCCACAGGCGCGGGAATCTCGCCGAAACGGTCTTCGAGTTCCTCTTGAACGTCATAATAACCCGCCTTATCGGCAATAAGCGCGATTTTCTTGTAGACTTCTAACTTCTGCTTCTCGCTCTCAATGAAATACTCGGGTATATAGGCGTTGACCGTGAAATCAAGCGTCGTTTCAAAGTCTTTCGGCTTCTCAAGCCCCTGCAACTCCGCAACGGCTTCTTCAAGCAGGCGGCAATATGTGTCATAACCCACCGCGTCCATATGCCCGTGTTGACGCGCCCCCAGAAGGCTACCCGCCCCGCGAATCTCCAAGTCACGCATGGCTATCTTAAAGCCCGCGCCAAACTCCGTAAACTCGCGGATAGTCTGCAAACGCTTGATGGAGTCCTCTGTTAGAACCTTGTCGCGCTTGTACATGAGGTAGGCGTAACTCGTGCGGTTAGAACGCCCCACACGCCCGCGCAACTGATAGAGTTGCGCCAAACCGTAATAATCCGCGTCCTGTATAATAATTGTGTTCACGTTCGGTATGTCAAGACCTGTTTCAATGATGGTCGTGCTGACGAGTACATCAATCTCGCCGTTGATGAAGCCCAACATGATTTTTTCGAGTTCGCGCTCGCTCATCTGCCCGTGCGCATATCTGACCACAGCTTCGGGCAAGAGTTCTTGTAGCTTATACGCCACTTCGGGTATGCTCGCCACGCGGTTGTGTAGGTAATAAACCTGCCCCTTGCGCCCCAGTTCGCGCGCCACAGCGTCACGAACGGTTTCTGGCGAATACTCCATTACGTAGGTCTGAATCGGCTGACGCTCATGCGGTGGCTCAGTGAGAACGCTCATGTCACGTATCCCCGTCAAACTCATGTGCAATGTTCGCGGTATCGGTGTAGCCGTCAAAGTCAGAACGTCTACGTTCTCTTTCAGTTGTTTGAGTTTTTCCTTGTGCGTAACGCCGAAACGCTGTTCTTCGTCTATAATAACAAGCCCTAGGTTCTTGTATGTCAAATCCTTCGACAGTATCCTATGTGTGCCGATTACTATGTCAATTTCGCCGTTTCGTATGCCCTCAACGCTCGCCTTCTGCTGTGAAGGTGTCGCAAAGCGCGACAACATGGCGATTCTAATCGGAAAATCCTGCATTCGCGCCACAAACGTGTTGTAATGCTGTTGCGCCAAAATCGTCGTCGGTACCAGATACGCCACTTGCTTGCTGTCACACGCCGCTTTGAACGCCGCGCGAATAGCGACCTCTGTTTTGCCGTAACCCACGTCGCCACAAATGAGCCTGTCCATGACACGTGGGCTTTCCATGTCGGCTTTTACGTCCTCAATCGCTGTGAGCTGGTCATCAGTTTCTGTGTATCTAAAGGTTTCTTCAAACTCGTTTTGCCACACGGTGTCCTTTGAAAACTCAAAGCCCACGGCGGCTTGGCGCTTCGCGTACAACGCGATTAAGTCACGCGCTATGTCAATAACACCTTGTTTGGCCTTAGACTTTATGCGTTGCCACTCGCCGCCGCCCAAACGGTTCAGTTTCGGGTGCGCATTCTCGCCGCCTATATACTTGCTGATTAAATCTAGCTGTTCAGTCTGAACATACACGCCACCGTCAGAGTATGAAATCTTTAAGTAATCGCGTGATATATTGTCAGACGTTATTTTCTCAATTCCGCGGTAAACGCCTATGCCGTGCCGCTCGTGAACAACATAATCACCGGGTTTCAACTCACTGAAATGTTCAACGGGGGCGGCGTTTTTCTTTCGCTGGTTGCGTTTTGTGTTCTGCCGCGCCTCGCCGAAGACCTCTTTGCCTGTGATAACAGCGAAGCCCTGTTCGGGATATTCAAAACCCGCCGACAGACTGCCTTTAGTGAGTATAATCTGCCCGCGTTGAATTATCGCGTTGTCTAAGCTGTCTACATATTGCGCCGAAAAGCCCCTGTCGAACAGCTCGCCCGCCAAACGCTGACCTACAACCGCCCCACCCGACAGAATCACCACGCGGTAACCGCTTTCTCGATAGGTGCGCAAGTCCGCTTCCAGCAAGTCAATGCGCCTATGCACAGTCGCAATACCTCTGACATTTAAGCTCACGCGCTCGTCAACCTTCAAACCGCCAACTGCGCCCAAAGATGAAGCCGCGACAAGCGCCCCGTCGTAATAGTCCGCGCGGGGTTCCATTATCATGTCGATACATTGCGGCAGCAGCAAGCCGCCGCTTATTCGGTTTCGTAAACTCTCGCGAAACTCACCCAACACATGCTCGATATACGCGCCCGTCTGCGCGGGTTCGTCTACATAAACAATAGCGTTGTCGGGCAGATAGTCAAGGACGTTTAACCTTTCGCTGTAGAAAAAGTCGAAATACCTGTCAACACCCGAGAAACTGTGTTCTGACTTTAGGCGGTCAATGGCCGTTTCAGTGACCTCCATAAGCCCAGAAATATCGTAGGTATCCGAATGGCTCCTTGCGCTCCCCTCACCCACGGCGCTTTTAAGCGCCGCATTGATGCCCGCAATCGCCGTGTCGCGCCGCTCAGTGTCATAAACCAACTCGCGCATCGGGTAAATCGTGAGTTTCTCCCACTTCTCAACAGAACGGCGGTTCTCCGCGTCTAACGAGCGGATGCTGTCAACCTCATCGCCCCAAAACTCGATTCTGTGCGCCACGTCGTGAATGGGCGTGAAGATGTCTAAGATACCACCGCGCCATGAAAACTGCCCTGTGCCCTCGATGCCGTCTGTGCGCTCATAACCCATGGCTACGAGGTGTTCGGCCAAGGTGTCTGTGTCAACCTCGCTACCCACTTCAAGATTCAGTATGAAACTGTCAAACACTGCCTTAGGTGTCATTCTGTCCAAAAGTGCGTCCGCACACATGACGGCGACAAAATCCTTGCGCGTACCCATAGCAAACAGGGTTTCCAAGCGTTCGCGCTGTATACGCCCGCTCTTTACGTCAGCGTTATAGAATAAAATGTCCTTCGACGGGAACAACAGCGCGTTCTTGCCGCAAAAAAAGCGCATATCCTCATAGATTTCCTTGGCTCTCTGCTCCGAATACGTGATGACCGCAAGCGGCTGACCCAATTCGGTAACAAGCGCTGATGCCAGATGCGCCTTTTGCGCGCCTGTCACGCCCTCCGCCAAGATTTTTCCCGATTTTTTGACAATTTCCGAAACACGCCGAAATGCGTCCATTTCTCTTATGGACGCATGAAAGGGGTTGTTCATAATGATTTCTCCATTTAACTCTTCGCAAATGTGACCGCCTCAAGGCGGTCTTTCTTATCAGTATTCCCAATCCGGCTGCTAATTATTGCTATCTGTCAGTTATACTTGTTCATTGTCGCTTCTACGCCGTCTGCCAAAATGGCTTCTATCGCGTCGGTAGCCCTCGTTATCCCCGCGACAATCTCCTCGTGCTCTGTGTTGTGAAACTTAGACAATACAAAATCTGCCAAGTCATACTGCGGCGGCTTCTTGCCAATGCCTGTGCGAATACGTATGAAGTCAGCGGCGGGTACGTGTTGAATGATATTCTTAATGCCGTTATGACCGCCCGCCGAACCCCTTACACGGACGCGGATTGAGCCAAGCGCAATATCGGTGTCATCATACGCGACAATAAGTTGCGCGGATGGGATTTCGTAGAACCTCAGAAACTCTGACACGGCCTCGCCCGATAGGTTCATGAATGTATGCGGCTTAATAAGATAGACCTGTCGCCCGCATATAGTACCCTCTGTAATGGCAGAACGAAACTTCATCTTCCGCCACTCCAGCTTATGGTCAAACGCCAGCTTGTTGAGAATCTCAAACCCCACGTTATGCCGTGTGCCCGCATACTCGCGCCCGGGGTTGCCGAGCCCCGCTATTAAATAGACCTGTGGCAAGACGACAGGTGGTTTTTCGGGCTTTGGCGGCTTATCGGGCTTTGGTTGTTCGCCCTGCTTGGGTGGTATTTCAGAAGACACTTCTAGGGGCGGTTTTAGGCCGCCCCCGTTTGTAGTGTCTGGGTTGTCATTGCTGTTAGTTAAACAGCGTGGAAATAGAATGTCCATTGTGTATATAGAGTATAGACTTCGCGAACAACTCCGCTACGGAGAGCACGACGAACTTTTCAGATTTCAGAACGTTTTCGTCCTGTTCGATTGTATCGAGAATTAC
>CAZOVK010000084.1:0-9682 GCA_964583165.1 uncultured Defluviitaleaceae bacterium | reverse complement strand
CTACTAAATTAAAACGCGCTTTCGGCGATTGAGAACCGAAAGCGCGTTTCAATTTGTTGTTGGTTTATAGCTTAAACATTCTGCAAGATTCAATCGCCTTGTGCCATTCCGCGATTATCCGTTCGCGTTCGGGTATATGATTCGGCGTGAATGTATGGGTATTGTGGGGGCTGTTGTTCTGCATATATTCCTGTTTGAACACACCCGCCATAATACCAGCCAAACGCGCCACCCCTAAAACAGTCGTGTCAGTAAAGCGCGGTCTGACTATGGGTACACCTAAGAAATCAGCCTGCATCTGCATAATAGCGTCATTCTTCGTCACGCCGCCGTCAACGCAAAGTGTCTGAATGGCGTGCCCCGTAGCCTGTTGGATATACGATAGTATATCACAACATTGAAATACAACCGATTCACAAGCCGCCCGAACAATCTCGCGCCGCCCTGTCTTGAATGTAACACCCACAATCGCGGCACGCGCCATTGCATCCCAATAAGGCGCGCCCAACCCACTGAAAGCTGGGACGACATACACGCCGCCGGAATCCGTGCAGTGTTCAAGTATATGCTCAATATCCGCGACAGAATCGAACAGCCCCAAGTTTTTCAACCACTCAAACAAAAGCCCCGCGACAAAGATACTGCCCTCAACAGCGTAGGTCGTTTTGCCGTCAATACGCCATGCAAGCGCCGTTAGTAACGGCGCGGACGTGAACACGGGCTTATCCCCTGTGTTTTGTAGTACAAAACAGCCTGTCCCATACGTGTTTTTGACCGAGCCGGCCGTAAAACAGCCCTGCCCGAACAGTGCCGCGCTCTGGTCACCGAGAATCGCGCAAATGGGTATAGCCGCGCCGAAGAATTTCACATCAACAACAGGCGCGTCCTCAAGTTTTATGCCCGAATCAACTACATCAGGCAAAATCTCACGCGGAATACCAAAATAGCCCAGAAGTTCATCATCCCAGGCATTGTCTGATATATTAAACAGCATGGTTCGCGCGGCATTGGAAGCGTCTGTAACATGCCTACCCGTGAGCCGATACACCAAAAACGTATCAATAGTACCAACCATAAGACGACAGTCTCTCATCGCGTCAGAAACGGACGTTATGTTGTCAATCGCCCATCTAATCTTACTGGCGCTGAAATAGGGGTCAGCCAGAAGCCCCGTCTTGGCGCGAACAGCCGCCTCCATGCCGTCGGCTTGAAGTTTCTCTATAATCATCTCCGAGCGGCGACACTGCCAAACTATCGCGTCATACAAGCACTTGCCCGTTTTCCTATCCCAAAAAACCACGGTTTCGCGCTGATTCGTGATACCAATCGCGCTGATATTCGTTACCGAAACGCCCGAACGCGCAATAGCCGTTCTGACAGCCAACACCGCGTTCTCGAAAATCTCTTCCGGGTCTTGCGCCACCCAACTCGGGCGTTCATAAATCTGCCTGTGAAGCTTAGAAGCCGTCGCTATAACGCCTTGCTGACCGACCACAGCCGCCATTGTCGATTGTGTGCTCTGGTCAATGGATAGTACATACATGCTCCCCAACACCCCCGAAAAAACTACTAGAACAACTCAAGCAAGAGCGGCACAAACCCCAAAATGAACCCCAATAACCCGCCCAGTAAAGTAATCATCTTCAATTCTTTAGACACGACAGACAGAATCAAGTTCTCCGCCTCGTCTAAACTCATCTCATTTATTTTATCGGTCACAAGCTTTGAAATATCGAGTTTTTGCGCGACAGTCAGTGCGGCGCTTTTCAGTGCGCCCATTGCCGCGTCTGTAATAGCCCTCTTTATGTCATTAACGCGCTCTTCAGGTATAGCCGAACAAATCTTCGCTATCGAGGTCTGTTCAAGGTAATTGCGCACGAAGCCGTCAACCTGTATCTGCTTTTCGAGTTCAACCGCAAGCTTTGACGCAATCGAGTGGCGGTTTTCTGAGTCATTCATAAACTCTATCAGGCGCGATTTCATCTTCAAATATGCTTTATCATAGTCAACGAAGATGCTCACAAGGCTACCGAGGTTGTCACGCCCGACAGTTTGAACCATTGAGCGTATCGCCTTATCAAGCGCGGGGTTCGTTTCGTCAAGGTGTTCTAAGTACGCCGACAACCCGTCCCACTTATCAAACGCGCCAATAAGTAGCTCGGAGATATTCACACGCTCTGTCAGGCTGTCAAAAAAGTTCGCGCCGAGTGACTCGGCTATTGTGCGCTCGTCTGTGATAATGTTATCAATGAAGCCGTTAATAAGCCCCGAGATTGCCCCCTGCATATCAGGGCGCGTGAGCGCTTCTTCAATAACAGTAGGCGTTAGTACATGACTTGACAGCGTAGAGCCCACCTTATCCGCGAGCCGCCCGCGCTCCTTAGGTATCAAACCGGGCGTAAACGGTAGCTTGAACCCAAACAGATACACCGCGTTATGCGGGCGAAACAACATTTTAATAGCCAGCCAGTTAGTGAAATAACCTATTACCGCGCCGATTATCGGCACTAAAATGAATTTTATTGGCATTTCTCATCCTCTTTTCCACAATAGTATACGCGAAAATTGGCGAATTGTCTATAGAAAACCGATTGAAAGCTTGCTTTGACAATACGTGTTTTCCCCGCTTATTGTTAAACGGGCTTACGACGCGAACCATTTATTTTCATACGCATAAAATGAGGTAGGGGAGGTGAGCAAATGACTGAAATGGCAATCAACATCAAGATGGTAGCGGGGCTAATAGGCGCTACGTTGGGAAGCTTTTTGGGCGGAGTGGACGGGCTTGTCATAGCTTTGATTATATTCGTGGTTGCTGACTATCTGACAGGCGTACTATGCGCCGCCAAACAAAAGACAATCAACTCAAAAAAGGGCTTTTGGGGTATCATGAAGAAGATACTGATTTTCGCGCTTGTAGGTATCGCGAATATCATTGACGTGCATGTTATTCAAACGGGCGCGGTACTCCGCGCGAGTGTGATTTTCTTCTATCTGTCGAACGAAGGCATCTCGATTTTGGAGAATATGGACTGTTTAGGCATACCGATTCCCGAAAAGATACGAAAGATTATGAAGCAGATAACAGATGATACAAAAGAAACGGAAAATTCGGACACAAAAGAGTAATTATTACTTTGACATAAGAGTAGATTAGTGTTAGAATAGTATAAACATAAGCAGAGGATAGTGTTAATGAATTTAGTTGTTTTGGATTTAGAGTTTAACCAACCTTACACTTTCGGTAATGGTCGCCGCGCTATAGCCAACGAACGCTGCCCGCTTGAAATCATTCAAATCGGGGCAGTCAAGATGACTGGCGATTTAGAGGTATTGGGTTTTAGGTCACTCATGGTACGCCCGCGCATATACCCACGTATGCACCCGCATGTTGAGCGGCTGACAGGCATCAGGCAGGATATGTTAAAACACGAAGAGACATTCCCGGCGGTCTATGAGGAGTTTTTGAAGTTCGCTGGCAAGGACATTGTGTTGGGCGTTTGGGGTAAGGGCGACGTGAGTTCGCTGTACCGCAATATTCAATACTACGGGCTTGACCACAACGCGCTCACGGGCGAGTTCTACAACATTCAGGCACTGACAAGCCTGTATTTCGGCAAGCCCGGTTCAGTCTGTATGGCTCTGAGAAAAGTAGCCGCAGAATTAGAGTTAGACCTAGAAATGGATTTCCACAACGCGCTCAATGACGCGATTTATACGGCGACAATCTTTCAGCACGTAATAAACGGCCAAGTTCTGCCTGAAGCCGAACGCCACATAGTGTCGCCACTGTTCACACCACCCGCGCCGTCACCGGCCAGAATAGCCGCGGCAGCCGCAGGTGGCGTATAATCATCAAGACATCAGCAATAAGCTATGAGCTTCTTTCACAAATGTTTCTTCAATTACGGCGCGGCTTTGCGCGTCGGCGATTCGCTCGGGTTTGATGAATACATAGAAGCTATCTTCCTTGAACAGATTGTTATAGTCGCGGTGCGGTAGTAAATCAATCAGGTTTTGCCCGTAAAATTCCACAGTATCGTTATCACCGCCAATGTACAGCCCGTCGGATTCTCGCGGGCTGTCTTTTAATGCCGCGTTCTTGCGGAAGTAGACGGCAATACCAGCGATAGCACTTAGGCTATAGAATTTGTGAGAGCGTGGCGCGATAAAAACGTCACCGTCAGAAAGTATGGGAAGGCCGTTAATTAAAGATTTTTCTATAACGGCGCGCGCAAGTATCGTGCGGAATAATTCGGCTTCACGCGGGGGCTTGCGGTTCTTGCCACGGCTACCGCAGATATGCTGTGTGAGGGATTCGGCTGTCGCGGCATCAAAGTGCTTGTTCATAAACGCTCCGAACTCAAACAACGTCTTCCACCAAGGCTTATGAAAACGGCGAGTGTAGAGTTGATTTATGAGGTATTTTATCGTCTCGTCAGTGCCGTTAAACAGTTGATTTTTGAGCATGGCGGAAATGTCGCTGTCAGAAACGAGCCGTGTTTCAATGGCTGATAGCGAAAAATAGTCCTCGCGACTAAGAATCCCGCTGTCAAACAGTCTATGGAATATGTAGTAGTACAGAAAGTCCGAATAGATGGCTGTGTGGTGATTGTATACCCAAAGGTACAGGTTGTCACGCGTTTCGATTATGGTTTGAAGCACGGGCAGGGCCTTACCCGTATAAATCAGCTTGCCGTTATCATCAAGAAAGACATTATTAAACAGCCGTTTAGTATCAATGCGCGGTACACTGATGCCCGTATAATGTGAATCGCGCATGATGTAATCCAGTTTATCCATATCGAGCGTATTGGAGTTAATCAGCTCAATCACAAGATTCTTGCGCCAATCGTTGACATAACGTATGCCCAAAATAGCGCGGATAATCAACTCATAATCGACGCCGTCAACATCAGCCAGAATGTCTTTGAAATTTCTGATAATCACAAGTGCGCTCATTATCTCGTGTGCGTTCATATGCGTTCGTATGGCGTTTAGCGTGAATGAGCCTGTTTCTTCATCTATTATGTTCTCATTGACAAGTGTTTGTGCCAATTCTTCAGCTAACGCCGCCGCATTCAGTTGAGCCTCGCCCAAATGCGAAAAAGGCGGGTGCCCTATATCATGGAGCAAAGCCGCCAAGCTCAGATTAAGTTCTGCTTGTTCGTCTAAAATAACCTGCCCGGGGTGATTTCGTGGCGCACTCAAAAGGCCGTTTGTGTTAATCGCAAACGCAATCTGCCGCGATAATTCCATAACGCCGAGGGCGTGTTCAAAGCGGGAATGCCCCGCGCTTGGATACACCTGTTGGCATGTGAGTTGCCGAACGTCCTTGAGCCGCTGAAAGAGCGGCGTATCAATGACGCGTATGTCAACATCCGTTAAACGGATATAATCGTGTACCACATCACGCAGGATTTTCCCGCCCAAACCGTAATACATATTAACCTCTACTCAATGTTTGTCTTCCAAAGGCCGTGCAGGTTGCAATACGCATAAGCCGCGATAGCCTTGTCGTCAACGAGTTTGAAAGTCGCCTGTGCGGGTGAGCCGGGGTGCTGTGTCTTGCGCTGGCCGCCGTTCTCTGTTTCGATGTAGATGAACGCGATGTAATGTGGTTCGTCCATCGGGTGATTGACGCTACCGACATTGACAGAAATCGCGTCGCCCTCAACAGTTACAACGGGTAAGTGCTTCTCGTGAGAGGCTTCTGTTGTGTTAGCCACAAGCTCCTCCATGTTCTCGCCACAACATTTGAGCGGAACACCCGCGTTGTTGATTAAACCTATAAAATTGCCGCAGTGCTTGCATCTGAAAAATTTCTGACTTGTCATTGTGAACCCCTTTCAATCTAAAATAGTAACCATTACTATAATACCCCAAAATGTGTGGCTTGTCCAGAAGAATTTGAGAAATTGAGTATCTTGACGGAACTTGTAAATCATCGCGCGGATGTTATAATTATGTATGAATTGTTAGAAGTATAGCCATGAAATTTTCGACAGCAACAAACTATTCAAAGAGAGCATAGCAAAAAAGCGCCGCGATTCACACGGCGCGCTGTTCGTGTTGACTGGACAAATCGTAATGTGTATGTTACTATTAAATCAGAGCGTTACGAGCAAAGAAAAACCGACCAAGAGCCGATAATAATAAGCAAAATGGCAATGACAATCCCGGCTTGTGGCAACAACAACACCAGAAGCATCGACATGCCCGTGATTATCAAAATATGACCGTAACGCCTTAAAAATATAATCCTCATGCGCCGCCGCTTCATACGCGTCACCCCAGTGACATAATATGCGACGCGGGCTTGGGAGGTTACATTTATATTGGAGGATATTATGACCGTTTTGGTTTGCGGCGGCGCCGGGTATATCGGCAGCCATACAGCTTTGGAGTTGATGAAACAAGGGATAGACGTTGTTATTGCGGATAACCTTGTGACGGGTTATGCGGCGGCAGTGCCAAAGGGCGCGACACTCGTTGTTGGAGATTTGCGCGATAAAAGTTATACAAACAGCCTGTTTGAGCGGTATAGATTTGATGGCGTTATTGACTTCGCGGCGTTCTCGCTAGTCGGTGAGAGCGTTGCGAATCCGCTTAAATACTTTGAGAACAATATAGCAAGTGTGATTAACTTACTCGAAGCCATGAAAACAAATAACGTAAAGAATATTGTCTTTTCGTCCACAGCCGCAGTCTATGGCGAGCCTAAAACTGTGCCGATTGAAGAAACCTCCCCAACAGTGCCCGAGAGCCCTTACGGTGAGTCGAAATTGGCGGTTGAAAAGTTGCTGAAATGGTCAGAACTGGCGTATGGTATTCGCTATGTGGCGTTGCGTTATTTTAACGTCGCGGGGGCTGACGAATCGGGCAAGATGGGTGAAGCCCACAACCCCGAAACACATCTGATACCCCTAACGCTCTTCGCCGCTATGGGCAAAACCCCGTCAATCAAGCTCTTTGGCAATAACTATCCCACACCTGACGGCACGTGTATTCGCGATTATATACACGTGACAGACCTTGCTTACGCGCATATCTTAGCACTTCAAAATCTCATAAACGGCGGCGCAAGTAGCATCTACAACCTCGGCAACGGCAAGGGATTTTCGAACCTTGAAATCATCGAAACGGCGCGGCGCGTCACGGGTGTTGACATACCCGTTGAGCTTTGCCCCCCGCGAGCCGGTGACCCGTCTGTTCTTGTCGCTTCGTCAGAGAAGATTCAGCGTGAATTAGGTTACGCCCCAAAGCATAGTGACCTAGAGAACATAATCAAAACCGCATGGCAGTGGCATAAAACGCACCCGAACGGCTACAATCAGTAACAAAACCATCCCCAAATAGGTATAAATTACCAAATGCCCGACTATAATCTAGTGAACAGTATAGGAGGGACAAGTATGATTTGGGGGAAAAGCAAAAAGAAGAAACTATCCAAAGACGACGCGGAGTTACTCAGAACGGTTGAAAGCCTACGCCGCGAGTTAGACGCCGTACACAACAGTCTTAACAACGTAACTGAACCCATGCTGATAGACAGCTGTATCTATGAACTTAAAGCAGTGACAATGAAATACCAATACTATCTGGGCATTGTAAAGTCCAAAGGTCTCACAATGGACTACACGGGGGAGGCGCTGATATGAGCACCCAAACCGTGATACTCATTATGATTGGCCTATGCGGGCTTGGCTTTCTGATTCTCGCTTTCGGGAAGCCGTTCCGCACGGTGTTGAAAATGGCCTTACAAGCAATTGTGGGGCTTGTGACGATTTTTTTTACAAACCTGTTACTGAGCTTTACGGGTGTGATTGTCGGCATTAACCTGTTGTCAGCCGCTGTCGTGGCGGTTTTGGGTATACCCGGCGTGGTTATGCTGTTTGGGCTTTCGGCTATCTTATGAATAACAAAGGCAATGGGCGCTCACCCATTGCCTTTGTCGTTTTCATCGTAGGGCACAAACTCCAGTAGGTCAGAGATTTCACATTGTAGGACAGTACAAATTCTTCCAAGAACATCAATGTCTAAGCGAGCTATCTCGTTTTTACAGTAATTATTTATCTGTGAGCGTTGCATTTCGGCACGCTGACTGAATTTATTTTTGCTGTATCCCTTTTTCTCTAGCAATTCACCTAGCTTAATCCTAATCTTTCCATACTGCATCTTCTTACACCCCACATCTTATTCTTGACAAGTATAGTGTAACTAGAATATACTGACATTATAAGTCTTGACATTGAAACAAGACTAGTCTTGTTATACAAGTTGAACAGGAGGATATTATGACTTGCGAAAATATCTTTTGTATTTACTACTACAAGAACGAATGTTTACTTGATGAGATTAGTATCTCAATCAGCGGTCAATGTGAGATGTGTATATACATAAACCCAGACGAAAACTTTCTGCACGAGGAGCGTATGAGGATTTTGCGTGACTACGGCGATGATTATTTGATTCCCAAAGATGATGAAGACGAACAATTTGAAGATTAGGAATAAAAAACCGCCCGCAAAAGCGGGCGGTTAGTTCACTTAATATGCTCGAAAGGTAATAAGAGCGTCTTTAATGACTTTATTGTCGAATAGCTTTGAAGAAACATAGTAATAGCCATCAACAATTACCGCTTTATCTACATACTCGTTACCCATGACATTAGCTTTGATAGTTGTGGACTGTGCGTTTGCAGGGGCTGTAAGTTCAAGCGGTTTCTCTGTGTATTTACCCCATGTAATCGCCAGACCATTAACTGCGTCCCATGTAATGTTAATCTCTTTTTCTGTGTTGGCAGTGACCGTAGCGAAATCGCGCAGGCGATAGTAGGTTTCATTGTTATACTTAACGGTAGAAACGGTAGCCAACTTGTTGCCAACCTTTATATTGCCGATAAGAGGGATAATGTCTTTGAGGTTGTTGACATTCAGGCTCTTGCCGTAAGGAACAGGCAACTGACCGTTGTTAACAAGCTCGATAATATCGCTGCGGTTCTCGTTTTCAAGATTCACGCCGACTATCTTCCAGTTGTTGTCAACTTCTGGAGTGATTGTGCCGTTTTCTTTGATATACTCAACAAGCATATCGCGGATGGAGTTGGGGCTTTCCCATTCCTTCTTGGCGGCTACGAGGTTGTTTGCCTTTAGCCCCGATGAATAGCGGTAGTTGTTGACAGCAAGTGTCAATTGAGTGTCGTCAGCGAGGGGAGCGCCCTTAAACATGACATTCTTCACGCGGCTGCCCGCTGGTTGAGAGAGGTCAACCTCATAGTCAACGCCCGCGAACATGTCATAGAGGTAACCGGGTTTTTCGGGGTTAAAACTGATAGAGATGTCACCGGGAACCCATTGGTTATAGCAACTCATAGACCATTCCATATAGGCTTTGAGTTCTGCGCCTGTTACGGGCACACGGTAGAGTGTGTTGTCGAATTTGTAGATACCAAAGATTGTTCCGTAGGTGATATTACCTTCTTTGATGTTGCTTGTATCAGCGAACAGAGCCGCCGCCGAAACGTCTGCGCCCGAATTTTTGAGCTGAACCTTGTTAATCAAATCCATAACCGCTGTATCTTGAAGTTTGCCTTCGGGAATGCCGAGGATTTCGTTAGCGGGCTGGAATGTTGTAGAAGCCTTGCCGAAAACGACAGCCGGTGTGTCAGAACTGCCACCAA
>CAZOVK010000083.1:0-9840 GCA_964583165.1 uncultured Defluviitaleaceae bacterium | reverse complement strand
GTGATTTCTTGCGCGATTTCGGTGCTTCTGACGGGTATTTTGTATTTTGGGGCTGACTTCATTGCGATAAACTTCATCAAAGACGTGCGGACGGTGCTTCCGCTTAGAATTCTTTCGGTTGCGTTCGTGTTCATGACGGCTGGTTCGTGCGTGCGCGGGTATTTTATCGGGCTGTCACAACCCGAAGTGCCCGCCATTTCGAGTGTATTAGAGCAGTTAATGCGTATGGGCGTTGTGTTCGCGCTGGCGAGTACGTTTTTACCCATGGGGCTTGAATATGCCTGTAGCGCGGCGGTCATTGGTATTGTTGTTGGCGAAACACTGTCATTTCTCTATGTTTTCATTGCGTACAGAAACTTCAAGCGCAAGAACGACCTCGTCAAAAAACCCAGTATGAACACAATGGCGGCGCTGACCGCGATACTCGCTATGGCCATACCGCTTGGCTTGAACCGCATAACGGGTTCGCTGTTGTTCACGTTTGAGAACGTGCTCATACCCGCGCGACTAACGCTCTACGGCATGTCCAACGCAGATGCGCTCGCGGCGTTTGGGCGGGTGTCGGGCATGGCAATGCCGCTGATTTTCTTCCCGTCGGCGTTTTTGAATGCGTTATCGGTGACGCTTGTGCCCGCTGTTGCCGAAGCCGCCGCCGTTAAGAACATATCAAAAATCAAAACAACCATCTCGAAAAGCTTGTTATTTACGTTCATCATGGGTATGGGTGCGGCGGCGATTTTCGTCACGCTCTCTAATGAATTAGGGCAGGTCATTTATGGGCAAGATATAGGGGAGATGTTGTTATTACTCGGCATCCTGTGCCCGCTCTGGTATTTGAGCATCACTATCAACGGCATTCTGAACGGTCTGGGTCATCAGGTGTTTATCTTCCGCAATAGTTTGCTGTCGTCTGTCATAAATATCGCGTTTATTTACTTCCTTGTGCCCAAGTTTGGTGTGAACGCGTTTATTTTGGGCTGGTTTGTTAGCCTTCTCGTTGTGCTCGTGCTTTGTGTTATTCGTGTGTCTGACAGTGTAGGTGTTCAAGTCGAGTGGGTTCAGTGGATTATCAAACCCGCGCTCGCGGCGGCGGCTTCGAGTGTTGCGGTTACATACATGAAGAACCACATGGGCTTCGCTCAAAACGGCGTTGTTGGAATAGTGTTCTATCTGGGCGTGTTGTTACTCGCATTTTTCGCGCTCATACTGCTTTTGGGTTGTATTAGCAAGGATGATTTCAAATCGCTGTTTTCGCGCTCGAAATAGCTTGACCACTCACGCGTTCTGATTTATGATATACTTTTAGGAGGGAACGCATGAGAATACGCAAGAAAGCATGGACAGAAAAGGAAATATCACAAAGTGAGGCGCTCATTAAACCCGAAACACTCAAAACCGCCCCACTGTCAGAGATTTTTGGGAATAATAACCCCATATACTTAGAAATCGGTTGTGGCAAGGGTGGCTTTATAATACAAAATGCGCTCAAATACCCCGAAATCAACTTTATCGGGCTGGAGCGCTCAATGAAGGTGCTCGCGATTGCGTTACGCAAACACCGCGAAATAGCAGAACCGCCGAAAAATCTTATTTTCTTGAACATGGACGCGGGGGCACTGCTCGATACGTTCACGGAAAAAAGTTTCGGGCGGATTTATATAAACTTCTGTGACCCGTGGCCGGGGCGGCTCAAATGGGCGAAGCGGAGGCTCACGCACAGAGGGTTTTTGCAAACCTACCGCAAGTTGTTAAACGATGGCACAGTCTGTTTTCGGACGGATGATGTACCGCTGTTTGAGTTCTCTGTCACGGAGTTCACAGAGGACGGTTGGCAACTTCTAAACGTGTCACGCGACTTGCATACAACCAACATGCCGGAGATTATGACCGAATACGAACAAAAATTCTCGTCACAGGGCAAACCCATTAACGGTCTGGAGGCGCGTCCGAATGCTGGACAAATCAATCCCGTTTAAGAATATTATTATGCGTTTGAGCAAAGAAAACCTATGGGCAGTAACAGAACCCGTTCTGCCCGAGGGTTTTTCGTTTGCGTTCTTTAAGCCCGGCATGGAGCGCGACTGGGCAGAAATCGAATATTCAGTGTTGGAGTTCAAGGCGGTTGAAGATGCCGAAGCGTACTTAAACCGTCATTATGTCACGCCCGAAAACGAGCTTGATAGACGCTGTGTATTCGTCTTGAACCCCGACGGAGTGCCCGTTGCCACGGCTAACGCATGGTATGCCGATACGCCTTTGGGTTATCAGCTTTCGCTTCATTGGGTCGCCGCGAGGCCCGAATATCAAGGACTGGGGCTGGGTAGGGCTGTCGTGAAACGGGCTTTACGCGTTTATCAAGAGCAAAACCAACATCAAGACGTATGGCTTCATACCCAGACTTGGAGCCATAGAGCCATTAGGCTTTATTACAGTTTGGGTTTTCGTCTGTCAAAATCGGGCGTACTTGCGTCGGCTCGGTCAACGTGTGACAAAGCGGTTGTGTATGGCAATGACTATGCGGAGGCAATCAAGGCGCTTGAAGAGGTCGTGCCGCGTGACGAGCTGAATTTGTGGATTGAAACAAGCGTGTAGTCAAAACGCCATTGAAAGAATGCCGTGGACGTTGTATAATAGAAACAGTCAAATTTTAGTATTTAAGGAGGAATCATGAAAGACATTATCAAAGTGCATGACCTGTCACAGATTCAATTCCTTTCAGAGCCGTTGTTAGCGCCTGACGGCAAACACGCGGCGTTCGTTGTGTCAAATGCCGATTTCGACACAAACGGCTACTCCAGTTACATCTATGTCTATGAGCTTGAAAGCGGTAAGATTAGGAAGCTGACGGCGCTCGGCAAGGAGCGCGGCTTCATGTGGCTTGACTCTGAAACGCTCGTTTTCGCGGCTGTTCGCGGGGACAAGTATAAGTCTAAGCTAGACGCGGGTGAGCATTTGACCGTTTATTTCAAAATCAACATTCACGGCGGTGAGGCGCAGGAGTATTTCACTGTTCCCTTGAAGTCGGCGAAGCTTAAAAGTATTGGCGGCGGGCGATTCCTTACAACGGCTACTTATGACCACGCGCGAAAACACCTTGAAGGCTTAGAGGGTGTTGAACGCGATAAGGCACTCAAAGAATTGGTCGAAAGCGTCAAAGCTTACGACATCTTTGACGAAATTCCGTTTTGGTTTAACGGCAAGGGCGTAATCAACAAGCGCCGTAACCGCCTTTACATAGTGAGTGACGCGGGCGAAAACACGCCGCTTAGCCCTGAACTGATGAACGTGTCGGGCTATTCGTATGATGAGGGTAGGGGGCTTGTTCTCTTCTTCGGCGAGTCATACACAGATATGGCGCTCATGACTGACGAGTTGTTCATGTATGATGTGAACAGCGGCGAAACAAAGAAGATTGAGTTAAACAGAGATTACAGCATTTCACATGCCGAGATAATCGGCGAGAATATCGTTTTTGAAGCCCAGACCAGAGAGAAACACGGCACAAGTGAGAATCCGCGCTTTTATATAATGCCGCTTTGTGGCGGTGAGGTCGCGCTTTTTGCCGATAACGACGCTACAACGGGTTCAACCGTTTCGTCTGATTGTAAATACGGCGGCGGGAACAGCTTCTTGCGTGACGGCGACACGCTGTGGTATTCATCGACACGGGGTTTCAGCTCTTATGTGTTCAAGCTCACACCAAATGGTAATGAAGAGCGTATAACGCCGCTTGTGTCGGGTTCGATTGATGCGTTTGACAAGAAAAACAACACGCTGTTCTATGTAGGCGTAAGAGAAATGGGCTTGCAGGAACTCTACATATATAATGTGGAAACGGGTGAGGAAACAAAGGTTTCGGCTTTAAACGCGGCGTATCTTGAATCACATGAGGTCAGCTACCCCGAGCATTTCATATTTGTAGATTCTGACGGCGTAGAGATTGATGGTTGGGTCATGAAGCCCGTTGATTTCGAGCAGGGTAAAACCTACCCCTGTATTCTCGATATGCACGGCGGCCCTAAGGTCGTTTACGGCGAAAGTTTCTTCCATGAGATGCAACTTTGGGCGAGCGAGGGTTATTTTGTAGCTTTCTGTAACCCGCGTGGCAGTGACGGCAAGGGGAACATCTTCGCCGACATTAACGCCGTGCGTTACGGTCGTGATGACTACAACGACTTCATGGAGTTTATGGACGAAGTAATAAAGCGCAACCCCGCGATTGATACGAGCCGTGTTTGTGTAACGGGCGGTTCATATGGTGGTCTTATGACGAACTGGATAATCGGGCACTCAGACAGATTCTGTTGTGCGGCGGCACAGCGTTCGATTTCTAATTTCTTATCGAAGTGCCTGACAACCGATATCGGTTATTACCACAATCTATCACAGATTGGTACAACACCGTGGGCAGACTTTAACGCGTTCTGGCAACACTCCCCGCTAGCATATGCCGACAAGGTGAAAACGCCGACACTCTTCATTCAATCAGACGAGGATTATCGCTGTTGGATGGCCGATGCGCTTCAGATGTTTACGGCGCTGAAGATGCACGGTGTTGACTCGAAGGTGTGCTTGTTCCATGGTGAAAACCATGAGCTGTCACGCTCGGGCAAGCCCAAGAACCGTGCGAAACGGCTTGAAGAGCTTACAAACTGGTTCAATACATACAGTAAATCGAAGGAATAGACAACAAAAAATCCGTAGGGTAGTTGCCCTACGGATTCATTTTTACTTCCTGTTAATCCAAACGCGCATTGAGGTTTCGCCGCGGTTGGCTATGGCGAAATACGGTATGAACGTCAGCGCGGTTTCTTCAAAGTCATCACCGAGAGGGCGGTATAATTCGGCGAATGGCTTACGCCTGTAGCCCTTGGTTTTGAGGACGGTGGCTTTCAGCTTTTCATCAAACACGGGCGTAAACACCGCGTCCTTACACGGCTTCACATAGATATCGGCGACATTCTCGCCGTTGTCAACGCCTTCAAGACACATCACATATGGACCATACATCAACGCAACCTTGCCCGCGTCTTCATGGACTTCGGGGTTTGCTTCATACCAAACAGTGCTCAAACCGAAATCCAACTCGAGGGTGTAGTCGTCGCTGTTGACATCATAAATCGCGTAACCCATGTCAGTAATCCGGTTACCCTCAACGGCTTTTGCCCATTGAGGTTGGCGGACAGCCAGTTTCTTGCCCAACATACCCTTAACATGGAATGTTACCCTGCCACTTGCGGGATAGCCGGTCGTTTGCGTAATCGTCACGCCGCCCGTCATATCAACGGACGCACGGCTTTCGATAAACTGGTGTACATATAACGTATTTTCGTCATGTGTATACAAATAATCGCCGATAGTCGCCATCAAGCGCATTATGTTCGGCGGACAACACGCGCATGTGAACATCTCGGCGCGTTGTGTCGCGGGTAAGGTTGTCTTCTTGAAAATGGAAATCTCGCGCGTATTCATGGGAGGGTCAATCTCCATTGGATTCTCGTAGAAGAAAGACTTACCGTCAAGCCCGATATTCGACAAAAAGCCGTTATAGAGTTCGCGCTCGATTATCTCGGCGTACTTGCTATCGGGTTTGAGCTTCAACATACGTTGTGCGAACATCATAAGCCCAATCGACGCGCAACTTTCGGTATACGCCGTCAAATTCGGCAGGTCATAGTCAATCGTGAACGCCTCGCCCTGTGTAGAGCTACCGATACCACCTGTGATGTACATGCGCTTGTTGACAGTGTTCTCAAACAGCCTGTCGCAAGCCTCAAACAGCGTTTTATCGTTCGTTTCATACGCCAAATCGGCCATTGCCATAAGCATATACATCACGCGCACAGAGTGACCCTCGACAGTCGGTTGTTCGCGCACGGGCAAGTGACTTTGGTAGTAATCGGGCGTGAAAATCGGGTTTCTGATGTTATCCTTTTCGTGCTTTCCGCGCTCGTCAATGAAGAAGCTCGCCAAATCAAGATAGCGTTTTTCTTCTGTTACGCGGTAGAGCTTCACAAGCGCCTGTTCAATCTCTTGATGCCCGGGCGTGACAAACGCCGCACTGCCTTCAATCTTAAACACCTTTTCGATATGGTCGGCGTATTTACACATCAAGTCCATAAACTTACGCTTGCCTGTGGCTAAATAATACGCTACAGCCGCTTCAATCAAATGCCCCGCGCAATATAGCTCATGGTCAGTCCTATGCGTAAATCGTTCATTCGGTCTTACTACCGTGAAATGAATATTGAAATAGCCGTTAGCGTCTTGATGTTCTTCTATCAAATCAACAATCTCGTCCGCAATGGCTTCTAACTCGTCGTCTTTGCGCTTCTCAAGTATGTACGCCACGGCTTCAATCCACTTGGCTACATCAGAATCCCAGAAGATATGGGGTTTCATCTTCTCGTCGTCGCCAGGTTTCCAGCCAAATTTGAACGCCTCAAACCGCCCAAATTCCTTGAACCGCTCATAAACCGCGCGGGTTGTCACTTCATAATTCTGCAACTGTCTCGATGCCCAAAAGCCACCCATTATATCAACATCCCGAAATGAAACAGCGTTAAAGTGTTCCATAAACACCCCCAACTAACTAAATATTAACCCCAAACATATTCAGCACAATCTTGCCTATCAGCAGAACCATAACAACAACCAGAATCGGCTTGATTATCTTCGCGCCGTTCTTAATAGCAAGCCCAGCGCCCAGATAACCGCCCAGAATCGAACAAAACAGAGCAGGAACAGCAATTGGGAAGAATACCTGACCGTTAATCAAGAACGTGACCATACTGGCAAGGTTTGACGCGAAGTTGATACACTTAGCGTTACCGCTGGCAGTCACAAGGTCAAACTTCATGAGCGCCGTATAAATCAGTATAAGGAACGTCCCCGTCCCGGGGCCAAAGAACCCGTCATAGAAGCCCACGACAAAACCCGCGAATACGGCATATGCCATCAACTTCTTAAACGGTATCTCGTGTGAACGGTTTTCCTCGCCAAACGTTCTACGTGTGAGTATGAACACGGCGATTATCGGCAATGCGATAACAAAGAACACCTTCAGTGCGTCAGCCGATATGAACATTGCAGTCTGTGAACCGAGAGCCGAGCCGACGAGCGCCAAGACAAACGACACTGTGGCTGTTTTCAGCTCAACCTTTTTATCCTTAATAAACCTAAACGACGCAAAGCCGCTCCCAAACACGGCCGAAAACTTGTTGCTCCCCAAGCACATATGATACGGAATACCACTCGCCACATAGGCGGGCAGCGAGATAATCCCGCCGCCGCCCGCAATAGAGTCCATGAAGCTTGCCAAAAAGACAAGAACACTGACAAATATTATAGTTCCAATGTCAACCGCCAAGATTTTTACCCCTACTTTATTAAGTTATTGAGTTCAGCCATTGTCACGGCATAAATCGCGACAGCTTCAAGGAAGTCGTCAATGTTTAGAATCTCGTCTGGCTGGTGCGCTCCGCCATGATTTTCGGGCAGGAAGGCGGGTTTAGGTGACGCAAAACCCGAGCCGAAGCCCAATGCGTTGGGCAAATGTGACGCGTATGTACCACCCGAGAGGAAGAACGGTTTTTCGTTCGTACCACGAACACCGTTGTAAATCTCTGTGAGTTTGTCAACGATATTCAAATCACCCGGGAAGTAATAGGGGTAACTCACACTGGCCGCGTGACCCGTGTAACCGTTTTGACGCGCCACAGATTTAATCATATCAACAACGCGGTCGGCATTAACCATAATCGGGCAACGAATATTTAGGCTCAACTTGACCTTACCGCCCTCGAATGTAAGAATCGTACCTACGCAAGTCAATTTTCCGCAGAGTTCGTCACCGCTTGCGATATTGAGTTGTTGACCGTAGAAATCGTCAGTCGCTTTCTTCGCGAACGTAAGAATCTTCGCGTCATGCTCGCTTAACTTTCCGCTTTCAAGAGCCTGTTTGATAAGCTCGTTTATTGCGTTGAGTGAACCCTCGGGTGATGCCGAATGTTTGCCGATACCCGTAGCGTGAATCTCGGTGCCGTCGCTAAAGCGTATATGCGACTTATTGGGCACGATGTTATGTGCATGACCGCCCGCAAGTTCTACAACCGAATCAAGCGCTTCATCAGACGTAATCTCAACTGTCAAAACGCCCTTCTCACCGCGGCAAACAGGGAAGCTCGAATCGGGTATAATACTCAAATCGGGGCATTTGAAGTTCTTCGTGAAATACTCCACGTCCTGCATACCCGTTTCTTCACTGGTACCTAAGTACAGGCTCAGGTTATAACTCAAGTCAACGCCAAGTGCTTTCAAACACAAAGCTGCATAAAGAATCCCAATCGCGGGGCTTTTGTTGTCAGACACGCCGCGACCTATTAAATAACCTTCCTGCTCAACGGGTTCATACGGCTTGTTTATCCAGAAATCCCCGGCGGGTACAACGTCCAGATGTGCCCAGAAGCCGACTTCTTTCGCGCCCTCAACCTCGTTAAGCGCGATTTTACCTATGTAATGGTCAAAGTCAAACACGTTAAAGCCGTTTTCCTTACCTATCGCGAGTGCTTCTTCGAGCGCCTTTTGAACACCCTCGCCGAACGGATAACCACCTTGCCCCGCTTGTGAAACGCTCTCAATCGCGACAAGCCGCTTTATGCCCTCAACAATCGCGGTGCGGTTCTCCTTGACCCACGTTTTGGCTTTCTCGGCTAAAACCTTATCCATTGTCTTCCCCCTCGTTTTATTTATAATTTAACACTAAATGCACAACATATATTATGGAACAAACGCGCACGAATTACAAGAAAAATCTATTCATTTTGACAACACCTATGCTATAATGAAAGAAAAATATGGTAGCGCAGCTTGGGTTCTGCTACGAAAAATTACCTCGCGCCATCGCGTTGAAACGTCGCGATGTCGCTTCGGCATTTTCCGTGCAAAACATCAAACTGCTATAGGTGATGTATGGCTAAGACAAAGGTATATTTCGTATGTTCGGAATGCGGTTATAAAACGGGCAAGTGGCTTGGCCGCTGTACGACATGCGGCACATATAATTCGATGGTAGAAGAAGAACAGACGGTCACGCCACGCGGGGTGGCTTCAAAGAAAAAGCGCAATGACCCTGTTAGACTGGATGCGGCGATTCAGAGTGAAACACGCGTTAAGACGCGAATAACCGAGATGGACAGGGTGTTGTCGGGCGGATTTGTTGACGGCTCGTTAACACTCGTCGGCGGTGAACCCGGTATCGGTAAGAGTACGCTCTTGCTTCAGCTTTGTGAGAGTATCGGCGCACAGGATAAAACCCTGTTGTACGCTTCGGGCGAAGAGAGTGTGAGCCAGATTCAGTCACGCGCCAAAAGGTTGGGCATAACCACAGATAACTTGCTTTTGCTGTCAGAAACATGCCTTGATGATATCATCAAGCACGTGGAAAGCGAAAAGCCCGACTTTCTCATTATTGACAGTATACAGACAATGTACACTTCAGAACTCCCGAATGCTCCGGGGGCTGTGACGCAGGTGCGCGAGTGTGCGGCGTTGTTGATGAAACTCGCCAAGAGCGGCGGCGTTACGGTCATTATTGTCGGGCATGTGACAAAAGAGGGCGCGCTCGCCGGCCCCCGAATGCTCGAACACATGGTTGATACGGTTCTCTACTTTGAGGGTGAGCGCCACGCCAACTACCGCATTATTCGCGCCGTCAAGAACCGTTTCGGAGCGACTAACGAGATTGGCATGTTCGAGATGGGAGAGGCGGGTTTGGTTGAGATTAAGAACCCGTCGGCTTTCTTGCTGACTGGGCGACCACTCGACGATTCCGTTTCTGTT
>CAZOVK010000082.1:0-10238 GCA_964583165.1 uncultured Defluviitaleaceae bacterium | reverse complement strand
GTGAAATTTTATGTAATTAATGTTTTGTGTAAGAGGGGGTAATGTGAGTTGGTTGTTGAACAGGCGTTTTACAGAAATTTTATGCAGATAACATCAGAAGCGACCGCGCTCGGTTGGCACGAGCGTAACGGCGGAAATTTGAGTTATCGGTTAACGTGTGAAGAAGTTGAGGCGATTCGGTCGGAAATAGATTTTAACGGCGCGGTTCAGATGTTGGGTATCGATATAACAAACCTAGCGGGGGAGTTTTTCGTTGTCACGGCAAGCGGGCGTTATTTTCGGCGCGTGGCGCAGAATCCATTAGAAAATCTAGGGATAATTCGCGTAACTGAGGACGGCAAAGGCTACCAAAAGGTCTGGGGCTTTGATACCACGAACCCCACAAGCGAATTACCTACGCATTTATTGAATCACAGTGTCAAACTCGAAGCTACGGGCGGCAAACACCGCGTCATTTTGCACAGTCACCCCGCCAACACAATCGCGCTGACATTCGTGTTGCCTCAAGACGGCGCGGCATTCACGCGTGAGCTTTGGGAGATGGCGACAGAATGCCCGATAGTCTTTCCAAAAGGCATTGGAGTAGTGCCTTGGATGGTTCCGGGCGGGACGGCGATAGCTGTTGCGACGGCTGAAATAATGAAAACAAAGGATGTCGCGGTTTGGGCGCATCACGGCGTTTTCTGCTCGGGCGAAACACTCGACTTGACATTCGGGCTCATGGAAACAGTTGAGAAGGCCGCGGAAATACTCGTTAAGGTCATTTCAATGGGTGGCAAAAAGCGCGGTATTACAACAGAGAATTTCATAGAACTCGGTAAGGCGTTTGGCGTTGAGTTGGACGTTGAAACCCTGCATAAATAAGGAGCGTTCATATGTCGGTTTTAGAGCATTTAACAAACCCGAAGGCTTCGGCGCGTGGGTTTACTCGTTGGTGGTGGTTTGGCGGCGCCGTTACGAAAGAGGGCATACGCCACGAGTTGGAGGAGATGGCGCGAAACCATATTGGCGGCGTTGAAATACAGATGCTTTACCCGCTTGAACACACGAACCCCGCACAGGGCATTGAAAACACAGACTTTTTCTCGCCGCGATTCTTTGAACTGCTGGACTATACGTTGACTGTCGCGGCAGAGCTGAATATGGAGGTTGACTTGACGCTCGGTTCGGGCTGGCCTTATGGCGGGAGTTTTGTCAATGAGAGCGAAGCGCCGCAGATACTGATTCCGTATTCGCATGATGTTGTGGGTGAGTGTGAATTTACGTATGATTATACGTGTTTGTTGCCGGGTGAGGTTGAGCGCGTTATACTTGTGAAGATGGAAAACGGGCGGTTGTTGCCCGAAACAGCGCGGGATATTACGGAGAATTTGAGTACGACATGGGTTTATACGTGGCCTTGGGGTAAGAAGCTGAATAAAATAGCGATTCCTAATGGGCATTATAAGATTTTCACATTTGTCGTGGCGAATTATCGCCAGCCCGTCGGCAAACCCGCGCCGAATATGCAGGGGCTTGCGATTGACCATTGTCGCAAGGACGTTTCGGATATGTATTTTCGAACGCTCGGGCAGACACTCATTGATAAGCTCGGGCGCGGGCGCATTCGGAGTTTCTTCTGTGATTCGATTGAATTGGGCGGGAACAACTGGACTTCGATAATGCTGGACGAGTTTTCTAAGCGGCGCGGGTATGACCTCACTCAGTATATGCCCGCGCTTTGGGCAGATATGGGCGAGGTCACAGGGTATATAAGGCATGATTATTTTCAGACGTTTGGCGAGTTGACGCAAGAGGGCTTTTTCGACAATTTCACGGCGTGGTGTGAGCGGCTTGGCGTGAAATCGCGCGTTCAAGCGCATGGCATTTGGTCGGACATAATCAAAACATATGGTAGCGCCCATATACCAGAGGGCGAAACCTTCGGTGACCACGACATCAACTTTGTAAACACGATTCACCGCCGTCTGGCGCAAGCCGCCGGCGCGATTTATGATAGAAAAATTGTATCAAACGAGAGCTTCACATGGCTAAGAATGCCGCGTTTTCTCGTCACGCCCGAGATGATGAAACGGGCTGTTGACGTGATTTTCGCGGATGGCATTAACCACATTATTAACCACGGCTGGGCATATTCGCCGAAAACGGTGGGTAAGCCGGGTTGGGTGTTCTATGCTTCCAGTATGATTTCTGAGAATAACACGTGGTGGGAGTTCTACGCGCCGTTGTCTGAATATATTCATAAGGTTTCTTCGCTCATGCAAGGTGGGGCAGTCGTTTCAGAGGTTGGCATACTCGTGCCGCAAGCCGATATTTGGGCTGATTCGCCTATGTCGGAGCTGCACATGTCGATGAAGATTGAAGAATATCTGGGGCGCGAAACGGTCAATGACATTCAAAGGGCAGGGCATTGGTTCACCTATTTGAATTATGAGGCCGTGACCGATATTGGCGAAATCACGGCGAACGGTCTTGTTATAAACGAAAACATATTCAAAACGATTATCCTAATCGGCTTGCGCCGTGTGCCACTTTGTGTAATGGAGCGGTTGCGTGATTTTGTTGAGAGCGGTGGTACTTTGATATGCGCCGAAACCTTGCCAGACAAATCGCCCGGTTTAGTTGACGCAAGGGCAACAGAGAACGCGCTTCAACAGATAAATACCATGTTTGACACATACAATGTCAACGAATTTACGCAAGTCGGCGCGGGCAAAACAGCGTTTTGTTCGGATAGGGGCGCGGTTTTGATTGAACTGTTGAACCGCATAAACCCACCGTATCTATTCACGCCCTCGCGCGATATTGGGTTCATCCGCCGAAAGATTGACGGCAAGGACGTGTATTTTATCGCGAATATAAGCCCAAATGCCGTTGATACGTTGCTGGATTTGCCATTTATAGATGAAAATTTCCGTATTGTCAACCCTCTAACGAATGAGGAAATCGCGCCTAAGTCCGTGAATGTTGAGGGTGGGCGGTTATTGCTCGGTATTCATTTTGAAGAGAATATGAGCGTTTGTATCGCGTTCGGTGAAAAGCCTCGAAATGCGAAGATGCAAAAGGTTTTTAAGCGACAGAAAACAATAAACGGCTGGAAATTGACAGTCAACGGCGAAACTGTTTTCACAGGTATGGACGTTCCGACAACGTGGGAGCAATACCCGCAGACGCGCTATCACTGTGGCGAGGGTGTGTATGAAGCCGATTTTGCGACGGAAATAACGGATAGCGTTCACCTTGAATTGAGTGAACTCCATTGTTGCGCCGAAGTCAGCGTGAATGGTCAAACCGTCGGGCAAATGTGGGCGGCGCCGTTTAGGCTAGATATATCTAAGTATCTTGTGAGCGGCGAGAATCACGTGAGTATCCGCGCTGTCAACACGTGGTTTAACCACTTCTTGAACCCTGATATAGAAGAGCCGATGTCAGCCGAAGCCGTGAGTGACAGTTACCCATACTTCACGAAACCGATAGATGAAATTCGTGCGGGCCGTCTGTACGGCGGGTATGAACGCGCGTTCAGAAGTGAGCCTATACCGTCGGGCATTGACGGTGTTGTACGATTGGTTGTCACCGAGGTTTAGTCAAAGGGGGTGAGTTGTGAAGAGAACAAGCTTGGCGGTTTGTTTGCTTATGGTTGTGTTTATTATCACCGCGTGTGATAGTCGCGCGGAGGATATACCAAAGCAAATACAGATTGAGGAAATCAGTGACAAGGTTGAATTGAATGTTGACATCAACAACGATTACAGAGATATTCAGGGGTTTAATGTCAGTAATGAACAGCTTCAGACATTTTCAAAGGCCATTAACGAAGCCCACGTGAATCTTTACGGCGAGCCACTGTTTAATGATACAAACGGTTGGGATGATTATGGCACAGTAACGGACAGCAGAAACGGCAAGGCATATCAAAATTATGTCTACCTAGAAGATTCTAGGAGTTATCTCGACCCCGATATAATCGTGAGTCTGGAGGAAGAAACGGGCGACATTCACTTTATCAGCGTGCGCCAATCGTATGAGCGCCAGACGGAGCATACGTCTGAATTGTTCGAGATGTATTTTATGACTGTCGCCGCCGCGCTCTTGCCCGATTTCGATAAAACGCGCTTGGAGGCACTTTTTAGTGACGTGCGGGCGGGACAGAATGAAACTTCAGACGGTACGCGCCCGTACCCGCAAACGCTGTATTACTCGGGAGATGTTTTCTGTTCGGCTTATGTCGATTGGGGTGAGGAAGAGGTGTATTTCGGAGTGAATCAGTCCGATAAACTCAAAGAGTATCTGGATAATGACGTAAATTGTATTCTAATCGAGTAGGTTATGAAAAAGAAGCGCTTTCGACATTTCGCCGAAAGCGCTTTCTTTGCTTTTATTCAAATTGTATCTTGCCGTCTTTGAGTGTCACGTTGACACTGCTGCCACGCGGGAAGCGCCCGCTAAGGATTTCTTCAGCGAGAACATCCTCCAGTTTCGTTTGAATCACTCGGCGGAGTGGTCTTGCGCCATAAACGGGGTCGAAGCCCTCTTCGGCTAGTTTCAGAGTGACTTCGTCCGATACTGTCAGCGTGATTTCCATTGCCGTTTGTATGCGCTCTGCTGTTTCACGTATGAAGATATGCGCAATTTGGCTCACTTCTTCGCGTGTGAGTTGGTGGAAGACGATAATATCGTCTATGCGGTTGATGAACTCGGGGCGGAAGGTGGTTTTTACCTCGTCCATGACGGACTTTTTCATGTCTTCATAATCAGCCGCCGAATCGGATGCCACGGAGAAGCCCAGTCGTTTTGGCTCAACAATATTACGTGCGCCCGCGTTTGATGTCATTATAAGAATGGTGTTCTTGAAGTCAACCTTGCGCCCTTGCGCGTCTGTGATGTGCCCGTCGTCAAGGACTTGTAGGAGGATGTTGAACACGTCGGGATGCGCTTTCTCTATCTCGTCAAAGAGGACGACAGAGTAGGGTTTGCGGCGAATCTTTTCGGATAGCTGACCGCCCTCGTCATAACCAACATAACCCGGCGGCGAACCAATCATCTTAGAAACGCTGTGTTTCTCCATATATTCAGACATGTCAACGCGAATGAGCGCGTCTTCGTTGCCGAAAAGCGCATCGGCCAGTGCCTTCGACAACTCGGTCTTGCCCACGCCCGTTGGCCCTAAGAACAGGAACGAACCTGTCGGGCGTTTCGGGCTTTTTAGCCCCAGCCGCCCGCGCCTTATTGCCTTTGCGACAGCCGTGACCGCCTGTTCCTGCCCAATCACGCGCTTGTGCAGAACGCCTTCGAGTTCGAGCAGTTTCGCGCTTTCTTCTTGTTGCAAGCGCCTGACGGGTATTCCCGTCCAGCCTGCGACTATGTCGGCGATTTCTTCTTCGTCAACTACGTGTGTGCCCTCGGCGTTCTTACTGCTCCATTTCGCCTTCGCCTGTTCGAGTTCCTTTTTGAGCGCGTCTTGCTTGCGTTTGAGTTCGCCCGCACGTTCGAATTCTTCTGTCTTTATCGCGGCTTCTTTTTCTTTTTCAAGTTCGGCGTTCTCGGCTTCCATTTCTTTTAAGAACGGCGGCATTGTGTAGGTTTTCAGACGTGACTTTGAAGCGGCTTCGTCTATTAGGTCAATTGCCTTGTCGGGTAAGAATCTGTCTGTGATGTAACGCGACGACAGTTTCACGGCGGCAATGAGCGCCGCGTCTGTTATCTTCACGCGGTGGTGTGCCTCGTATTTGTCACGAATGCCGCGTAACATCTCAATGGCGAGTTCTTCGCTCGGTTCGTCAACCGTGACGGGTTGGAAGCGGCGTTCGAGAGCCGCGTCCTTTTCGATATATTTTCTATATTCGTCAAGGGTTGTTGCGCCGATTAGCTGAATTTCACCACGCGCAAGTGACGGCTTCAAGATGTTCGACGCATCAATCGCGCCCTCTGCCGCACCCGCGCCGACAATCGTGTGGAGTTCGTCAACAAAGAGAATGACGTTACCCGCCTGTCTGACCTCCTGCAATACCTTTTTGATACGCTCTTCAAACTCGCCGCGGTACTTACTGCCCGCTATCATAGCTGAAAGGTCGAGCGACACAATGCGTTTGTTTCTGAGCGGCTCGGGCACGTTGCCCGATATGATGAGCTGAGCCAAACCCTCGGCAATGGCCGTTTTACCAACACCGGGGTCGCCCACTAGGCACGGGTTGTTCTTCGTGCGGCGCGACAGAATCTGAATGACGCGCTGTATCTCGTTTTCGCGCCCGATGATGGGGTCGAACTTGTTATCTTGAGCGAACTGTGTGAAGTCGCGCGAGTATTGGTCGAGCGTGGGCGTGTCGTTATTTTTAGGTGCTTGTTTGCGGTTTTGTTGTTTGGAGTTTGAGGTTGCCGCGTTAGGGTTCGTTTCACCCAGAAGCGCAAAAATGTCCTCCAAGACCTTGTTCGGGTCAATGCCACATTCGGTGAGAACGCGGTTGCACATCGTGTCGCGCTCTTTGACCAGCGAAATGAGGATATGCTCTGTGCCGATATAGTTAGCGCCCAGTTTTTGCGCTTCTAATAGGCTGTTTTCAATAATACTCTTCGATTTGGGCGTGAAGTCAATCGTGTTCGGGTTTACGCCCGAACCCTGCCCCGACAGTTCAACGAGTTTTGCCTCCGCGCGTGCGTCAGAAAGCCCCAGATTCTCCAATACTTTTGCCGCGACGCTCTGCTCCGTCCGCAACAAACCCAAAAGCAAATGCTCTGTTCCTACATAGTTATGAGAAAGCGATACAGCCGCGACCTGCGCGTTTTGTATGGCCTCTCTGGCTTTCGCCGTCAATCGTCCCTGCATGTATGTAAACCTCCTTCATACGCCGGATTTTGATTAGAATATGCTTCTTATATAGTAAGCGCGCGCCGTTTCTTCGTCATCACCATTCAAACTACCATGTTGAATGTTCATCATGATGTGGTATAGAGTGAGCGTGGGCTTTTCTTCTTTAATAATACCCAGTTGGTAGCCCAATCGCACGTCTGACAGCAAATTCATGGCTTCTGAAAGCTTAATTTGCCGCGCGTATTTGAGCGTGCCGTATGAGCGGTAGATTTTGTCAACCAAATCGGTCGTGCGCTGTTTGTAAATGCGGTCACGCAGTAGTTTTTCTTGTTGGCATAGCTTTTTCGCCACAGCCTGCAATGACTCAATCGTTTCACTTTCGCTTTTGCCCAGTGTTATTTGGTTCGATAGCTGATACATACAACCGAGCGGTTCCGTGCCCTCGCCGTGAATGCCGCGCATGGTCATGCCATATTGGGCGATAGACTGGAACATCGCGTTTAACCGCCCGCTCATGACTATCGCGGGCAGATGTAACATGTATGACGCGCGAAGCCCCGTGCCCGTGTTCGTTGGGCAACTCGTAAGATAACCGTACCGCTCGTCAAACGCCGCCGCCGCGCTCTCGCCAATCAAGTCGTCAACGCGCATGGCTAATTCAAACGCCTTATCCATATTGTCGCCCGCGAAAATCGTTTGTATACGGATATGGTCTTCCTCATTGAGCATTACGGCGATATTTTCGTCAATGCTGGAGATGAGGGCTTTCGGGGCTTTCTTTATGAGCATTTCACGGCTGATTAGGTGGCGTTCCATTAGTTGATTGAGTCTAGCTTCTGGTATATCATTCAGCTGTGCGAAAACGAATTGGGAAGCAACGGCGGTTCTGTCGTTGAAAACAGCCGCTTTCACCTCATCAATCATGGCGAGCGCTTTTTGCTCCGAAAGTTTCGCCGGGAACGGGAATTTGGCGAGATTTCGTGCTAATCTGACACGCGTTGATACAATCACGTCAACGTCAACGGCGGGGCTTTCAAACCATTTTTTACTCATGCGATTCACCCCGTTCCAGTGCGCGAATCTCGTCACGCAGACGCGCGGCGGTTTCAAAATCTTCCGAGTCAATGGCCTGCTTCAGTTGCACGCGCATGTTCTCCAAATTGTTGGGCTGGGTTGCTTCGATTTCTGTCGCGGCTATTGAAACAAGGCTGCTTGGGCGCTTGCCGCTGTGTTTTGTGTCTGACTGAACCTTTCTGAAAATCGCGTCCAGCTCATTCTTGAACGTGCTGTAACAATCCGCGCAACCAAGCCGACCTATGCGCCGAAATTCTTCAAAGGTTTCGCCGCATGTGCCGCAAACAAGCGAGGGCTTTTTGGGGGCGGGGGAGGGGCTTAGGAATACGTCGTCAAGGTACGCCTTGAAAAGGCCGTCCAGCGTCATACCCTGGCTCTGGGCGCATTTCTCGCATAGGTGATACTCGATTTTCATGCCGTTGATGTCGTTACTGACGAACACGGTTGCTTGGTTTTCATGGCATTTATCGCATAACATAAAGAACCCCCTTTCAGTAGTAGGTTTGTATATGAAAATTTGTACTACTCGACCTTAAACGGTGTGCCGCATTCCGCACAAACTTCCGCTTCAGCGTCATTCGCCGAATCACAGTTCGGGCATTGCCGCACTAGCTGGATACCGGTTTCTGTACGTCTGACCTTCACATCACCCGCCTTCTTTTTTAGGCTCGGATGTTTCTGGGGTTCAGGTGGGGCTTCGTCAGCGTGGGTTGAATGCGCGATGAGCTTTTCGACCTGTTTTATGCGGTAACGAATATTGTCGATATTCTCGCAGTACTCCGCGATTTGAGCGGCGCATTGCTCTGATTTCTGCTCGTGCGCCATATAGACAATATCCCCGATTTTTTCTTTGATTAACCGCTCTTCCTTGCGGTAATTGCGTATCTTTAATTCAAGCACGGCAATGTCGTAACGCCGCTTTGCCTTGTCGCCGACTTGACCTAACATGCCTTTAATGTTACCGATTACATCCAAAAAACCCACCCCTAACTTAGCGTGCATACAAATAGAATATTCAGCTATTCCTGTTTTAAGCTATTTAAGTTATTTCAACATCCGCCCGCAGACATTGCAGAACTTGTCTGTGCTATTGTTCAGGCTACCGCAGAGTGAACAGCGCACGCCGTTGTCAACGGTTGTTTCGGGCGCGGGTGGTGTAGGTGTTGTGGGAGCTACCGGCATTGTCGGAGTTGGGGCAACAGAAGCGGTAGGTGGTTCGGGTGTCGGCGCCGGCGCAATACCACCCAGCCCTTGCCCACACTTCTGGCAAAAACCCGCGTCCGATGTGTTTGAAAATCCGCATTTGGGGCACGATTTCGTGCCGCGCACGCTGTCTTGTTGCGCCTTTATCTCGTTTATGCGGCGTTCAACGGCCTGCAACTCAACGATTTTTTCGTCAAAGAACTTGCCTAAACTCCCGCCGTATGTGTAGATTTCATGCACCTTTTTACCGATTTCCAAGTAAAGGGCTTTAAGCGCGTTTTCTTCGTTCGATAGCGCGATACTCAGTTTTGTTGAACTTATCAGATTAGACGAGGTTTGAGTCAGCTTACTGACTACACCTGCTACTGTTGATTTAATATCGTCCATGTTTTCCTCCTATTGGTTAATCTATTATTCCCGCTTTTTCGCGTTCTGTCTTTCTGAAACGCTCCATGTTCGATTTGAGCGTGTCGGCGGGTAGTGGTGGAGTGTATGTAATCGCATTCGCGCCCGCTTCAATGGTTTTTAGAATGTTCTCGTCCGTCTGGCCGCCTGTGGCTATGATGGGGACGTTGGGGCTTTTTTCGCGTATCTTCCTAATTATATAGGCTGTATCAGCGCCACCCGATACGTTTAGAAGGTCAGCGCCGTTATCGAGAAGCCTTTGGAAGTCCGTATGCTCTGAACATACCGTGAACACAATCGGGATGTCAATCATGCGCCGTACATCTCGAAGTGTTTCCATTGTTGTAGGCACGTTCAAAACGACAGCTAATGCCCCTTGAAACTCCGCGTGAAGAGCGACGTTTGCGCAACGCATACCGTGCGTCATGCCACCACCCACGCCGCAGATGACGGGCACGTCGGATGCGTCAAGAATCGCGCGGGAGAGCGTTAGGTTTGGCGTGAACGGATAGACAGCGATTATCGCATCAGCGTTACAATTGGTGATGACGGCTATGTCCGTTGTGAACATCAGCGAACGAATTGTGCGCCCGTTTATAGTTATGCCCGATGCGCGTTTTTCTATTATTTCGGGCACCTTGATGATATTCTTGCGAAGATGCGTATATATTTCCGGGCGTGATAATTCGTTCATAGCCCAGCCCCCTCAAAGATTATGTTTACTATATTTTAGCAAAGCTTTCAGGCA
>CAZOVK010000081.1:0-10392 GCA_964583165.1 uncultured Defluviitaleaceae bacterium | reverse complement strand
CCCCTCTTACACAAAACATTATTTTCATAAAATTTCACTGCGTTGAACCACTCCATGCCAACGGGTATCTTGTTTATCTCACAGAAATAGTCATAAATCGCCCCAAACGGTAAGGCCTTTAGCTCTTCCTCAATCGCCATTATCCGCGTGAAATCTCCGCCGTCCATGAGTTCGCCTAGGTTCGCGGGCTTTAACGCCGCCATCAACAGCGCCCGTTGAAACGCCCGAACGCCGATAACCCACGCGGCTATGCGGTTGATTGACGCGTCAAAATAGTCAAAACCAATCAGCACGCGCGACGGGTCGTCTAACGCCATTATCTCATTAGCTATCGCCCTTAGCTCGTCATTTTGAATCACCACATGGTCACTATCCCAGCGCACGCCACGCGTCACGTGAAGCGCCACGCGGTCATTAAACAAAAGCATTGCCGACAACTTATCCGCCACAGATTCTGTAGGGTGAAAATGCCCGTTATCCAGCAAACACAAAACCCCGTGTTTCGCCGCGAAGTTCATATAGAATTCATGAGAACCTACCGTGAAACTCTCCGCGCCGATGCCAAACAACTTAGACTCTACAGAATCAACAATATATCGGTCGTCCAGCTTCTCATCATATATCTCCAACAGCGAGTCATACAGGCGTTGTCGTGGCGCGAACCTATCGGGCGGCGCGTTCTTATAGCCATCCGGTATCCAAATATTATGTAAACTACATCCCCCCAACTCGCGCCCAAAATACTCCGCAATCCTTCGCGTCGCCTTGCAATGTCGAATCCAATAGTCGCGCACCTTCTTGTCAGGGTGTGAGAGCGTCAACCCGTCAGCCGCCATTGGGTGAGAAAACAGTGTCGGGTTGAAGTCAAGTTTAATTTCTCGAGCCCTCGCAAAATCGACCCACGCTGAGAAATGTTCGGGCGTGAGTTTGTCGCGCTCGATTTTCTCGTCCGAAATGGCATAAATCGCGTGTAGGTTCAACCTATGACCTTGACCAATCATACTTAACGCAAACCGTATATCTGAAAACAACTCCTCCGGCGTTGAAGCCTTTCCCGGGTAATTGCCTGTTGCCGCAATGCCACCTGACAACCCCACGCCCCTGTTTTCAAACCCCGTCACATCATCGCCCTGCCAACAATGCAATGACAGTGAAATACTTTTCAGCTTCTTCAACGCCAAGTCAGTATCCACGCCAAAACCTGCGTACCTCTCCCGTGCCGCCGCATATGCGTCTGCTATAACCTTTCTCACAAAATCACTCCCCAATCAAACACTATATATATTGAAAGAATCGCGAATCAACCGCCGACCTTCCTCCACATAAGCCATTTTATGTCCCATAATCTGGCACATAATATTACCTATCGCTGAAGCCTCTGTCGGCCCCGCGAAGACAGAAAGCCCCGTATACTCCTTACATAACCGATTCAAAAACATATCTTGACTGCCGCCGCCAACTATAAACAAATTCTTATAGGTCTTACCCGTGATTGACGATAACTCTTTGACCGTCTGTGCGTAAGAATGCGCCAAACTGTGGTAAATCACGGCACAAGTCTGCGCGAGTGTCTTTGGTGGCGCATAGCCCGCCCTATCACACAGTGACCTAACCGCCCCACTCATTGACTCTGGCGCGAACAACTCCGTCGCGTTCACGTCGATTATCGGTATTTCGCCCTGCTCACGCGCCGCCAACGCCGAGAGTTCGGCAAAACTCATATCGGGTGCGTCCTCACGCCTAACAGACTGAATGAGCCAAAGCCCCATGATATTCTTGAGAAAACGAATCTTGCCTGTATAACCGCCCTCATTCGTGAAATTCAGATTTCTTGCGGCGGCTGTTGTGATAGGATCGCGCTCAATCGAACCCATGAGCGACCATGTACCCGAGCTTAGAAAAATATCCGTATCTTCATCATATATGGGCGTTGCAAGAACCGCGCTGGCCGTGTCATGCGTACAAGTGAACACCACAGAAGCCCGCGACCCGACCAAATCTACAAATTCGTCCTTTAGAGTTCCGATAGTGCCGAATGGCATCGACACGCTCCTAAATATCCTCGTTGGCAAGCCTACCTTTTCTATCAACTCATAATCCCATTTGCCAGTATGTGGGTTCAACAGCCCTGTTGTTGACGCATTGGTATACTCATTAGTCTTTACACCGCAAAGTCTATACGCAAAATAGTCCGGCAACATCAAAAACCGTTCTGCCTGTTGTAAATCATTCAACTGACCATGCTTGACAGCCAACAGTTGATAAATCGTGTTAAACGCCTGCTTCTGTATACCCGTTCTCGCGTATAACTCCTCAAACGACACAATCTCTTCAACCTGTTCGGGCAAACCCACCGTCCGAGAGTCGCGATAACTGACCGCCCCGCCCAACAATCGGTCATACTTATCAAACAATACAAAGTCAACGCCCCATGTGTCAATGCCCACAGAACATAGTCTTACTCCCGTTTCTTTAACGCGCGAAAGCCCCTTTATTATCTCATCAAACAAGCCCTCAATGCCCCAACACAACCGCCCAGACACGGTATACGTGTGATTGGCGAACCTGTGTAACTCGCGTGTCACCAGCCGCTCGTTCTCTATGTACCCCAAAATCACCCTGCCGCCCGAAGCCCCAATGTCAACGGCGACGTAACACTCTAACATATAATCACGCCCCAAAACTCTATAAGGCAAGTATACACGAATAGAAAACCTTGTCAAACAAAAAAGGCGTAATCACTTACGCCAAAAGGTCTTGCAATCTGCCTTGTCCTGCATATTAAACTCGATTATGCGCGACAGTAAATCATAGTCCACCGCGTCCTCCCACTTGATGCGGAAGATTTTCAGCCCGCGCGAATAACCCGCCTTATCGATTTCATCAGCGAACTTCGCTAACCCCGCTGTTTCGGGGGCAACAGCCAGATGTTGCCGCGATATGCTGAAACCTAAAATAAACGTGCCGTGGTCAGTAAACATGGGTTGGTTCCAAGCCAAACGTGTTTCTAGGTTCGGGTATTTATTGAGAATCCAGCGGAAAACACCCTCTGTTCGCTGTCGTTGTTCAGGGTTTTTAATATCAGCCAAGTAATTCGCTAAATTTTCCATACAATCCCCCCCTTTGTATAATATAAGCTTAACCAAAGCCTCTTGTCATATTCAATAAATATTTTTCTTGATGCCATAATTTTTTGTTGACAAATTCGTTACAATCTATTATAATATGTAAAAATTGTTACATCAACTATACGATGTAATAAATATTACATACAGGCGGGACAATATGACCATACAGGACAGAATCAACAACATGTATGACAGACTGCCAAAATCTCAAAAATCCGTCGCGCGTTATATGACGAACAACTATAATGACGCGTTGTTTGCGACTGTAGCGGTTGTGGCCGAAAAAGCCCAAACCAGCGTCGCGTCTGTCATGCGTTTCGCGGCGCAAATGGGCTTTTCTGGTTTTTCCGATATGCAGAAGCAAATGCGGCGCGAAAAACCGTCAGACATTACACCGTCGATCAAAGCAAAAGACTATATCACCGCCATGTCTGAAGCGTTCGAGCGTGCGGAGAAACTCGCTTTTAGCAGCGAAGCGAATACGGCGTGTGAGATGATGATGAATGCCGAAAACCTAATGATTGTAGGGTATATGGACTCATTCGGGGTTGCGTGTGAGTTTCTGCATTACTTTGACAACTGCCGCAAGAATGTCTATTTGTCGCGTTTCATACATGACTGGAATGAGATGCTTAGGATTATGGACTCTGACACGACAATATTGTTGGTATCGTTCGCGCCGCATTATGAATACAGCTACCTATGCGCCGAAGCCGCGTCAAAACGCCGCGCGAAACTGATTGTATTGTCGAACAGTATGCTGAACCCATATTGTGATTTTTCAGATTTAACACTCGTCCTACCCATCACACGCGGGGCGTTCGGGTTGATGGACAGAACGCCGATTACATACTTTCAGACTAAATTATTTGAGTATATACAAAGGACGTACACTGAACAAATCAACGCGTTTGCCGCAAGCGGCGACAAGCGCACAGAAAATTTTGTGGAGTAGGTGAAAAATGAGTAGTCACACACTGGAGTATTTGAAGAAACTCGTAGCTGTAGGTAGCTTCACGGCGACAGAACATGAAAAGGCGGCGGCTGAATGTCTGGTCCGGATTCTTTCTGATATGCCGTACTTTCAGGCGAACCCACAGCTTTTCGGCGCTGAACCGATAGCTAACGACCACCTCGGGCGCGATACGGTGTTTGCGCTGGTCAAGGGCAAGAGCAATAAAACGCTCGTTCTCATGGGTCATTACGACATTGTCGGCATTGAAGACTACGGCCATTTGGCATCTATTGCATTTGACACGGATGCATTACCCGCGAAACTCGCGGAGTTGCCGCTAAACGCTGACGCACGGGCCGATTTAGAATCGGGCGAATGGCTGTTTGGGCGCGGCGTGGCTGATATGAAGGGCGGCGTCGCTGCATTTCTGGACTACATACGCGAATATTCAGAGAACCCGAACGGCGGAAATGTGCTGTTTCTAGGTGTTGCGGACGAGGAAAGCTATTCCGCGGGTATGCGCGGGGCTGTGCCGCTCTTGGCGCGGTTGAAAGAAGAATATGGGCTTTGTTATGAACTCTGTATAGATTCAGAACCGTCAAATCGATTGGGCAAGCAGACCAGTTTGTTGCCTATAGGCACGGCGGGTAAGACTTTGCCTGTCGTTCTCGTTCAAGGCGAGAAGGCACATATCGGCATGTGCTTTGACGGACTAAACCCAATTGGGATAATGAGCGAGATTTTCTTGAACACTGAACTGAACCTCGATTTTTCTGACAAAGCACATGGTATGGCGACAATGCCGCCGACTTGGAACTTCTTTAAGGACTTGAAACAGAGTTATGACGTATCAATACCACAGCGCACGGCGGGTTATTTCAGCGTATTGAGTTACACCTCAACACCAGACGAGATAATCGAGCGTTTGCGCGGGATAGCCGAAAACGCTTTCACGCGATATGTCGATAAGATGAAAGCCGTACATGAGAATTACCGCGCTTTGCGTGTTGATACCATAACGAAGCGCATTGGCTATAGAACACAGGTTATGACCTTCGCCGAACTCATGGATTATTGCGCGGAACACAAGGAACTCGGCGATTTTGAAGCATTTTACACAGAAAACTACGCGCGTGTGGCGGCGAAGCTTCAAGCTAATGCGATAAACTTCCCGTCGGCTACTATCGAGATTATGAACGCCGTTCTAGACTTCTCACAAATCCTTCAACCGATAGTCATAATCGGCTATGCCCCTCCCTACTACGCGCCCATGAACAGCCGTAACCTCACGGGCTTCGAAGGTAAAGCGCAAAGATACCTAGACTGCATCAAACAGGCTTCACTTGAACAATTCGAAATTGACGTTAAGGCTGACGAGTATTTCATGGCGCTGTCCGATTGCTCTTATTGCGCGATTGACCGCGTGTTCGACTACAACGCCTTCGCGCGCAACACGCCCATGTGGGGCAAACAATACAGCATAGACTTTGACGCAATCGCGGCCATCACAATGCCATGCATGATAATGGGGCCTTGGGGCAAAGACTATCATCAGATAACAGAACGCGTTGAACTGCATGATTTAACAGTAAGAACGCCCGCCATGCTAAGGGCTGTAGCAGAAAATATCTTCCAGGAGGAATAACATGTTTAGACCAATGAGACGTAAAGACAGAGAATTAAGCCACGCAGACGCGGTGGAGGTACTGAAAAACGGTGATTTTGGCGTAATCTGCTATAATAACGAAGGCGGTCACCCATGTGGCATACCGTTCAACTACGGTTCTACAGAAGACGCTATCTACATACATGCCGCAAACGACGGCGGCACGGCGGCTTCATTAGAAGCAAACGGCAAGGCTTCATTCACAGTAGTGACACGCTGTGATATTGATGCGTCTGACTTCTCAACAAACTACACAAGCGCAGTCGCGTTCGGCAATGTCACCTTTGTTGAGGGCGAAGAAAAATTCTTCGGGCTGAAAATCCTGCTTGAAAAATATATGCCCGAAGTCATGGAAGCAGGCATCGAACACATTCACGAAGCCATAGCCGACTGCAAGGTTATGAAGCTTTCAATTGAACACCTAACAGGCAAGCGCAGAAATATGTAACATTCTAGGCTTAATGTTCTAGAAAGGGGTTTTCTCATGTTCAGATACCTCGGAAAGCGCACGGCGACAGGTCTGCTCTGTATTATCGCGGCCCTTGTCATTAACTTCACTATCATTCACACCGCCCCGGGCGACCCTATTCGTCTGCTCGTGGGCAAAGATAACCCGTCGCCCGAACTCGTCGCGTCACTGACCCAGAAATATGGGCTTGACCAGCCGAAGATTGTCCAGTTTTTCAAGTATGTGGGCAATCTGTTTAAGGGCGATTTGGGGAACAGTATTTACAACAATGAACCCGTTCTTGACGCAATTATCCGCGGGCTTGGCCCAACGGCAATGCTCGCGCTCACGTCGTCGATTCTAGCTTTACTAATCGGTAGTTTCCTCGGAATCTTCTGTGCAAGGTATGCGGGTTCTAAAATTGATGCGTTCATGGGTTCAATAAGTTACCTGTTTGACTCAACACCCAGCGCGTGGCTAGGGCTTATGCTAATTCTGATTTTCGCGTCTACGCTAAGGCTATTGCCAACGGCGGGCATGATTGACCCACGCGGGGATTATCAGGGGTTTGCGCTGTTCGTTGACATTCTCAAACACATGATTCTACCCGGCGCGACACTGACGCTGACGCTGATTCCGTATTATTTCAGAATCTCTCGCTCGGCAATTATACAGATTATGGGCGAAGATTTCATCACGACTTTACGTGCCACAGGCATGAATGACGGGCGAATCTTCCGCAAATATGTGTTCAGAAACGCGATTCTGCCCACAATCACGGTTTTCGGTATACAAATGGCTTACATGATAACGGGCGCGGCGATTATCGAAATCGTTTTCTCGTGGCCGGGCATGGGACTTAGCGTTATGACGGCTATTTCGCGGCGCGACTACCCGCTTCTGATGGGTATTTACCTCGCGCTGTCCGTAAGTGTCGCCGTTATGATGATTATAATTGATGTACTCTATTCCGTTCTTGACCCGCGCATTAGTCACAGCGCGAAATAAGGAGGCGGGTATGAAAAAGACATGGGATTTGGTAAAAGGCATTCCACAACTAAAAATCGGCGCAGTCATGCTAGTGATTCTGCTGTTTCTGGCTGTGTTCGGTCAAATAATCGCGCCGTATGACCCATACGAACTGTCAGATGAAATGGTTAAAGCGCCGTCAGCCGCTCACTTGCTCGGTACAGATGGGCTTGGGCGCGATGTATTGAGTATGCTCATCTACGGCGCAAGAACCTCACTCATCGTCGGCACTGTCGCAGCGTTCATATCGGGCATAATCGGTACTCTTCTCGGTGGCGTGACAGGCTTTGTCGGCGGCAAGGTAGACTGGATTTGCGGCGAGTTTATCAACATTTTTATGATGATGCCGACGTTTTTCTTGATTCTGATTGTCGTTTCGCTGTTCGGCTCGGGCATTATGAATGTTATGATAGTCATGGGTCTTACATCATGGGTCGGTAATGCCAAACTCATGCGCGCGCAGGCCATGAGCATACGTTCACGCACGTTTGTTCGGGCGGCTGAGGGCTTGGGCGACAGCAAGTTTTCGATTCTTTTCCGCCACGTTATCCCAAACGGCATCTTCCCGGTTGTAGCCAACACCACAATGGGTATCGCGAGCGCAATCTTGACCGAATCCAGCCTGTCTTTCTTGGGCTTGGGTGACCCTAACGTAATCAGTTGGGGGCAAATCATCATGAGTGGCAAGAGTTATCTGGTCAACGGCTGGTGGATTAGCACATTCAGCGGCTTCGCGATTATCTTTACGGTTGTGACGTTCTATCTCTTGGGTGACGGTCTAAACCGCGTTCTAAGCCCGAAATTGCGGAGTGTCGGGGGTGTAAAATGAGCCTACTTTCGATTAAGAATATGTCGGTTACATACAGCCCCAAAGCCGCGGCTGTCCGCGCTGTAGACAATGTGTCGCTGGAGATTCAAGAAAAAACGAGTTGGGGCATTGTCGGCGAATCGGGCTCGGGCAAGACTACGCTTGTGTCCGCGCTGATGCGGTTGATACCTGAAAACCGCGCGGCTGTGACGGGTGAAGCAGTGCTTGACGGCGTGAACATTCTGGCGTTACCCGATAAAGAACTCCGCGCAATCCGTTGGGTTCAAATGAGCATGGTTTTTCAAAAGTCAATGAACGCATTCAGCCCTGTGCATAGAGTGGGCGCATTCATGCAAGACATCTACCATGTTCACAAACCCGAAGTGAGCCGCGCTAGTGGCCGCAAACGCGTTGAAGAACTGCTTGAACTCGTGAACCTCCCGAAACGTGTCTACACACTCTACCCACACGAACTCTCGGGCGGTATGATGCAACGCGCAAGTATTGCATTAAGCCTGTTGTTTAACCCGAAGTTGTTAATACTGGACGAAGCGACAACCGCGCTTGACGTTGTCACCCAATCACAGGTTTTGAAAGAAATAGAAGAACTCGAACACCGCATGGGTATTGCGCGAATCATGATTACGCATGATATAAGCGTTGTCGCGTCTTCGTGTGAGAACGTGGCTGTCCTCTACGCGGGGCGTTTGCTTGAAGCGGGTAAAGTCGATGACGTTCTCGTAACTCCGAAACATCCGTATACTCAGGGTTTGCTAGAAAGCTTCCCAGACGAGAACGACAAGAACGAGCCTTTACACAGTATCGGCGGCTCCATGCCCGATTTGTCGAATCTGCCCGCTGGCTGTGTCTTCGCGCCACGCTGTAAGTACAAAAAGCCCATCTGCGAGAGTAAGCGGCCTGTTCCTACGTTTGAACCGAACGGACGTATGGTATGTTGCCATCTGGTTGGGGGTGATGAATCGTGACAGACGCGCTTACAATTAGTGGCGTAAGGAAATACTACACACAACGCAAAAAGCACATTAACAGCGAAGGCAAGCGCGCCTATAAGCAGATAATCAAGTCTGTTGACGGCGTTGACTTTACTGTCGCGCAGGGCGAAACCCTCGGCATAATCGGCGAATCGGGTTGTGGCAAGTCTACGCTCGGGCGACTCATCGTCGGTTTAGAATCGCCCACTGACGGCGTTGTTGCCTATGACGGCGTAAACGCTCGTGATTTGCTTAAACAGGATAGGCTAGCGTTTCGGCGCAAGGCACAAATGATTTGGCAGAACCCGTTTGACACGTTCGACCCACGACATAACCTAGAAAATATTTTAAATCACGCACTGAAACTGCACAGTATAGGCAATTCGCCGCAAGAACGGCGCGATATAGCGTTGAAGGCACTCGAAGATGCGGGTCTACTCCCGCCCGAAAGCTTCATGAGTCGCTTCCCGCATGAATTTTCGGGCGGTCAGCTTCAACGTATATCTATTATCCGCGCCATGCTCTTAAAACCGCGCGTTGTTGTCGCCGACGAACCCGTGAGTATGCTCGACGTGAGTATTCGCGCCGACATCATCAACATGCTGAAAGAAGCGACTGAACAACAGAACACCTCACTGGTGTTCATCAGCCACGACATCAGTCTGACGCGCTATATCTCCGATAGAATCGCGGTCATGTACCTCGGGCGCGTGGTTGAAATGGGCAAAGCCGCCGACATTGCGGATAACCCCATGCACCCATACACAAAGGTCTTGATTTCTAACTGCCAGTCGATTGACCCACGTAAGAAGCGTGAGCCAATCAGGCTGACAGGCGAGCCACCCTCCCCCGCCAACATCCCTCCCGGTTGCGCATTCTCCGCGCGTTGCCCCGAATGCATGACCGAATGCATGAAAACAGACCAACAACTAACGGAAGTAAACGGGCGTTTAGTCCGTTGTATGAAGATAAAATCATAGGAGGTTAATTATGAAGAAAAGCATGAAGTTTGTAGCTCTGTCACTCGTGCTGGTGTTCGCGCTCCTTACGGGTTGCAGTGGCAACCAAAGCTCACCGAGCGCGTCAACTACACCAACACCTGCGAGCTCACAAAGCCCCTCGAATCAAGCAACACCGACCCCTGCGCCCTCAAACGCCGCCCCCGCTGACGGCATTAAGCGCGGCGGCACAGTCATTATCGGTCAAAGCGCCGAACCCATCACGCTAAACCCGAACGGCAAGCCCGATGACAACCTGATGTATATCGCACAAAACGTCTTCCAGCGTTTGCTTAAAACGTCTAACAATCAACAGGTTATTCTTGACCTCGCGACTGGCTACACAGTCAGCGATAACGGCCTAAGCT
>CAZOVK010000080.1:0-10468 GCA_964583165.1 uncultured Defluviitaleaceae bacterium | reverse complement strand
CTCCGTTATCAAGCGGGGAAGGAACTGCGCCCATTACATTGAATCGAGCTTCAAACATATAACCGTCGGCTATGGTTTCCAGCTCGTTGAAGTCCATATCCAACAAAACGGCCGACCATTCGCCCTTGTGGTTAATCTTTGACGCGTAGAGCTTGCCGTTTAACTCGGTGATATTCATATAGTTAGTTGAACCGGCATTAGCCTTAATCTTCGCCGAAGCCGCCATAGCGTTATATCCCGCCGCCGCTAACCCTGCGAAATAACCATCAGAGAAAGCGTTTTGAGCCGCCACCCATGCGAGTGTGTCATGTTCCTTAGCCTTTTCAAGCCATACATACGGGTCAGTCAGTGTCATGCCGTGTAAGACTTCTGAAAAATCCACAGCTTTTGTTGACGGATAGTTAAACATCATAAATCCCCCCCATTTTTATTTGCGAAAAGCTTCTATAATACGCTTACGGCTAAGCATCAACGCGCCAATCAACACAATAGCGATAATTAAGATAACCAGCGCGGTAATGTGATTGCCGCTCAAAAACAAATCGCCAATGCCCGTTGACAGCAGAACATTCGGCACACTGGCCACACCCACAAGCAACATGAATTTCTTCGCGCTAATATTCATGCGCGACGCGGCATAAGGCACAACCCCGTTCGGAAAACCCGGTATGGCATACATCAACAGCACAAGCGCCGTTGTGTTCTTCACGCCCTCGAGCATTTTCATAGCCCTATGTTCGGCGAATTTCTTGCCAAAATTATACTTTCGCGCCAGCATGAACACAATGCCGCTACCGATAACCATGCCCCCGCAACAAATCAGCATGGCCTTAAACGTACCGAAAGCCGCCCCAACCGGTACCCAGATTACAGGTGACGGTATGAATACCGAAAACACCTGTAAAATCTGGAGTATCAGCGCGATAAGAAAACCCCAACCCGGTATCGCGCTGATAAAACCCTGTAGCGTCAACTGAATCGTTTCAATCACTACTTAATCTCCGTGATGCCGTTCATATAGGGCACAAGGACATCAGGAATAATGATACTGCCGTCAGCCTGTTGGAAATTCTCAAGCACGGCAGCCGTCGTTCTGCCAAGCGCAAGCCCACTGCCGTTCAGTGTATGCACAAACTCGGCGCGCGCCTTCGCGTCTGCCTTAAACTTAATCTCAGCGCGAACCGATTGAAAGCTCTCGAAGTTCGAGCACGACGAAATCTCTACATAACGCCCATAACTCGGCATCCAAACTTCTATATCATATGTCATAGCCGACGAGAAGCCCAAGTCACCGCCGCAAAGCCTTACTACGCGATAAGGCAAGCCCAAAACCTGCAAAATCTCTTCTGCGTCATTAACAAGCTTCTCCAGCTCTTCATAACTCTGGTCAGGGCGCGCAAACTTCACAAGCTCTACCTTCTGAAATTGGTGAAGCCTGATAATACCACGTGTGTCACGCCCCGCCGAACCCGCTTCTGCGCGGAAACACGGGCTAAACGCGCAATACTTAATCGGCAATTCATCACCCGACAGAATGCTCTCACGGTGCATGTTCGTCACGGGCACTTCCGCCGTAGGCACAAGGAAGTACTCCGTATTGGCGACCTTAAACGCGTCTTCTTCAAACTTAGGCAACTGCCCCGTGCCCACCATGCTACGACGGTGAACCATATAAGGCGGCAAAACCTCTGTATAACCATGCTTATCCACGTGCATATCCAGCATGAGATTCATAATCGCGCGTTCAAGCCTAGCGCCCAAACCGCGATAGAACACAAAACGCGTGCCCGTGACCTTAGCGCCCGTAGCCAAGTCGAGTATATTGTGCTTCTCGCCCAACTCCCAGTGTGGCAACGGCTCAAACTCGAACGCCTTAGGCTCGCCGATACGCCTGACTTCTACATTGGCGTCAGAATCTGCGCCCTCGGCGACCAAATCATAAGGCGCGTTCGGGATATTTAACAGAAACTCTTCTATAGCCTCGTCAACAGCCTTAACCTGATTATCAAGCTCGGCTATCTCGTCAGAAAGCTCCTTCATCTCGGCGAACAAGGCCGTCGTGTCCTTGCCCTCTTTCTTGAGCTTAGGCACTTCTTTAGAAGCGGCATTCTGTTTCGCCTTCAACGCTTCAACCTTAGCTATCAGTTCGCGGCGTTGCTTATCGAGTTCCAAAAACTTGTCCAGCTCAAAATCCTTGCCGCGTTTCTCCAAACGGCGCTTAATGCCCTCAAAGTCCGCGCGCAAAGCCCTTACCTCTAACATAATATCACCCTTTAGTCTATTTATTCTTGTATTCTAGCAAAGAAAGCCGATAAATGCAAGAATGAAAGGTGATTATTTGTATCAATCATTTTGCATTTCTCTTTCAATTCCGCTGTCAGCCACAACCCTAAAGCTGTCAAGCAAACTCCCGAGTATGTCACACGCCCCGCATATCAAAGAGTAGTCCGTTTTAGCGACGGCTTCCTGTATCTGCTTGTCCGCATAGACATACAGCGCCATAAGGTTTTGTGACACGTCATACTGCATGTCCAAACTGCCCATGAGTGTCCTCAACACCTCCCGCGCCGCGTTTGCCATCTTAGAAAACGCCCCAACGTCACCGCTCTCACAAAAAAGTTTGGCTCGATGAATCCTATCGAGCAGTATATTGTAACTGATTATCACAAGCCCCAATGGTGTAGCATCATTTACGAGCGGTCTAACGCGCTGTTCGAGTGTCATGAAAGCCTCCTATAGCAATTTCATGTTTTAACGACAGTTGACGAAGACACAATCACGAACGCTCTTGCGCTTCGCCTTCAGCGAAGTGGTGCTACGCACCAGTTTCGCAAAGCGAAACCGCTGGCCGTGTTGTGGCAAGGAAAAGTGTCGATTAAAACCGGAATTGCGCTAACTCAATAATTGCAACAACTGCTGTGGGCGCTGATTTGCCTGTGCCAAAATACTCATACCAGCCTGTGAAATGATGTTCTGTTGTGTAAGTTGTGTCATCTCCGCCGCCATATCCGTATCCATTATGCGCCCCGCTGAGGCCTCCATGTTTATAGCGGTTGACTCCAAACTGCCCGCGGTATGCTCTAACCTATTCTGATATGCCCCTATTCTGGCGCGTACCCCCGCGATAAACCCGTTAGCGTTATCACAAATATCTATAGCGTTTTCAGCGCCCTCGCGTGTTTTTAAGTTAATACCGTTAAGCCCCAGTGATTGCGCCGAGACATTCGGTATATTTATGCTCATAGTCGTGTTTTCATTGCCGCCGATATTGATTTTCATAGGCCCGATATCGGTGGAAGACAGCGTTAAGTCAATACTGCCCCCCGCTAAACTACCGTCAGCGTTTATTACCGTACCGTTCCCGAGCTTAAACGTGCCGTCTGATTCTGCCTTAACAGACAAATCAAACTGCATGATGCGCCCGTCCTCCGCACGTATGGTTACGGTGTTCCCGCTCACAGTCTGACTGTATGCCTGTGCATTCCCCGCCGCGTCTGTGAGTGTGCCGTTAGATATAACCGCATCAGAACCTTTCGTGACACCCGCCGATAACCCCAATTGACCCAGCGCACCGCCGGGCTTTATATCTATCGCCGCGCCCGCGCCTAATTCACCCGATGTGATAGTCAGCTTGCCACCGGCGTCATGCTTTACATCAAACCCCAGATAATCAGCCGCCTGTTGAATCTTGCCCAAAACGTCGTGCCCGCTGTCGCCGTCTTCAATAGCAATCTCAAAACCGTTGATATTGATTTTACCTGCGGTGAACGTATCCGTAAGGTCTAAATTCCCGACTACCTGAGGCGGTAATGGCACGGCCGAGAGCGTAAAATCAAACGAAGCGTTCGGGTAATCAGCCGACAGTTGCGCGTTGCTGATAACCCCATAGATATTAACACCGTTCGATTTCACGTCAACGAGTTGACTCAAACTCCCGTCCAGAAGTTTCACGCCGTTAAACTCCGTTCGCGACGCTACGCTGTCTATCTCTTGCCTAAGCTGGTTCAGCTCATCATGCATTTTAACGCGGTCTTCATTCGTTATCGTATCATTAGCCGCCGCAACAGCCAACTCCCGCATACGCTGAACCATGCCCTGCATCTCGTTCAGCGTGCCGTCAGCCGTCTGCGTAATCGAAATTCCGTCTAACGTGTTTCGGCTCGCAAGCTCAAGCCCCTGAATCTGGGTCTTTATCTTCTGCGCGATACTAAGCCCCGCCGGGTCATCTCTGACCGAGTTAATCTTTACGCCACTAGACAACCTCTGCATGGCCAACGCCGACTTTCTGTCAGCGCGAAGCAAGTTCGCGTGCGCCTGCATAGCCGGGATATTCGCGTTAATCCTCATCAGTTAACCCCTCCAATATGGCCTGCGCGTGTGCCTTTACCTCATCGGCGCGGCATGAGAACTCGCGGCGCACCTCACGCCCGCCGATATGCAAGAGCATGACGGCGTTTACGTCCTCGCTGTCCTCTTTTTCGTTTATCACATACATATTGAGCGTGGCGGGCTTATTCTTTACAAACACAGGCAAACCGCCGCCATGCGCGCCCAGAAACTTAACAGCCCTCGCCCAAGCGTTAACGCGCTCATATTCTGAATCACCCGCGTCAGCGTCTTGAATCCGCTCATACAAACTACTCCATACAGCTTGCGCGTCGGTTTTGCCGCTCTCGTCCATGTGTTCGAGCTTTTCTGTATCGAGCATGTGCAAAGGTATCCCCGCTGCATGGACTTCATTGAGCAAATCAGACGCATAGTTCGGCTCCCTAACGCTACGGCTTGATAGGTTCAGATTCTCCAATGTAAACGGTACGCCAAACTTCCGCATGAACATAAGCACGTCGCCGCCCGCATTAGCCGCCGCGTTCGCTACCTTGCCTTGCCACACATCCGAATCTTCAACGCTTAGGTTATGAAGCCCAAACGCCTCCAACTCGCTCAATACCTCGCGCAAAGCCGCCGTCTTATAGTCCTCTTTCGCGTCCATCAATCTGTTTAGTTCGGGTGGTGTCGCCATATCCGCAAACGAGTCTATATTTTGCTTGTTAAACCGCCAAATCGCACGTGACGTACCACGCGGGCTTTCGATATTGTTCACAAACACGCGTTCCTTATCACTTCTATGGAAATTCGCCGTCGCGTCCATGAGTTGTTTCAAATTCATCTCCATGCCATGCTTCAAACTCACGCCAAGCGCTACGTTTTCGTGTCGGGCTACCGTATGTAACATACGGTAAACCCCTATAAGTTCCGCGCGCCTTTCGGGCGTTAGCTCCGTGGTTCGGTCTAATTCGTCAATATACCGTGCCACTTTCTCGCGCACATCTTCGCCGTACTGCTCCTTAAAGCCACCTATATATTCCAAAATATCGTCTATTTCCATCTCTGACGGGTTTAACCCCTCCGCGAGCATAGAAGCGACAATATTCGGGTGAAGTGATTTTGCCACTTGGGTTAGTTTTGTGTCAAGCCCGTGTATCTCCATGACATTTTCTAGATTCACGTCAATATGGTTGCGCGACAAGATAGCCGCCGCCCTCAAAAACTCATCAGTAGCGGGAATGTCAAGCCCTTCAAGCAAAACCGACAACTGCCCTCTCACAACCGCAAAGCCCTCGCCCGCTTTTGGGTTCGGCGCTGTTTCTTGTAACCCCAAATCACGCAATACCGCCCGTGCCTTATAAGGCGCGGCTTGTGCTGACGTGTTTATGCCCTCCAAAGTTTCGGGAATCTCACGCCTGAACAATTCGCCATAGGTTAACAGCGGCAATTGCGGCAACTCCCGCGCGGCCTCCATTGTTTCGCCAATCACGGCGCGGTTTTCGGGCGTGTCGTCAACACCCATGAGCCGCAAGTTTTGCCCATAGGCTTCAAACTCCAGACTCTTCAACTCATCGAGTGCCTTCCCGATACTCATCGTATCGAGTTCAACGCCCCGCGCCGCCAATTTCGCCGCCGCCTCATGCGTGAGGCGATGCCGTATCTCTTCAATCTGCCGCCGCGCCGTCAGAAGGCGCAAATCGCCGTCCGCTCCACCTTCTTGGGTCTGCGCGACATTTTTAAGCGCATTTCTCATCTCTTCAAGCCGCGCCAACAGCTTCATGGGCGTAACACGCGTTTTGGCGTCAAACAACAACAATTCCCCGCCGCCAAGCCGCTCGTTTATCATCTCAAGAATCTGCTCGGGGTCTATCTCATTCGCGATATTACCCAAAAACTCGGCCTTTCGTATGTTTTCAGCCGTCACGGGCAAGCCGTTTTCAAACAGGAATTTTGCGAAACCCTTGTCCTCGGGCGATTCAAGCACCTTTTCTACTTCAGGCTCAATCACCGCCCAATCAACCGCGGGCTTCTCTGTGGCGGGCATACCTTGATGTTTCGCCTTATAGATATTCTCCAGCGTCAAATCACCGCCACGCCCAATCACCGCCGCAATGTCCGTTTCGGTCAGGTTTTTCAAGTCGCCCAACCTATCGGCGGTGGCGGCTTTGACTGTTTCGGGCTTCTTCTCATGCTCGCTCACAGCCGCGTTAATGATATTCAGCGTGAGCTTCTCAACAGAAAAACCAGCCGCGACTAACTTACCAATCGCTGAGGTCATACTGCCGCCACTATAAACATCATTTTTAATCCGCGCCAACGCATCCTGTATGCGCTTCTGCTCTTGGCTCTCTCGGCGGCTCTCTGCCGCTTGGTTCGCCGATTCAGACGCGCGGATGCCATGTGCCTCGAACAACTCTTTTGTGTTCGACAGCTTCTCTTGTTTCATCACGGCCGCCTGTAGTGCCGTGTTGTCCGTTTCTATGACCGCCACATCGGCTTTGGGCGCGGGCTTCGCGCCGACATCCAAAGCGGGCGGCAACGTGTTTCTTTCAATTCTCCCCATAAATACCACCAAAGCTAGTATCTACCAAATAAAAAAAATTACCACGTTAATGGTAATTATTTAGATGGTTTAGTCAACGACTTTTCCGGGGTTCAAAATCCCGTTCGGGTCAAACACGGCCTTAATACCGCGCATAATCTCCCACACAGAGGGTGATGTGACGCGTTTCAGATACGGCAATTTTGCAAGCCCTATGCCATGCTCGCCGCTGACCTTGCCGCCAAACTCCTCGGCTTTGGCATACAACTCATCAAACACGGCGTTTAACTTCGCGTGGAAGGTTTCCTCATCCAGTTCATCACGCAAGATATAGATATGCAAATTCCCGTCGCCCGCGTGCCCGAAACTCTTTATCCTTATATCGTGCTTTTCGCGCAATGTGTATGTAAACGCCAGATAGTCGGCAACGCGATTCTTAGGCACAACCACGTCACACTCGTCCATCTCTGTTGTGCTCGCCTTAATCGCTTCAAGGAAAGCCGACCGCGCGGGCCAGACGCTCTCCTTACGCTCGTCTGTGTCGATAATGAGCAAGTCAAGCCCGCCATTATCAAAGCAAATCGCCGCCAATTCAGCGAAACACGCTTCAATCTCGGCACGGGTTCTGCCATCATATGTCAGAAGCAGATACGCGCCGCTCGATTTGTCGGGGAAGAGCTTGCCGAGGTGTTTTTCGGCATCCAGAATGACTTCGCGCTCCATAAACTCGACCGCCGTTGGCGTTGTTTTCGTCTGCATTATCATGGGCACGGTTTCAATAGCCGACATTATATCGGTGAACGGTATTAAAAGGCTGATACTTCGCATGGGCAAAGGCAACAGCTTTAGTGTCGCGCGTGTAATGACAGCCAACGTACCCTCTGAACCCACAACCAAGTCTTTCAGCGCGTAACCGCTGGAATTTTTTACAACCTTGCCGCCGAGTTCAACAACCTCACCACTCGCCAACACTACAGTCAACCCGCGCACGAAATCACGCGTTACGCCATACTTGACCGCCCGCATACCACCCGCGTTTGTCGAGATATTGCCGCCGATTGTCGCCGTCTTTTCGCCCGGGTCTGGTGGGTAGAACAACCCGCGCTCCTCAACAAACGAAGAAATCTCCATGAGAAGTACGCCCGGTTCAACAGTCAGCGTGAGGTTGTTCTCGTCCAGCTCGACTATCTTGTTCATTTTCGCCAGACTTATCATGATACCGCCGTGAATCGGCACAGCCGCGCCGACTAACCCAGTTCCGCTCCCGCGGACGGTCACGGGTATGCGCCGCTCATTCGCGTATCTCATGACGGCCGACACTTCCTCTGTCGTGACTGCCTCAATGAGCACATCCGGCATTCTATGCGCTCCCGACAATTCATCATGCGCATAATCGGGGTTTATCGCATCGCCCACATAGAATCTGTCAGCGGGCACTAACGACCTCAATACCTCTACATCTCTATCATTAACAGCATTAAACATTCGCGCGCCCCTTTTCTGACCTAAGCTTTTCAATCATACGCGGCACAATCTCATACAAATCGCCGACAACTGCATAATGGCACACGTCGAATATCGGCGCGTGTTCGTCCGCATTCATGGCGATTATCATCTCCGCGTTCTCCATGCCCGCCTTAAACTGTACCGCGCCCGATATACCGAGCGTGATTATGAGCTTAGGCTTGACTGTACGCCCCGAAAGCCCAATCTGGCGGCTTGCGTCAATCCAACCCGCCTCAATGAGTGGGCGCGTACAGGCGATTTCACCGCCGAGAAGCTCCGCCAGTTCTCGCGCCATATCCAAATCCTTCTGCGCCTTAAAACCGCGCCCACAGGCGATTATGATTTCCGCATCGGATATGCTGTGCTTCTGCTCTTTCTTCGCTGACGAAACAGGCGTTATACGCCCCGTCAGAAGCGTTTCATCTATTTTACACTTGTGAATCACACCTGAAGGCTCGTTACTGCGCTCCAATGCTGAAAAAATCTTATACCGCACAGTCGCGAATTGGGGCCTGTGGTTTGGCGTGATAATCTGCGCCATGATATTCCCGCCGAAAGCGGGGCGAATCTGCACTAAATCTGTGTTTTCCTTAATCTGTAGCTTCGTACAATCAGCCGTCAGCCCTGTTTGAAGCCTAGCCGCTGCTCGTGGCGCAAGACTTCTACCGGCATTAGTCGCGCCGACCAGTATGGAGGAAGGTTTGACGGTTTTCACGAAATCTTCAAACACATTCGTATACGGCTCAATGAGAAACTTCTCTAACCGCGCGTCATCATAGACATAAATCTCGTCCGCGCCAAAGTACCGCATCTCCTCCGCGACTTTGTCCATATCATGCCCAATCACAAGGGCTTGAACGGGGTGTTTTATCTCTGCCGCGAGCTCCTTTGCCTTGCCTAGCAGTTCAAGGCTCACAGGGTGCAAATGCCCCTCTGTGCAGTCAATGAAAACGGCTATGCCGCGCCACAACGTTTTGTCAACGGCGGGTATTTTCTGTTCTTCAACTATCGTTATAACGCCACCGCTCTGCTTCACACATATGCCACACAACTTACAAGCCGAGTTGATTGAAAGCATATCCCCCGCAACCTCAATCGCCGAGAACGGGCATAGGCTGACGAGCTTTTCCCGCGCCTGACTGTCTAGCGCGGCGGCTTTCTCCGAATTTATATGTATTGTTTTCATTCCCCTACCCTATCAGTTTGGCGTTTTTGATTGAAGCTACAAGCTGTTCGGCTATGTCGTCCGCACTCCCCGTTAAACGCTTTTGACCACCTGTCGCGTCAGGCGGGAAAATCTTTTCAACCTGTGTCGGCGAGCCGTTCAAGCCAAAAAGCGTTTTATCAGCGTTCGGTAAATCCTTTAGCGTAATAACCCGTATAGCCCTTTCGGCTGAAGCCACCTTCAACCTATAAGAAGGCAACCGCGGCACATAAATGTCCTTCTCAACCGTAATCAAACAGGGCAAACTCACGTCCTGTATATCAACCGAATTGCCCAAATCCATTTCAAGCCTCACATATGTATCTGTAACATCAATAATCTGCGTGACATTCGCCACATGTGGGATATTCAAAAACTCAGCTATCTCGGGGCCTACTTGCGCCGTATCACCATCTGTTGTCTGTTTGCCACAGATTATCAAATCGAAACTGCCGAAACTCTTTAACGCCTCCGACAAAGCGCGGCTTGTTGCAAGCACGTCAGAACCCGCAAACGCGCGGTCAGACAGAATCGCGCCCGAATCAACGCCCATAGCGAAGGCTTCTTTGATAATCTCCTGCGCCTGCATAGGCCCCATAGTCAGCGCCGTCACCGTACCGCCGTGGGCCTCGCGCAACCGCACAGCCGTTTCTATCGCGAATAAATCGTATGGGTTCATCTTAGAATCCACGCCGTCGCGCTTCAACACGCCTGTCTGCTCGTCAATATCCACCTTAGTTGTGCCGGGTACTTGCTTTATACATAAAGCTATATTCATGACATCAGTCCCCCCATATTAACATTATATCAAACGTAACCCCGATTTACAAGCACACGGGCTTGTCATAAACTGGGTAAATCGGAATATATTTCTATGAAAAGAAAGGGTG
>CAZOVK010000079.1:0-10805 GCA_964583165.1 uncultured Defluviitaleaceae bacterium | reverse complement strand
AAGGACGGAAGATTCTTACTGAACATACTGGAAATTTATAGAAAGCGCCTTAATACGGCGGCTGATATTTACGGCTTAGACAACGCATGTGTACTCAGAATATCAGAAGTTGTAGATAGATTGGTTTTACTGACGCATAAACACCAGTGGCGTTATAGTATTTAATGAAAAACCTATTTTGATTTCATATAAATTGCTTTTGCAAATCCCCCCCTATTGTGATATACTGTGGTAGTATGGCGAATTTTCGTATTAGAATGAGGGGATTAAATGACTATCAAAACAGACATCGAAATAGCTCAATCCACGCCCATGTTGCCGATTTCAGAAGTGGCGGCGGGTTTAGGGCTAGACACAGATTGCCTTGACTACTATGGCAAGTACAAGGCAAAGCTCGACATTCACAAGCTCGCGCATATGCCAAGCCGCGCAAAACTCGTACTCGTGACAGCCATTACGCCAACGCCCGCGGGCGAAGGCAAAACGACAACAGTTGTCGGCCTCGGTGACGCACTCAAAAAAATAGGCAAAAAGACGGTAATCGCATTACGCGAACCCTCTTTAGGGCCTGTTTTTGGCGTTAAAGGCGGCGCGGCCGGTGGCGGTTACGCTCAGGTCGTTCCTATGGAAGACATAAATCTACATTTCACAGGCGATTTTCACGCTATAGGCGCGGCGAATAACCTGCTTGCGGCTCTGCTTGACAACCATATCTACCAAGGTAACGCCCTAGGCATCGACACACGCCGCATCACATGGAAGCGTTGTGTTGACATGAACGACAGACAACTCCGTTTTGTCACAAACGGGCTTCACGGTCGCGTGAACGGCGTACCGCGTGAAGACGGCTTCGACATCACCGTTGCAAGCGAAGTCATGGCTATTCTGTGCCTGTCGAACGACATTATCGACTTAAAAGAAAGACTCTCAAAGATTATCGTAGGTTACACGCATGACGAAGTGCCCGTAACAGCGGGTCAGCTCAACGCCCATGGCGCAATGGCCGTCCTCCTCAAAGACGCGATTAAGCCGAACCTTGTTCAGACACTCGAACACACACCCGCAGTTATCCACGGCGGCCCCTTCGCAAATATCGCGCATGGCTGTAACTCTGTTATCGCGACTAAAACAGCCATGAAACTGGCTGACTATGTTGTAACAGAGGCAGGCTTCGGCGCTGACTTGGGCGCAGAAAAATTCGTTGACATAAAATGCCGCAAAGCAGGACTCAAACCCGACGCGGTTGTTATCGTAGCAACGGTTCGCGCACTGAAGATGCATGGCGGCGTATCGAAGAAGGACTTGGGGCCGAAAAACCTTGAAGCCCTATCGCTCGGTATGCAAAACCTACTTAAACATATTGAAAACGTCACCACACATTACGGCTTGCCCGCGGTTGTTGCGATTAACCGCTTTCCAACTGACGATGTTGAAGAGCTGGCGCTCGTTGAAAGCGAATGCCGCAAGTTAGGCGTTAATGTCGCGCTGTCAGAGGTATGGGGCAAGGGCGGCGCAGGTGGCGAAGCGCTCGCGCATGAGGTCGTTCGCCTTTGTGAAGAAGCGGAGAACAACTTCCATTTCGTATACGAAGACACACTCTCGCTCAAAGCCAAAATCAAGGCTATCGCAACAAAGATTTACGGCGCTGACGACGTTATTTTCGCGGCGGGTGTATCGAAAGAGCTTGACCGCCTGACAAAACTCGGCTACGGCAATTTCCCGATTTGTATGGCAAAGACGCAGTACTCGTTCTCTGACGACGCGGCGAAATTCGGTCGCCCCGAAAACTTCAAAATTACTGTACGCGAAGTAAAAGTCAGCGCGGGCGCGGGTTTCATTGTCGCTATCACGGGCGACATCATGACCATGCCGGGTCTGCCGAAAGAACCGTCGGCTAACCACATTGACATCGACGCTGACGGCAATATCACAGGTCTGTTCTAAAATCTGGGGGATATTATGGCACTCGTAGATTTATCCATCACCGAATTTACCGAACTCCTTGGTTCTGACGCGCCCGCGCCCGGTGGCGGCTCGGCTTCAGGGCTTTGCGCGGCTCTGGGCGCGGCGTTGACCTCAATGGTAGCTTCGCTCTCAACGGGTCGCGCGAAATACAAGAAGTTTGAAAACGAGATAAACGAGATTCTCGAACGCTCGAACTCAATGCGCAAGGAGTTTCTCGAACTCATTGACCGTGACACCGAAAGTTTCAACACCGTAACGGCCGCTCTCGCGTTACCCAAATCGAGCGACGACGAAAAAGCCGTCCGTGCGGCGGCTATGCAGAAAGCGCTCAAAATTTGTACACAAGCGCCCTATGACCTCATGTGTTTATGTATCAGCGCGTTAGAGCTGACACACAAAGCCATAGGTAAAACGAACACAAGCGCCGCTAGCGACTTGGGGGTTTCTGCGCTGTGCCTGAAAGCGGCGTTACAAGGCGCGTGGCTTAACGTGCTCATTAACCTTGGCGGCATCAAGGACGAGGCGTTTGTGGCCGAATATAAACAGGCGGGCGAGCACATTCTTGAAAAGGCACTTGTTCTGGCTGACAACATCTATAATGAGATTCTGACATCAATGTAATGACTAGGGCGGGGTTTTTCCGCCCTTTTTCCTATTCGGATTATTATCGGGGGGTAAATATGAAGAGATTTCTTTCGGTTTTTCTTGCATTGATTCTAACTTTCACGGCAATACCCGCGGCAGTTTACGCCGACACGAATACCCAAACCGCCATTAAGACCGCCTCAAAGGTCACTGTTGATGGCGTTGTGAAAGACTTTGACGCATACACAATCAACGAAAACAACTACTTCAAGCTAAGAGATATAGCATACATATTATCAGGCACAAACAAACAATTCGGCATAACATGGGACGGCACGAAACAGGCTATCAACATGGTCCGCGGCAATACTTACATAGTCGTCGGCGGTGAAATGGTTCCGTCCATAGGCGCATCAACCAAAACAGCCACACTCTCAACTTCAAGCATATACCTAGATGACAACCCCGTAAAACTCACTGCTTATACAATTAACCAAAACAACTACTTCATGCTCCGTGACCTCGGAAAACTGCTGGATTTCGGCGTTGAGTGGGATGGCAAAAATAATACTGTCGCCATTCTGTCAACAACAGGTTATACAAATGAAACATCGGACGAGCAAAAGCCGGTAGAAGAAACTCCGAAACAGGAAGAACCCAAACAGCAAGAACCAGTACAGAAACCCGAAGAGCAACAACCCGTAGAACAACAGCCCAAACCCGAAGCTGTTGAACCCCCCCTCACAGCCGAAGGCATCTACGCCAGCATGATAGCTCTAAAAACCGACTACCCCGAGGGCATGAGATGGACAAACGACAACTTCTACGCTTGGAATGGCGGCATCTACAGCGGTGGTTACGGTTGCGCGGGCTTTGCGTTCATGCTCAGTGACGCGGCTTTCGGCAACAGACCCGGGCGTATGCATGAAGACTTTGGCTCAATCAGAGTCGGCGATATAGTCAGAATCAACAACGACACACACTCCGTTATTGTTTTAAGCGTCGAGAATGACGGCGTGATTATAGCCGAAGGCAATTACAACAGCTCCATTCACTGGGGGCGCAAGCTTGATTGGTCAAAAATCACGTCAGCTACATACGTAATCACAAGATACCCCCAATAAACCCTAGGGCGCACTTGCGCCCTTTTAATTTCCTCTTGACAACATTTCAATCGTATAGTATACTCTGACAAGTAATAATCTTTAACACCGAGGTGCGTATGGATAAAACCGCTCAAACAGCCATTCTCTACGACTTCTATGAATCGCTATTGACGGATAAGCAACGCGGTATATTTAGCGCCTACCACTTTTCGGATTGTTCACTGCACGAGGTTGCAGAAACAGAGAACACGAGCCGTCAAGCCGTCTTCGATATAATCACGCGAACAGAAAAGAAGCTAATGCGCTACGAAACTGCACTGAAACTGGCCGAAAAGCACAAGGCACGTTTGGAGAAAATAGAAAAACTAGCCGAATGCGCCGAAAACCTACGCGAAAGGCTAAACGAAACCGAATATAATTCGTTACTTATAATGATAGAAGATTTGCGCATGTCAGAGATTGTGGAGGACTAGTTGTGGCATTTGAAGGACTTACAGCCAAACTACAAGATGTATTCAAGAACCTGCGCGGCAAGGGCAAGCTCAGCGAAAAAGACGTAAAGGAAGCCATGCGCGCCGTGCGTCTGGCGCTACTTGAAGCAGACGTAAACTTTAAGATAGTCAAAGAATTTGTGGCGCAAGTCACAGAAAAGGCCGTTGGTGATGAGGTGTTTTTAAGCCTTACGCCCGGTCAAAGCGTAATCAAGATTGTTCACGAAGAACTGATAAACCTTTTGGGCACTGAGCCTGTCGCCCTCACGTTCTCCCCTTCACCGCCGACTGTATACATGATGGCGGGTTTGCAAGGCGCGGGCAAAACGACAGCCAGCGGCAAACTTGCGGGTCTGCTCAAAAAGCAGGGCAAGAAGCCGCTTTTGGTGGCGTGTGACATCTACCGCCCCGCCGCTGTGAAACAGTTGCAAGTGGTAGGTGGCGCATTCGGGATTCCCGTTTTTGAAATGGGCACGACTACAAAACCCACAGAGATAGCCAAAGCCGCAATGGCACACGCGGCTCTCAATAAACTTGATACCGTCATTATCGATACAGCAGGTCGCTTGCATATTGATGACGACTTGATGACAGAGCTTGAAGATATAAAAGCGATTGTCAAACCCCAAGAAATCCTACTTGTCGTTGACGCGATGACAGGTCAAGACGCGGTCAACGTAGCGCAAAGCTTTAACGAACGCCTAGAGATAGACGGCATAATTCTAACGAAGCTTGACGGCGACACCCGCGGCGGCGCGGCCATATCCGTCAGAAAAGTCACGGGCAAGCCCATTAAATTCGCGGGGTTAGGCGAAAAGATGTCAACCGACACGCTAGAAGTCTTCTACCCCGACAGAATGGCGTCCCGCATACTCGGCATGGGCGACGTATTAAGCCTAATCGAAAAAGCCCAAGAAACATTCAACGAACAACAAGCCCTCGAGCTAGAGCGCAAAATGCGCAAAAACGAGTTTAACCTCGACGACTTCTTAACAAGTATGCAACAGATGAAGAAAATGGGGCCGCTTAAAGACATTCTTTCCATGCTCCCCGGTATGCCCGCCGCCAACCTCGATGATGTCGAGATTGACGAAAAGGCTCTTGCGCATGTCGAGGCCATTATCTACTCAATGACACCAAAAGAGCGCCAAAACCCCGACATACTGAACGGCTCGCGTAAACGTCGCATAGCCAAAGGCTCCGGTCGCCAAATCGCCGAAGTCAACCGCTTGCTCAAACAGTTTGAAGAGATGAAGAAGATGATGAAGCAATTCAGCGGCGCGGGTAAAAAAGGCAAGATGAAACTACCGTTTTTAAACTAGGAAAACAGGGTATCCCCTTTTTCATAAAACCAACCAAAACCAGGAGGAAAGAAACATGGCAGTAAGAATCAGACTCAAGAGAATGGGCGCAAAAAAGGCTCCGTTTTATAGAATCGTCGTCGCTGACTCGCATGTAGCGCGTGACGGTATCACACTTGCGGATATCGGCTATTACAACCCGCTTACAAACCCGCCGACAGTTCAAGTTGATGGCGAACAGGCGAAGAAATGGCTTAAAAACGGCGCACAGCCCTCTGATACAGTCCGCGCACTCCTTAAAAAGAACGGTGTCCTGTCGTAAACCTGATAGGGGGTCAAAGTGGTAGAATTATTGGAGATTATCGCGCGAAACCTCGTCGATAAACCCGAATCCGTAACCGTCACCCAGAAAAAGGATGGTCACACAGTCGTCCTTGAACTCAAAGTCGATTCGGAAGACATGGGTAAGGTCATCGGCAAACAGGGGCGCATAGCCCGCGCTATCCGCACGGTCGTTAAGGCGGCGGCGATTCACGACGACAAGCGCGTTGTCATCGAGATTGTACAATAATTAAGAAGAAACTGGTGGGGCGGGAGGCTTTTCCGCTCCGCTGTTGGATTTACGGGGGTTTCGTTTGGAAAGTTACTTCACAATAGGAACTATAGTAAATACACAGGGTATCAAGGGCGACATGCGCGTAATGCCACAGACAGACGACATCACACGCTTTGAACTGTTGGAGAGCGTGTTTGTTGAAACGCAAGGGAAGCTGACGGAATATAAGATTGAACGCGTCTGGTATCACAAAAATTTTGTGATTCTAAAGCTTGAAGGCGTAGACATAAACGCGGCAGAAAGGCTAAAATTCAGCGCGGTCAAGATTCCCGAATCTCAAGCTCTTGAACTCGATAACGACGAGTATTATATAAGCGACTTGATGGATTGCGTGGTTGTGACAGAAAGCGGCGAGAATGTCGGGCGCATTGTTGACATCATGTTTACGGGCGCAAATGACGTTTATGTGATTGAAGACGAGAACGCCAAGGGCGGTCAATGGCTCCTTCCAGCGATTAAAGAATGTGTTCTTGACGTGAATATTGATGATAAGCGCATGACTGTTCACATCATGCCCGGGCTTAGGTCTCAAGAAACTCGGGGCTTAGAAGCACATGATTAACTTCCACGTAATGACGCTGTTCCCCGAACAGGTCAGTAACTGGCTTCACGTTAGCATGACTGGTCGCGCCCTCGCGGCGGGCTTAATCGGGCTTAACTGCATAGACATTCGCGACTTTTCTGACAACGCGCGGCGTGCCGTTGATGACTACCCATACGGCGGCGGCGCAGGCATTGTGATGAGCCCCGTACCCGTCTATGCGGCATGGGAGAGCGTCGCAGCGAAGCTCAACGCCCCCGCCCCTTTCATCTACCTGTCACCCAAAGGTCGCACGTTCAATCAGAAAATCGCGCGTGAACTCTCCGAACACTCAGACATCATTATGCTTTGTGGGCATTATGAGGGCGTTGACCAACGCGTAATCGACGAGATAGTGACTGACGAGATTTCTATAGGCGACTACGTTCTCACAGGCGGCGAGATTGCGGCAGTGGCTGTCATTGACGCTGTGTCGCGGCTTGTCCCGGGGGTATTACACCGCCCCGAATCGCATGAGGATGAGAGCTTTTCAGAGAACTTGCTCGAATACCCGCAATACACGCGCCCGCCTGTTTTTCGCGGTCGTGCCGTGCCCGAGGTTTTATTGTCGGGGCATCACAAAAATATCGAGAATTGGCGTCGCGAACAGGCTATAGCAATTACGCGCGAACGTCGCCCCGATTTGCTGGAACAAAAAGGCGGTGCCGACGTTGAATAAAATAAATATAACCGTCGCCGCGGCCACTTTGGGCTGTAAGGTCAACGTCTACGACACGGAGCAACTTCTTTCGGCGTTTTCATCACACGGATTTTCTATTGTGGATTTCGACAATCGCGCCGATGTATATATCATCAACACCTGCACGGTCACGAACACGGGCGATAAGAAATCGCGCCAACTCATTCGCCGTGCCAAACAGAAGAACCCAGAAGCGCTTGTGATTGTCACGGGCTGTTACGCTGAAGTAAACGGTGAAGAAATCGCGAAAATCGCGGGCGTTACTGCGGTTTTCGGCACGCGCGACAGGTATAAAATTCTGGAATATGTAGAAGATTATATGGCAAGCTTTGACAGGTCGAACACGGACGAGCCGGCGACAACACCGCCCGAGAGCCGTTGCCGCGCCTATGTCAAGATTGAAGACGGTTGCGACAGGTTCTGTTCGTATTGTATCATACCTTATGCGCGTGGGCGCGTGAGAAGTGAGAAACCCGAGGACGTAATCGCAGAGGTCACCCGGTTATCCGAACAGGGTTATAAAGAAGTCGTTCTGATTGGCATTCACGCCGCATCATACGGCAAGGACTTCGCCGACGAACACGCCTTCCGCGAAAAAGGGCTGTTAAAACTGATACAAGCCGTTCACGAAACTAAGGTTGAGCGCATAAGATTAAGTAGTATAGAACCCGCGATTGTGACACAAGAATTTGCGGAAAAACTGGGTCAACTGCCCAAGCTCTGCCGCCACTTTCATCTGAGCCTACAAAGCGGTTGTGCCAAGACCCTTGCTGAAATGAATCGCCGTTACACGCCCGAACAGTATCGCCAAGCCGCCGCCATGTTGCGTGAGTCTATGCCTGATTTGGGGCTGACAACAGACATGATAGTGGGCTTCCCGAACGAAACGGACGCGGACTTTGCCGAAAGTCTAAGATTCGCCGAGGAAATGGGCTTCTTGCATATACACGTCTTCCCCTACTCCGCTAAAACGGGCACAAAGGCGGCTGTGATGAAGAACCAAATCCCATCAGACGTGAAGACTGCGCGTACAAAGGCGTTGATTGAGCTATCGAACCGCATGAACGAAGACTTTATGCGCTCTTATGTAGGGTTAAAATTGGACGTGCTGTTTGAACAAACGGACTCTGACGGCGCGTATATCGGTCACAGCAAGAACTATATACCTGTTCGGATGTTGTCTGATACGGACATTCGCGGTCAAGTCCTTCGCGTAAAGGCTAAAGGCATTACAGAAACAGACAACGAAGACAAACGCGCCCTATTTGTCGATTTAACGCAATAGTCCGCAATAAATAGGTATTGCAAAACAGCTTGACATATATTATGATTGTTATGAATTGGGCATTTTGGAGTGGATTGGATGAACGATAACCATAGCACACACCAGCAAACCCTCAAAATAGACAGGGCGCTGTTGCGACAGGTGGAAATGGACGAGACAGCGCGTGAGGCGATTGTGACTGTTCACAACGCCTTGCTAGAAAAGGGCTATAACCCCGTTAACCAGATTGTGGGCTATATACTCTCGGGTGACCCTACGTATATTACGGGGCATCGAAATGCGCGTAACATTATAGCCAAACTTGACCGCGACGAATTGCTTGAAGAGATTGTGCGCTACTATTTAGAAGCGGCTCAAAAGTGCTAAAACCTCGCGTTCTGGGCTTAGACTATGGGGATAAGACAATCGGAGTTGCCGTGTCTGACCCTTTGGGGCTAACAGCGCAAGGTCATTCCGTCATCCGGCGCGAAAACGCGGTGGATTTGAAAAAGAGCATTGAAGAAATCGTGCGTATCGTGGCGGAATATGAGATAAGCGCCATTGTTTTGGGGTATCCTAAACACATGAACAATGACGCGGGTACTCGTTGTGCTCTCACGGAGGTTTTCGCGAAGAAGCTCAAAAAGGCGCTTGGTTTACCGATAATTCTTCAAGACGAACGCCTGACATCTGTCATGGCAGAGCGCGCGTTAGATGAAACGAACACGCACAGACAAAAGCGCAATGCTGTGATTGATAAAATCGCGGCCGTATTTATCCTGCAAGAATATCTAAATATACAAAATATGAAGGAGATGGAACAAAATGACAGACCAGTATAACCCAGCTAACGAAGAATTCGACGACATGGACGATTTTGACGACGACATGGAAGAATTGTTGGAATCTATCGAACTGACACTGCCCACAGGCGAAACCAAAACATTCTTAATCTCTGACTATGTTGAAGTTGACGGCGACAGCTTTATTGTCGTTTTTGACATGGAAGACGAGTCTGACGAGTGTGAAGCGTTCATTTTCAAGCAAGTTGGCGAAGACGGCGACGAAGTGGTTTATGACGAGGTAACCGAAGAAGAATTCTTCAAAGTCGCCGAAGCCTTGAAAGAACAGTCAGACGAGTACGAAATCGGTGAATAGAATGAGTGGTGTTATTATTTGGCAGTAAAAAAATCTAAGCTCAAGGTCATACCCTTGGGCGGGCTTCATGAAATCGGTAAGAACATGACTGTTTTTGAATATGGCGACGAAATTATTGTTGTAGACTGCGGCGTAGCGTTCCCTGAGAACGACCAGCTCGGCGTTGACCTCGTAATACCCGATTTCAGCTATTTGGTTAAGAATAAATCGAAAATCCGCGGGATTTTCTTGACACACGGTCACGAAGACCATATCGGCTCTATACCTTATCTGTTTAGGGATATTGACGTGCCACTCTATGGCACGAAGCTCACGTTGGGGCTTGTTGAAATTAAATTGAAGGAACACGGAATGCTCAATTCCGTTGAGCGCGTCTGCGTAACCCGTGGGCAGACGGTTGAAGCGGGGCGTTTCTCCGTTGAGTTTATAGCCACGACCCACTCGATAGCTGATTCCTGCGCATTGGCGATTAAAACGCCCGTGGGCATGGTCATTCATTCCGGCGATTTTAAGGTAGACTATACCCCGATTCAGGGTGATTCCATAAATTTGCAACGCTTCGCGGAACTTGGGCGCGAAGGCGTGTTACTCATGCTCTGTGAGAGCACGAATGTTGAAAACCCGGGTTATACCATGAGCGAACGCCATGTGGGCACGGTGTTTGAAAAGATTTTCAGTGAAACCTACGACCACCGCATCATGGTTGCGACGTTCTCATCCAACATACACCGCATTCAACAGATTATCAACTGCGCCGTAGCACATGACCGCAAAGTTGCTGTTGTCGGGCGTAGTATGGTCAATGTTGTAAAGACGGCTTCTGATTTGGGATATCTGACGGTACCTTCCGGCGTGATGATTGAGCTGAACGAAATCAACCAATACACCGACGGCGAGATTGTCATCATCACAACGGGTAGTCAGGGCGAAACCATGTCAGCGCTCACCCGTATGAGCATGTCAGAGCACAAACAAGTTGAAATCAAGCCCGGCGACAAGATTATCATCAGCGCGTCCAGTATACCCGGCAACGAAAAGT